>JAFVQL010000074.1 GCA_017504785.1 Clostridia bacterium | reverse complement strand
GCTCGATGTGAAATGAAATAAATCCCCTCACGCCCGCAGGCATTTCACTCGCTGAAAGCGAATTTCACGCACAAAGTGCATTTCACAAATCCCTCAAGGGATTTATTTCGTTGCGTAGTGTCCTTAAGGGCACTACGCATATGCTTATGCTCTTTTTTACAAAGAGTGTCATATAGAAGATCGTGCGCTTTATGTATACTGATCTTTTGTTTGATTCGCGGCTGAACAGCAAAAATGAAAGCAAATATTTGCATTTTTGATTTTTTACTGCATCTTTGACTGTTAAAAACGTGCCGCCGCTCGGCTTCTGTGAGAGGAAGATCCGATGCTTGGGTTTTGCGCGCGACCGCCTTGCTCAAAAGGAAGGGGGCGAAACTATGCCGCACGGATAAAGGCCGCGCTCGTAGAAATGCCAAGATGCGCGGGCGTGAAGGCGAAAAAGCGGAGCGTATTCCACCATGGCGCAATGCAAAAAAAATTATAAAAAGTTATTGATATTTTTATATACCTATGATATAATAAAAGAAAAAGAGTTATCGATTGATAGCTCTATGCACGCTTGGAGGTCTGTATGAAACCGAATTACATAGCAAAAACGAGTATTTGGCGCAATCTTCGCCTTTGGAAGCTCCTTCTTTGGCTTTTGATGTGGGGCGCGATCGTTCCGCTCTTCCTGGTTGGATGGGATCTTTTTGTAGATCTGGGACTTGAGATCGTATTCTTTGCGGTTGCGGGCTTGCTTTTCTTTATTCCGATCATCTGGTTCTTGATCATGAATCTGATCGTGAAAAACCGTTATCTTGAATTCTATAACGATAAGATCATTCAGCACTGGGGCGTTCTCAATAAGCAGGAGAATTCTGCGATCTTTATCGGCACGACGGCAACCAACCTGAAAAGACCCTTCCGCGGCCGTATTTTCAATTACGGTCACGTGCAGATCGACTGCGCGGGCAAGTGGGATTTCGAGGCTCGCTTCGTGAAAAATCCGTATAGACTGATCCGCTACCTGAACAATAAGGCGATCAAGGCTACGAAGGCCGGCAAGTTCGTTGAGATCTAATAGCGCACGGCGGAAAGCATTTCGTCTTGTGAAAAATTCCGCACACGTTTCGTGTGCGGAATTTTTGTTGCAGCACATAAACTGTGAAAAAACACCAAAGATGAAATGAACCGCTTCGGGCGTTCGAGCCGCCGCCCTCGCTTCTTTTTCCGCGGAAATACCGTGTGTTCCCGCGCTCCAAGAGGATTCTGCTCGCGCGATTGTG
Source organism: Clostridia bacterium (assembly GCA_017504785.1). Classification (GTDB taxonomy): domain Bacteria; phylum Bacillota; class Clostridia; order Oscillospirales; family CAG-272; genus UBA1740. The sequence goes on along the minus strand of JAFVQL010000074.1, from coordinate 40,796 downwards.
TCGAAAATGTAAAGAATAAAAAAAATGCATTTTTTTTTGAAAAACGATTGCCAAACACAAAAATATGTGTTATAATATATCGTTAAAAAAATTCAGTAAAGGAAGCTTATACAATGGATTATCAGGGAACTATATCGCGTGGTATTCGCGCTCCCATTATCAAAAAGGGAGATGACCTTGTTAGAATCACCGCTGATTGCGTCGTGAACGCCTCGAAGGAGCATGGATTTCCTTTACAGGACAAGGACGTTGTTGCTGTAACCGAGGCCGTGCTTGCACGCTCGCAGGGCAACTATGCTACCTGCGACCAGATCGCAAAGGACGTTTCCGAGAAGTTTGGGGATGAAACCGTAGGTCTTATCCTTCCGATCTTTTCGAGAAACCGCTTCTCCATGATTCTGAAGGGAATCGCCAAGGGCGTAAAGAAGCTGATCATTCAGCTTTCCTATCCCTCCGATGAGGTTGGTAATAGCTTTGTTACCCCCGAGCAGCTGATCGAAAAGGGCGTGAATCCTTATTCTGACGTTTTCACCGCAGAGGAGTTCAAGGCTACCTTCGGTGACGTGCGTCACACCTTCACGGGCGTGGACTATATTGAGTATTATCAGCAGACGGGCAACAACTGTCAGGTAATTTTGGCAAACAATCCTGCCGAGATTCTGAAATACACGAAGTTCGTTATCAATGCCGACATTCACTCGAGAAAGAGAACCAAGAAGGCGCTCCTCAAGGCGGGCGCAGAGAAGGTTGTCAGCCTCGATGAGATCCTTTGTCACAGCGTAGACGGTAGCGGATACAACGAGCAGTACGGCGTTCTCGGCTCGAACCTTGCAACCGAGGATAGCGTAAAGCTCTTCCCGAGAGATTGCCAGAAGTTTGTAGACGATCTTTCCGAGGAGCTCTTCCGCATGACCGGTAAGCACATCGAGTGCATGGTATACGGAGACGGCGCGTTCAAGGATCCCGTCGGCGGTATTTGGGAGCTTGCCGATCCGGTCTGCTCTCCCGCATACACGAAGCTTCTCGAGGGCAAGCCCAACGAGATCAAGCTGAAGTACGTTGCAGACAATGAGCTTGCAGGCCTTTCTGGCGAGGAAGCGGTTGCCGCAATGAAGGACATCATCAAGAACAAAGAGCAGGATCTTGTAAACAACATGAAGAGCCAGGGCACCACCCCGAGACAGATCACCGACCTTCTCGGTAGCCTTGCCGATCTTACCAGCGGTAGCGGCGATAAGGGTACGCCCATTATCTTGATCCAGAATTATTTTAAGAACTTCTCCATGTGATTTTTGGCTTCGATATTTTGGTTTATTTTTCCGTTTTCTCACTCTCGCCGTAGTTATCTACGCCGTCGGGTCGAATAACAAAAAACTATCCTCAAAATCTCTTCGCCAAAACAAGGAGCGCATTTAAAATTCAAAAGAGACACTGTGGAACGGCGATGTTCTTAGCGGAGAATTTGAAAACACTGCTAAGTGCGAGCATCGCATTTGACCGGTCAAACGCATTATGGGCTAAGCCCAAACCCATATACGTGAACCCCCAAAGCTCATGCTTCGTTTCGGGGAACCCCTACACAAACAGAAAGAGCAAACACGCAAGACGATCTTGCATGTCTGCTCTTTTTCTGTTCGTTTTAGTTTAGAGTTATGAGGCTCGCTTTCGCTCACCGTTATGAATTTGCTACGCAAATGTTATGATATGATTGCCATCAAACCTTAAACTTGGCGAAGCCAATCATAACGATACAAAGTATCTCATAACTCATAACTTGACCGTAAGGGCAATTATAGTTTTAGCGTGTTCTCCGTTAAGGATAACACGCTAAACGGTGTCTCTTTTTTATTCTAAAAGATTATTTAAAATATATGCAGCCGCCGAGGAAGAGAGGAAGTATCTCCCGGCTTCCTTTCTTTTTCTAAAAATGCAAGATGCGGCTTGGATGATTTTAAAGTGCGAAAAACGTTTTTGCTCTTGAAAAAACGCGCGCGGTATGGTAATATAGGAAGTGGAAGGAAGAATTTTGGAGGTATGCAAGCCACGCTCGCGTTCGACTCGAAAATTCTACGTATTGATTTTATTCCTCCCGCACGGCAAAAAACGAATCTTTAAAAATAAAGTTAGGAGAACCCGATCATGAAAATGAACCAATTACCGAGGAAGGCCTTAAAGCTCTTTTACATTCGATGCGGCATTGCCGCCGTCGCGATCCTCGGCGCATTTATTCCCGCCGTGATCCTTGCATCGGCAGGTGGCGCGCGCACCGCAGTGCTGATCTGCGCGGGCATTCCCGTTTTGATCTCGCTTGCTTTTCTTTTGATCCTTCCGTATTACCGTTACAAGCTTTATGCTTACGGCTTTGACGAAAAGCGCATCGTCGTGCGCTACGGCGTGATCTTCCGCCATTCGGTCACCATTCCCGTATGCCAGATCCAGGATCTGCATCGCTTTGAGGGACCGATCATGATGCTTCTCGGTCTTGGCGGCGTCACGATCTCCACGGCCGGCTCAAACTTCAATCTTGCTTGCCTTTTGAAGTCCGAGGCAGACCTTATGATCGAGGTGCTGGAGGGCTATCTTGAAAAGCGCGTGGAGGAAAAGGCGAATGAAGAAATTCAGTAAAAATTACCTCTATTATCACTTTGTCGCGGATATCTTTATCACCCTGATCGCTGCCTTCGTTTTTATGGACGCGCTGATCGTAGAGGACGAGGCGGGCGAGATGATCGGCTGGGATCTGAAGGCCCTTCCATTCTTTATTCTCGGCATACTTGCCGTATATGCGGCGTTGATCCTTTACCGCGTGTTCTATCTTCGCTTTGCATCCTACACGCTGACGGAAAGCGACGTCCGCGTTACGCGCGGCGTATTCTTCCGCAAGAACTCGATTCTTGAATATAGCAAGATGCACGCCATCAATAAAAAGCAGAACCTCATTCAGCGTCTTTTCGGCCTCGCGGTGATCACGGTGGACAGCGGATCGACCAATACCTCAGCCACTGCCGAGATCCTGATCTATGAAAGTGCTGCCGAGGCGGATCGGCTTCTTGCGCTGCTGAAGGCAAAAAAGAACGGCGAAGAGATCTCCGCGGAAGATCCCCTCGCTGCCGAGCAAGCCCCCGCCGAGCAGGTGCTATGTGCAGACAACGGAGAGCTCGTGTTCTCTTCGGGCAAAAAGCTCGTCTATTCGCTTTTGAATATCGCGTCTGCGGCGCTGGGAACGCTGACGGTGATCGTGCTTTGCCTTTTTACCTATTTCTGCATTCTTCCTCTTTTGTATCAGCTTCTTTTGGGTGAGGCGTTTATGGTCCTCATCCCGGTGATGATCCTTGCTTTGATCGCGACGGTGGGCATTGCGCTTTTCACCTTCCTTGCAAGCATTTTGCAGTCCTTTATCGGGTTTTACCGTTTCCGCATTCGCAAAACGGCGAAGGATCTTGAAATTTCCTACGGTCTTCTTACGCACCATGAAAACAGCTTCGGCTTTGACCGCATTCAAGGCATCGTGATCCGCCAAGGGCTTATTCAGCGCCTCTTCGGATATGCAACTCTCACGCTTGAGGTCATCGGCTATCACGAGGGGGGAGACGAGCAGAAAAATCAAAACGCTTCCATGATTGGTATGCTTTTGCCGCTTTGTCAGGCGCATGAGGCGGCCGATATCATCGCCTCGCTCCTTCCCGCATACGTGCCGCTGGAAAGAGAAGCGCGCGCTGTGCGCTATTTCCCCTTTATCTCGTGGAGCACGCTCGTGATCGCTTTTATCACCGCCCTCTCTGCGACACTCGTGCTTCCCCTGATGTATTTTTTGGAGGCACCCTCGATCGCGCTTTCCATCGTCGGCGTTTTGCTTGCGGTCGGTTTTGCGATCGCCGCGGGGCTCTACGCCCTCGGTGCGCTTCTTGCTTATAAAACGGCGGGGATCGCCATCTCCGAGGATCGCATCACGGTGTACGGTGGCGGCTATCAGAAGCGCATCACTACGCTGCTTCGCCGCTCTCTGGTCGCCGTAGAGGACGTGACCACCCCCCTGCGCGCCCGCGCCGGGATCTATACGCTGATCCTTCATCTGCGTACCAACGCACTTGCCAACGAGGTCAAGGTGCAGATGCTTGACAGAGAAGCGGCAGAGAAGCTTCTCTCGGCACTGCCCGATTGATTCTCTCTTAATATAAAAAAGTGGAACCGTTTCGATCAACGGTTCCACTTTTTTTAACTGTAAATCATACGAGAAGGAAATCCTTATCCACAATGACGTTCTCGCTGTATCTGCGCGCGGCAACCACGACTGCGCGGCAAACCGAAGCGCGAACCAAGGTTTTTTTGCCGCCTTCCTCGTAAAGGAAGAGATAGGCTTCCTTTTCGTCGGGTGCGGTGCGGAAGTCAAGCACGGTGGCGCCCGCCTTCAGCTTGTCAAAATTCTCCTGCGTATCGGGAAGAGCAGAAAGGATCGTTTTTGCCATAAAGGAATGTTTTTCCTTTTCCTTTTTGTTGTAAACGTGGTAAAGCGTGATCTTGCCGACGTTCACGCGGATCAGCCACTCAAAGTTGCAGTAGCGCCAGGTCGCAAGATAAAGGATGTAGAGAAGAAGCGGAAGGATCGCAATGATCGGTGCCGCCTTCGTCAGTCCCAAGGCGATATAAAGCCAAAGGCCTGCAAACGCAACGTAAAGTCCGATAAACATCAGTCGCTTCTTTTTGTATTTGCCCTTGTTTTCCACGGGCTTGGCAAATTCCGCGCCGTTGAAGGAAAGATCGTCACTCATGATAAATACCCTCACATAAAGATTTTCATACTATTATAACATAAACTTGTGCCTTTTGCAAGTTTTTTTGGGATATTTGCGGGCTTTTTTTGCGCGCATTCGCGGAGAAAGGAGCGCCCGATGAAAGGGGCGCTCCGCGCGGGAAATTTCGAAAAAAGGGCAAAGGCCCTTGCCTGTCTTTTTTTTGTTTATTCTCCGAAGCTCCACGAAAGGATCGTCAGCACGTTTTCGACCTCACCGCGCGAGAAGCTGACGGTCAGGGTGTCGCCCTTCTGCACGAGGATCAGTGCCTCGTCGGCTTCAAGGTAGCCCTTGTAGACCTTGCCGTCGTCGGCGGTGATATAAACGGTGGCAACGCCCGAAACGGGAACGATGCGTACGTCGGTAACGGTGAAGGTCGCGCTTTCCGCACCCATATCACCGATATCGATGTTGCTTTGCTTCAAAAGCTTGGTGTATGCGCTCATAGCGTCGGTCTGCGTTGCACCGGTGGCAACGATGCTGTAGTTTTCCACGTTCACGAGAGCGTAGAGCTTCACGAGCCCCGCATCATCCTTCAAAACGCAGATATAGGTCGCCTGCCCCGAAATATTTACGAGAGAGGGAAAGGACGCCGTGTAGCCCTTTTCCTGCACCTCGCCCTCGGCGGCGGCCATAGCGGAATGCTCCTCCGCGCCGACCACGGGGTAGAATTTATATTCGCCGGTCCTTGCGTTGGAGAGGATAAAGCCGATGTTGGACTTGTCGTCTGCCACCGCGCTCGTTACGCCGGTGAAGTACCAAACGTCATCGTCGCGCACGAGGTAGCCGAAATCGTCCGTCGCTACGGTGCAGCCGACGTTGCCGATCACACTGTTTAAGAAGCCGCCCGCATACGCGCCCTTCCAATTGTACTTTTCGGTCGCGAGATCGCCCGTATATACCACGTCGATCCATGCGGGCGCGTCCTTCACGGGCATGATCTTGCTTTCGCCGCTTGCGGGATCAAAGAGGATCACCTCGGCAATATCCATTGCGCCGAAGAGGAAAACGCGAGGCTTCGCGCAGGAGACTACGTAAAAGGGATTGCCCTCCTCGTCCACCTCGAAGGTGATCGAGTGAAAGATCTTCGTGGGATAGCTCATGCGGAGCTTTCTCTGCAGGTCCTCACCGAAATATGCGCTTTCCACGTAGCGGATGGGGGTCTTGAATTCCTCGTATTGGGATTCGCTCTTAACGGGATCGACCATAACGAAGCCGGGCACGCCGCTTTTGCGGTTGCCGAGCCACTTGAAGAAGCCGTCGTATTCAAGGTTAGAAACCTTCTTGGGGGTGTTATGGTAATTGATCTGCGTGTAGTAGCCGTTTAAGGTGTACTGCGAAACCACGTGCGAGAGCGAGCCGAGCGTGCGCGTGCCGAGAATGGCGGCACTGTCGCTGTCCATGAGGGCGATATTGGTGATCGCTGCCATATCGGTCTTGGGCATATCCTCGGAAAACTCTGCTTCCTTGACGGTGATCACGGATGCATAGCGTCTTGCAAAGAAAAACTCCGAGGAGATTAAAAAGCCGAGGATCAAAACGGCAATGGGAACGAGCAGGGGAAGTGTCACCCATTTGTTAAAGGTTAGCTTGGCATTTTGCTTTTTGGCGGGCTTGTCACCTGCTTTCTTCGGCCCGAGGATCACCACGGGAGAAAACGAGGGATTTAAGAAGGGAAGAAGATAGAAGAAGAGCACCGCCGTAAGATAAATCCAAAAGCCTGCGGAGCAGGGGTTGATCGCGGGTAAAAATATATAGAACATAACGAGAGCCATCACCGTTCCGAAAACGAGAGAAAGGGCAATTTTTCCTTTTCTGCCGAGACGGTTTAGAAAATTGAAAATCTTTGGCATAAGAAACTCCTTTTTTTGAAAAAATGTAAAGAAATGTTGGGAAATAAGATAAAATACGCGCTGTATTTCTCTAAAATTCCTCGTTCTTATCGTATGTATCGAGGTGCAGACTTTTGGCGGATGAAAGGCGCACAGAGCGCATTTATCCTTTTTCGTATAGCCGCACGCGGCATTCGTCTATGCCGTAATAATGCAGGATCGCGAGTGCCTTTTCATCTGCCACCTCGCCGCAGATCACGGGCGGCACGGCGGGCGGGCAATCGACCGCAAGCGAGCAAACCGTGCGCCCAAGTGCTTTTTCGATCGGAACGCTCTCACTCGGCGCGAGCATCGCCTCGCGGATGGAGGCGGCGCGGCGCGGAATATGCGGCGCGGGGGGCGCGTCTTTCATGGGAGCGCGGCGGAAAAGATCCGTCAGGCGATCGGCGGTTTTTGTCAGCGCGTCCTCGTCCATATAGGGGGAGAGCATCAAGACGAGGCTGTCCGCATCCGCAAATTCGCATTCGATATTTGCGCTTCGCAGATGCGCGGCGATCTCCTTGCCCGTGTAGCCAAAGGACTTCGGCATCAGCGTCACCTTCAGAGGCTCGTCACCCGTGAGTGTAAAGCCGTGGCGCAAAAGCCTTTCCTTGAAGCGTTCGCACAGTGGTAAAAATTCTTGTATTTTTTTAGGAAATTCATCGGCAAGAAGGCCGTTTACAAGATCGAGTGATGCAAGGATCAGATACGAAGGGCTGGTCGAGCCGAAGAGCGCCATCGCGTCCTTGGCTTGCTCGTAAAAGCCGTCGGGAAGCCCCTTGTTTAAGTGCAGATACGAAGCCCCCGTCAAAGCGGGAAGGGTCTTGTGCGCCGAGTCGCAGCAAAGATCCGCGCCAAGATCTAACGGGTGGCGCGAGGGAGAAAGGAAACGCAGATATGCGCCGTGCGCGTTGTCAACACAGAGCAGAACGCCAAAGCGGTGGCAGAGTGCCGAAAGGCGCTCGATCGGTGCCACGTTGCCGAGATAGTCGGGCGAGGTAATATAGAGGGCGAGCGGCGCATCCGCCTCGAAGATCCTTTCCAAGGCGCAAAGATCGATCGGGGCGTAAAGAAGGCTTGCCCCCTCCGAGGGCGCGAGAAAGCGCACCTCAAGATCCAAAAGCCCCGCGGCGGTCACGAAGGTCTTGTGCACGTTTCTTGCCGCCAAGATATAACCGTTTTTTCGTATTCTTTCCCCATGAGAGCGGATCAGGGCGAGCATCGCGCGGATGCACTGGGAGGATCCTTCGGTGGAATAGAGCGTTTTATGCGCCCCGAAAAGCAGGGCGGCGTTTTTCTCGCTTTCGGCAATGATGCCGCTTGCCTCGTAGAGGGAGTCCGCGCCGTCGATCTCGGTGATGTCCATTGCCTCGCAGCCGAGAAGGGCACGCCCCTTGTGCCCCGGCATGTGCATACGCACACCGCCCACATCTGTATAGTGGGCGGCAAAATCAAATATTGGATTTTTCATCATTCGTCATCTTCCATCATGCCCTTTGCGGCAACCATGATGGCACATTCCATTCTCTTTTTGAAAAGCTCACAGCCGTATTTATAAACGCCGGTGACCGCGCCCGTGGCATGGTATGCGTTGGCCGCGCAGCCGCCCGAGCAGTAAAGCTTCGCCCAGCAGTCCTCGCAGTCCTTTCTCGCATACACGTTGCAAGCGGCAAATTCCGCCTGCTTTTCGAGGTTTTTCACGCCGTCCCATACGTTGCCGAGGCAGAATTCCTTTTCTCCAACGAACTGATGGCAGGGATACAGATCACCCGAGGGGGTGACGGCCATGTATTCCGTGCCCGAGCCGCAGCCCGAGATGCGCTTATAGATGCAAGGTCCGCCCGCGAGATCGATCATGTAGTGATAGAAGGTAAAGGGGCGTCCCTCTGCCTTGCGGCGAAGCATCAGCTCTGCAAGCTTCTCGTATTGCTCCAGCACGATCGGCAGATCCGCTTCGGTCAGCGCGGAGGGGGAGGAGGGATCGCAAACCACGGGCTCCATGGAAAGCTCGGTAAAGCCGAGATCGAGCATGGTTTCGATATCCTTCAGAAAATCGGGATTGTAGTGCGTAAAGGTACCGCGCATATAGTAATTTTTTCCGCCGCGCGCCTCGACGAGCTTTTGGAACTTCGGCACGATGCGGTCAAAGCTGCCCTTGCCGCTGTAATCCACGCGGAAGCGGTCGTGCACCTCTTTTCTTCCGTCAAGGCTTAACACCACGTTGCTCATTTCCTTGTTGGCGAAGTCGATCACGTCGTCGTCGATCAGCACGCCGTTGGTCGTCAGCGTAAAGCGGAAATTTTTGTTCTTTTCCTTTTCGATCTCTCTCGCGTAAGCCACGAGGCGTTTCACAACGTCCCAGTTCATCAGCGGCTCGCCGCCGAAGAAATCCACCTCGAGGTTGTGGCGGCTTCCGGAGTTTTCCACGAGGAAGTCAAGCGCCCGCTTGCCGACCTCGAAGCTCATCAGTGCGCGCTCGCCGTGGTAATTTCCCTGGCTTGCAAAGCAGTAGGAGCAGTTGAGGTTGCAGCTGTGCGCCACGTGCAGGCAAAGCGCCTTGATCACGCCCGCGGTCTTTCTCTTCAGCTCGCCCGCCATGGGGCGGAAGGTATCCTCCGTGAAAAGCTGTCCGCTTTCCTTAAGCTCCAAAACCTGTGCGTAGCATTCCTCGATATCCTCGCGCGTGATGCCGTCCTTGCCCTCGTATTTTTCGCGCATGGCAGAAAGCACGGATTCCTTATCCTGCTTCTCAAAGATCGCGATAATATCGTAGGCCACCTCGTCCACGACGTGCACGGCACCCGAGGTAACGTCAAGCACGATATTCATTCCGTTTTGCTTGTACTGATGTATCATATCTATATCCCTTTATGAAAAAAATCGGTTGTGATCGATAGGAAAGAGGGTGCCTCAAAACAGAATTTGAGGCACCCTCGCAGGGGCGAAAAGAGTTTTCCAATGCCCCGATGGAAAGAAAGGCTTTTATTACTTGCTTTCCTTCTTGTTCTCGCACTGCTGATTTGCAATGCCGCAGCTGGTCTTGCAAGCAGACTGGCAAGAGGTCTGGCATTCGCCGCAGCCGCCGTTCTTTGCGCTCGCGCAAAGGTTGCGGGTCTTAAGAGTCTTGATGTGCTTCATGGGATCCATCCTCCGTTTTTTGTGTTTTCTTTTTGTAGTATAGCACAAAAGCCCATTAAAGTCAAGAATTTCTCTATAAAGATTTAAATTTTTTCTTTCTTTTTTAAATCTTCGCCGCAATACGGTTGATTTTTTTTAAAAAAAAGTGTATAATGAAGAAAAAAAGGAGGGAAAATACCGTGTTAAACGATTTTACGTTTCATAATCCAACGAAAATATATTTCGGGCGCACGGCGTTTTCTCATTTGCCCGAGGCGCTTTCGGCGTTCGGCCCTCGCATTCTTTTGGTCTACGGAAAGGGCGCGATCAAGCGCATAGGGCTTTACGATCTCGTGATCCGAACGCTTTCGGCGTGCGGCAAGGAGGTATACGAGCTTTCGGGCGTTTCACCGAATCCGAGATACACGGAGGTGCTTTCGGGCGCAGAGATCGTCAGAGAGAAGAAAATCGATCTGATCCTCGCCGTGGGCGGCGGCTCGGTGATCGACTGCGCGAAGGCCATCTCCGTCGCCGCGTATTGCGAGGGAGATGCATGGCAAAAATATTGGGAGGAGCTTCGTCCGCTCGAAAACGAGGTCGTCCCGGTCGCCTCTATCCTCACGATGGCGGGCACGGGCTCGGAAATGAATGCGTGCGCTGTGATCACGAATGAAGCGGAGGGCATCAAGGAGGCGAGAGAATTTCCGCCCGAGGTCTGCCCGCGCTTTTCGATCCTCAATCCCGAGTTTACCTATACCGTGCCGAAATATCAGATGGCAAGCGGTATCTTTGATATTCTCTCGCACCTGATGGAGCAGTATTTTTCGGATGAGGACGATAATACGAGCGATTATCTTATGGAGGGCTTGATGGAGTCGCTGATCCGCTCTTCGCGGGTGGCTCTGCGCGAGCCGACAAATTATGAGGCGCGAAGCAATATTATGTGGTGCGCCACCATGGCGATCAATTCCGTCACGAGCGTTTCAAAAACGCAGGACTGGGAGGTGCACGCCATCGAGCATCAGCTTGGCGCGTATACGGACTGTGCACACGGCGCGGGTCTTGCCGCGATCAGCATCCCTTATTACCGCCATATTTTTCGCGACGGTCTTGCGCGCTTCGTGCGCTTTGCCACGCGCATCTTCGGCGTCTCGGCCGAAGGGCGAGACCCCGCTTCGGTTGCCGCGGAGGGCATCGATCGGCTTCGCGATTTCGTCATAGAGCTTTCGCTCCCTTTATCTCTTCGCGATCTCGGCGCAACGAAGGAGATGCTTCCTCGCATTGCGGACACGGTGGAGCTTGGCGGTGCATATAGATTTCTTTCGAGAGAAGAGATCCTCATGATCCTACAAGAGGCTTATGACGCGAAATAATAAATTTGAAAACAATTCTTTACTTTTTCAATATACGGAGGGATTTTGACTTGAATACGGAAGACAAAAAGATAATATCCGCAGAGGGCGAGATCGAGGACGCGAGGGGAACGATGCGTAAAAAGATCGTCCTTCTCGTGCTTCTTTTCCTTTGCGTTGGCGCGCTGATCACGCTGGTCATCATTCGCGCCGGCACGCCGATGGTGGATTTTTGGACGGTGGCGGGATCGCTTTCGCGGGATAAGTCCGAGATCGCCTCGATCGAAAGGCTCGAGGCTGTCAGCGGTGAGCGAAAGGTCGCGAAGGGCCGTTTGGCTTTGTATGAATACGAAAATGACGATGGGAAAAAGGTGCAAGCGGTCGTTCATCTTTTGAGCGGAAAAACGGTTGCCGCCTTTACGGATACGGATTCGCTTGCTTACACCGTTTCCTTGAACGCCGCCTTAGGCGAGGCCGCATGGTGCGCGGTTCTTGAAACGGCGCTTTCCGATGCGCCGACCTACGCGCTTTCGCTTTTGGATGAAAACGGAACGGTCTTTGCTTCGAAGTCGGAGATCGACACGCTCTCCGCGCTCAACGCGCTTTGCGATCCCGTATTGGATCTCGTGCGCTTTGAGCAAAGCGTTTACCGCGTGGAGAAAAACGGAAGCGCAAGGCTCGCCTTCACCCTTTCCGCCTTTGCCGATCTTCCGGTCCTTGACGAAAAGGTTGGCGACCGATATTATCACGTGGAAAGCGATCTGCAGGGTGTGGATTGCTGGTACGTTTACGATAAGGATGCACAGCTTTGCGCGATCTACCGCGTTCCCACCGAGGCGAAGGACGCCCGCGCTTATATTCTGTCGGATGGAACGATCTTTTCACAGTACGTTACGGCAGAGGATGCAAGTGCGGCGCAGTATACCTTCATGAAAGATGGCGTGAAGTATAAGCTGCATCACGAGGTGATCTCGGCGCGCACGGGGGAGAAGACCGTGATAAAGGATCCCGATTTTTATATCGCACCGGGTGAGCAGAGCGTTATATCCGATGATGAGCGGATGCGCGCCTTCGGCTTGAATGCGAGCATGGAGAACCTTGCGCGCGGCTACCGGATCAGCGATCATATCCTCGATATGAATGCACATGCGCTTAAGGCCGCGCTGCTCTCCAATCGCGGCAAGATCACGAGCTTCGTCGGAGACATCATTCCCGCGATGGATCAGAGCACCTTCGTTGGCGTGGCGAAGAATCGTTGGGTGGCGCGCAATCTTGCGGACGAATATTTCCTTCTCAACGAATGGGGCTACGTGATCGGGCGCTTCCCGTCTCTTGCCACCGCGGCAGACACCGCGCTGGCGGCCGAGATTTTCGTTCATCAAAAAAAGATCTACGACTGGGATCTGGATCTGCTTTACGATATGGAAGAAAATGACGTGATCGACTTTGAGCTTGTCGGCTCTTCGGTTCTGATGCGAAAGGCAGAGGGCGAGGTGCTTCTTTACGACGGAGAAAAGCAGAGCGTGACGGTGCTCAGCAATAAGGGCGAGGAAAAGAAGATCGAAACGCGCTCTTCCTCTCTTATCTTCGTGGAGCAAACGGTGGAAGAAAAGAAGCAGATCGACGTTTATAACGAAGGCGGCACGCTTCTCATTACCCTTGAGGCAGACTCCGTAGAGGTGTATACGAGTACGCTGGACGGTCGCTATGTGGCAGAGCTTTTGGTAAAGAGCGGTGAGAGCACGGCTCTGTATCTTGCCGTGGCAGAGGACTGAAAATGGTAAAAACGAATTTCCATACCCACTCCGTTTTTTGTGACGGAAGGGATACGCCTGAGGAAATGGCGCTTGCCGCCATCGAAAAGGGGTTTTCGGCGCTCGGCTTTTCGGGGCACTCGTTTTTTGCTTCGGATGCGGATTTTTCGATGTCGGAAGAAAAGCAAAGGGTCTATCGCGAAGAGGTTTTGCGCGTGAAGGAAAAATATAAGGATAAGATCGATATTTTCCTCGGCATCGAGCAGGACTCCTGGTCGCCCCCCCTTGCGTATCCGTACGATTACGTGATCGCCTCGGTTCATAACCTTCGAAGGGACGGCGTGTTTTGCCCGATCGATCATAATGCAGATCTGATGCTGAAAAATCTCGAGGCGCATTTTGGCGGCGATCAGGAGCTGTATGCCGAGGCGTATTTTGCCGAGCTGGTGCAGCTTTTCGATAAGATCCCCGCGGCAGACGTGATCGGGCACGTCGATCTCATCACGAAGTATGACGAGGTGCTTTCGATCCGCCGTTCGGCGCGCTATTTTTCCATGGCGAAGGAAGCGGTCCGCCGTCTTGCAAAATACGGAAAGCCCTTTGAAATCAATACGGGCGCGATCGGCCGCGGCTATCGCACCGCGCCGTACCCCGCCCCCGAGCTTCTTTCGGTGATCCGAGGAGAGGGCGGAAGGATCGTCATCAATTCCGACTGCCATCATAAGGATTTTCTCGATTGCGGCTTTGATCTTGCCGTGGATCTCGCAAAGGACTGCGGATTTTCTTCCCACCTGATCTTGACTAAAAACGGATGGACGGAAGTTCCGATTTGATAAAAAATGCAAACAAAAATAAGAAAAAAGATGCACTCGGAAGGCAAAAATGCCTTCCGAGTGCATCTTTTGTCGCTTTATAATAAAGAACTTTCTCTGCTTTGCATGCGTCTTTTTAGAATTTAACGGCTGTATTCCGTTTCGATATATTCCTCTGCAAAATGGGCTGCCACGGCACCGTCTGCCGCTGCGGTCACGATCTGGCGCAGTGCCTTTTTGCGAACGTCCCCTGCCGCAAAAACGCCGGGAATGCTCGTTTTCGTGTCCTCTCCTGCGAGAATATAGCCGTTTTCCAAGGCGATCTGCCCCGCGAAGAGCGCGGTTTCGGGCGATCGGCCGATGCTGATAAAGAGTCCGTCTACCTCGATCTGCTCGCGCTCGCCCGTCTTTGTGCTTTGGAGCGTGATGCCCGTAAGCCTTTCGTCACCGTGCAGGGCCGTTACGGTTGCGTTCCATTTGAATTCCACGGTTTCGGCGCGCATCAGCGGCTCGTGGTGTATCTTTTCGGCGCGCAGGCTGTCGCGACGGTGAATGAGGTAAACCTTCCCACAGATGCGCGAGAGCAGAAGCGCGTCTGCCGCCGCCGAGTTTCCGCCGCCGACAACGGCAACGGTCTTGCCGCGGTAAAGCATACCGTCGCATGCCGCACAGTAGCCGATGCCGCGGCCGATCATCTCTTCCTCTCTTTCGAGTCCGAGATGCTTATGCGTTGCGCCCGTGGCAAGGATCACCGCCTTGGCAAAAAGCACCTCCTTGGCCGTATGGATTGCTTTTGGGTTTGCGAGAAGGTCAACCTTGATGACCTCGGTGCTCAAGGTTTTCGCGCCGTATTTTTCCGCGCCCGCCTGCATTTTAAAGCCGAGCGTGAAGCCGTCCGTCCCCTCGTCAAAGCCGGGATAGTTTTCGATGGACTGCGTTTCGGTCATCTGTCCGCCCGCAGAAAATTTTTCGATTACGAGCGTGGAAAGCCCCGCGCGCGCGGCGTAAAGTGCCGCCGTGTATCCTGCAGGTCCGCCGCCGATAATGATAACGTCGTACATAGTTTCGTTCATGCCGTCTCCTTTTTTGGAAGCATTGGTTATACTATAATAGGTATTTTAAGTATAAATTATCCTGCTTCTTTTGTCAAGAGCGGATACGGAAATACCGTAGAGAAAAAGGGAATTAAGCCGTCGATCTCGGCGGTATTCGTTTTCATCACGCCGAAATATCTCGCCCCTTTTTGACCTTTATGAAGGAAAATCGCCGTGTCGGCATACCAGCTGTTCTGTGCATTCGGCATCACGACGGCGATGCCGTACTGTGATGCGTATCTTTCGATCGAGGAGTTCCGCATCCACGAGGTGTGATCCCCGTACAAACCGTGCAAAAGCCAAAGCGTTTTGAAGCTTTCCGCCCCGTCGGGCAGAAGCAGGGAGAGCTGTGCATTCCCCGAAAGTGCCTCGGAGCGAAATTTCATATCAAGATAGATCATAGTTTCTCCTTTCTTGGAAAAGAAAAAGCGGTCGCCATGCCGAACGGCAAAAGCAACCGCTTTTTCGTGTAAGGGCAAGCGTCAAAATTACTTCTGAACGGGCTCGCTCTTAGCAATAACCTCAACACCCTTGTAGTAGCCGCACGCCTTGCATACGCGGTATGCGCGGTTGTACTCACCGCACTGGGGGCACTTAACGATGTTGGTGGGATTTTCCAGCTTCCAAACGCTGGAGCGTCTCTTCATCTTTCTGGAATGAGACACTTTTCTCTTCGGAACTGCCATGTTGTTTACCTCCTGATACGAGTTTGCGACAACGCAATCTCTTTATGTGAATTTATTTTTGATCTTCTTTTTCTTCTTCCTGCATTTTCAGAAGAAGCTTGCGTAAGGGCTCCATTCTCGGGTCGATCTCCTTTTCGGTGCAGGAGCAGGGACCTTCGTTAAGGTTCTTACCGCATCTTTGGCACAAGCCCTTGCAATCGTCCTTGCAAAGAAAGCGAAGCGGAAATTCCATCTCGAGCTGCTCGAGCAGCTGCTCGTCCATGTCTAAAAATCCGTCCTCGATGATCGCGTAGTCATCCAGCTTGTCCTCTGTGATATCCCCCAGCAAATTCTTAGGCGCAACGGTTTTCTCAAGGCTTAAGGAAAACTGACCTTCAACAGGGGAGAGGCATCTCGCGCACTGTGCAACGTAGTCGCAGGAAAGCGAAAGCGACATCCGCATATATCCGGCCGTGTTGGTAATATTTCCCGTCACCTTCATGGGAGAAGGAAAACGCGTACCCCAAAGAAAGCTTGTGGTATCCTCGGTATGGCTGTCAAGAGGCAGCTCGTAATCGAATTCAAGCAAGCGGTCGCCTGCCAGAAGCGGTCTGAGATCCAGCTTCACTAACCATCCCTCCCGTCATTGATGATTGACGTTTCGCACGAAAAAAGGCATAGTTTAGGCTATTGCCCAAAGTCGTACACTCTATTATATAACTTTTGTTCTCGGTTGTCAAGGGGTATTTTTGATTTTTTTGAATTTTTGTTTTACCAAAATAATGGGGCGAAAGCCGCCGTTACGGCATGCGGCTGTGCGAGCAGGTGAGGTAAAGGATCTGCCGCTCCTTCGCCAAATCCTCGATCGAGGAAAGGGCGATGGCAAGCCTTTCGTCATCAAAGGAAAGAAACGGATCGTCTAAAAGAAGCGGGAGCTTTTCGGCGCCGGGGAGTGCCGATGCGAGCGCAAGCGAGCGCGCAAGAGAAACGAGATCTCTTTGTCCGCGGCTCAAGGCGTTCGCCGTGCGGTAGGCTTCGTTTTCGAGGAAGGAAACCGAGAAGCGCTCGTCCATTCGATAGCCCTTGGCATCCTGCGCGCCGAGTGCGTGCAGATGCTCTGAAAAGAAGGCGTGTGCCAGGGATGCGCGCTTTTCGCGGTAACGGTCGGCGGCGCGCGCCAAAAGCGCCTCCGTCTTTTTAATATCGGAAAGATGGGTCCTGATCCGCTCTCTCTTTTTCTCGAGTGCCTCGATCTCGGCACAAAGCAGGGCGGCATCCTCTTTGGCGGCAAGAGCCGCTTCATAGGCGCGGGCACACGCGGCGCAGATGCGGTATCTCTCTTCAAAGTCGCTCTTTTGGTCGATGGCTTCTGCACTCTTTGGCTTGCTTCTTTCTACCCTTTTTTTGCTAAAATGCAAACGACTCTTTACAAAAACAAGGTAAATGCCAATACAAAGAAGAAAAGCGGCAGGCAAAAGTCCGAGAAGTGCGTATTTGAAAACACCCGACAAAGCAAAGGAAAGAACGGAGAAGAGAAGCGCAAGGGAAAGGGAGAGAATGCCGCCGTAGGGCGACGTGCGCGCGCTTTTTTTCGGAAGGTCCCCCCTCGGCCTTTGCTCGGACAATGCCGCCAAGGATGCTTTGGCAGAAAGAAAGGCGCGCTCTCTTTCGGGCAGCTCTTTTGCCTCTGCGGTCAGTATCTCGTGCTTTTCCTTCTTTTGAGAGAGTGCATCCTCGATCTCGTAAAGCAAGCCCTTTGCGCCTTTTTTTTCATAGATGCGGCGTTCCTCTGCAAGCCGCTCTAAAGCATCCTTTGCTCCGCGGATGCTGTCCTCCGATCCCATGCGGGCGATCATGCTTTCGTTTTCAAGCCGCGGCGCATAGTCGCGCTCGGAGAAAACGGAGCAGATCGAAAAGCCCTCTGCATCCATGCCGAAGATCGTTTGCCCGGGGATCTTGCCGAGCACGTCCGTCGGCTTGCCGCTTTCCTCTTCAAAGACCTCGAGAGTGTCCTCTGCGGGGCGCGCGCCGAAGCGGCGCACGATGCGAAGCACCGTGTTTTCGTGCTCCAAGATCAGCGTGCCGCCGAAGGTGCCCCCCTGCCAGGGTAGATAGTGCTTGCGCTCGTTTTCCGAAAGATCGTGGCTGCGGCTCTCGGAAAGTCCGTAAAGCATGCATTTGAGAAATGCGATCAGCGTGCTTTTTCCCGCGCCGTTTTCTATGCAATACGCATTCAGCCCCTCAACGAAGGAAAGCGAAAAGTTTTTCAGCGTGCCGAAGTTTTCGGCCCGTACGTAAATCAGCTTCATCGTGCGCCGCCTCCGATCTCTGCGCGCAAGGCGGCAAGTCCAAGGTTCAGGATCCGCATTCTCTCCTCGTTGGAAAGCGCCGCGTCCTCGCAAACGGTGCGAACGAATTCTCCCTGCAGGGAGCTTTCACTTTTGTATTTTTCTACGTCGGGCGCGTCGGTCGATCGGTCCTCTGCTTCAAGATAATAGAATTGCGTTTGAAAGTTTCGCAAAACGGCAAGCGTGTCGATCGCGGGCAGATGCTTCCTTTTTCCCACGAGCAAAAGGCGCACGAGGTCGTTCTTACCCGCGCTTTTCAAGGCATTTTCGCAGAGAGAAAAAACCTCAAGCAGGCTTTTTGCCTCCGAAATATCCGCCTCGATATGGTGCAGCGTGCGGCGAGCAAGCGGCAGAAAACGGTGCGTGATCCCGTTTTCGTCGGCCTCGATCAGCACTGCCCCCTTGGGGCCGATCTCGTCGAAGCCGCGCCCCTCGGGCGTTCCGGCATATACCGCGATCCCTCTTTCATCGATGCGCTTTTGCGCGTAGCTGTGATAGTGGCCGAGCGCGCAGTAATCGATCCGCCTTCCGCGCAGAAATCCGAGCGGGATGTCGGCGCTTTTATTGTAGCCATCTGCCCATGCGCCGTGGGCGATCATAATGTTTACTTTGTTTTCTTGTAAATGAATGTTGTCAAAATCATTGTAATTTATAGCTTCTTTGCCGAAAAACACAATATTTTCTTTTTCAAAATATTCGATCTCTTTTCCGAATATGTGTAGATTTTCCGGCACGGCGGCACAGAAGCGCGCATCCCCTTCGTGGTTGCCCCTCGCGTAATAAAAATCGATGTCCGAAAAGCTTTTTACCGTATCGATGACGGCGGAGGAAAGCGATGCGGCGGCGGCCTCCGTGTCAAAAAGATCGCCCGCTATGATCACGGCGGCACAGCCCTCGGCTCTTGCGGTCTTGAGAAGTCCCAAAAAGGAAGAGAGAAGCTCGTCTCTGCGAAGCCGCCCCTCGCGGGCGGAAAGGCGGGCGCGCATCGGCGCGCCGAGGTGCAGATCAGCGGTGTGCAGGATCTTCATTCTGTAGCCTCCTTCTGTAATCTCTCGGCGTGCATCCCATTTTTGCAGAGAACACCTTGCTGAAATAGGATTGATCGGAAAAGCCGCAGAGCGTGGAGATCTCCGCGAGCGTTCGCTCGTTTCCGATCAGCATTTTCTCCGCCTCCTTCAGCCTCACCTCGGTGATATAGGCGGCCACAGTCGTGCCGTGGGCCTTTCGGAAGTTGTTGACGAGGGTGGATTTGGAGCAGGCGAGATGCTTGCAGATATCGCCGAGCGTGATCTTTCGGTGATAATTCTGTGCGATATAATTTTTCGCCATTGCGCCAAGATCCTGATGCGTGATATCCAGCGCGTTTGAAATCGTCAGATGTTCCGCGCAGATGGTAAGGATCTTCACGTAGGAGGCGAGCATATCCTCGGGCACGGTGGGAACGGAGCCGAGCAGTTTTTCGCGAAATTCCTTTTCGGGTAGGATCTTTCGCACGGCGGCGCTTTCCTCCGCTTTGCCGACGGTCACCTGCCCCATCATTAAAAAGCCCGTGAGGATGCCGAAGCTGTAAAGCGGGCTGGCAACCTCGGTAAGCCCGAAGCGGCAGCGATAGGAATGCGCTTCTCCGCGCGCGAGCGCCTCCCGCGAGCCGATGCGGTCACATTCGAGGCATTTTTGAAATTCGCCCGGAAGAGAGTGCACGTAGGCGCAAAAAGCCGTCGGCTCTGCGGGGTAAGCGGCGATCTCCTCAAAGTTCGCATTGTGCAGTGACATGCGGAAGCCCGAGATCTTATAAAGGTCACAGAGGACGGACGTGATTTTGCTTTGCATGATGGCGCGCTCCTTTTTGGAAAAAAGATTGATAAAAAATCGATATTACAAAATAATTATACTATTTTCTCTTGCAAAAGTCAACCCGTTTTGCTATAATAAGACAATGATAGAAGATCGGAAAATCAGAAAAACACCTCGCTCTTTTTTCGGATGGGTGCTTTTATGAAATGCGCGGTCGGCGCGGATGGCCTCGCGGTGCTTTTTTACATCGGCGGCCTTGCGCTTTTATCAAGGTCATAAGTGATAATAAAAACATAAAAAGGACAAGGAAAGTATCATGAATCAGCTTCCCTATATTACCAAAGCCTTCACCTTCGAGGGTGAGGTCGTAAGCACCGGCCTTTATGGTAACGGTCACATCAACGAAACGCACCTCGTCATCTGCAAAAACGGTGACAAGGAGCGCCACTACATTCTTCAGAAGATCAATAAGCGCGTGTTCAAGGATCCCGCGGCTCTGATGGGCAACTATGCGCTCGTAACCGAGCATCTTCGCAAGAACATTCTCGCCCGCGGCGGTGACGCGCTTCGCGAAACGCTCACCCTTATCAAGACGGTGGACGGAAAGAATTTCTACGAGGATGAGAACGGTGAATTCTGGCGCGCGACTTACTTTATCGTGGACAGCGCAAGCTTCGATAAGGTAGAGGATCCCAAGCAGTTCTATCAGAGCGGCGTTGCGTTCGGTAATTTCCAGGCGCTTCTTCGCGATTTTCCCGCACATCTTCTCGTGGAGACCATCGAGAATTTCCACAACACGCCCGATCGCTTCCGTCAGTTCAAGGAGGCGCTCGCGGCAGACGTGAAGGGAAGAGCGGCTTCTGTAAAGGATGAGATCGCTTTCGTGGAAGCGCGCGAGGGCTTCATGCATCTTTTTGAGGATGCGTATGCCGCAGGCAAGCTTCCTCTCCGCGTAACGCATAACGATACCAAGCTCAATAACATTCTCTTCGATAGAGATTCGGGCGATCCCGTTTGCATTATCGACCTGGATACCATCATGCCCGGTTATGCGATCAACGACTTCGGCGATTCCATTCGCTTCGGTGCTACCACCGCGCTTGAGGATGAGACCGATCTTACGAAGGTCAACTTCGATATCAGCCTCT
This sequence comes from Clostridia bacterium, assembly GCA_017504785.1. Classification (GTDB taxonomy): domain Bacteria; phylum Bacillota; class Clostridia; order Oscillospirales; family CAG-272; genus UBA1740. Next base: position 20,051 of record JAFVQL010000074.1, on the reverse strand, counting down.
TCGAGCTTTACGTAAAGGGCTTCCTTGAGGGCGTGGCAGGCGGCCTTACTGAGACGGAGATCTCGTATCTGCCCGAGGCGGCGATCATGATGACGCTGGAGTGCGGCACCCGCTTCTTGACCGACCATCTGCAGGGTGACACCTACTTCCGCACCAGCCGCGAGGGTCACAATCTTGATCGTGCAAGAAACCAGTTCAAGCTTGTATCCGATATGGAGAAGGCACTTCCGGAAATGCACAAGATCGTAGAAAAATACGCAAAATAACAAAAAATGTAAATATTTCTTATAAAATTGGCACTCTCTTCGCTGCCGCGGAGAGAGTGCTTTTCTTTTTTGCCGTCGGTTCTTTTTCGGAATTTAAAAAGAAAGAACGCGCATCTTTTTTTGCGTATAGAACAAGCCCTGCCCATCATAGAATGAAAAAGAAAAAAGAGAAAAGGCGGCGCGTTCCATGAGCGATAAAAAGAGATTTTTTAAAAACGGAATATTACTTACGCTGGTGGCGCTTTCGATGCGCGGGGTGGGACTTTTTGCTTCCTCCTTCGTTTCGGGCGCGGTCGGCGCGCAGGGCGTGGGACTTTATACGCTGATCATGACGCTCTACGGCTTCGCCCTGACCTTTGCCACCTCGGGCATCTCGCTTGCGATGACGAATCTCGTCGCCGCCGCGATCGGCAAGGGAGAGCGTGCCGTCGGCTCGGTCTTGCGCGCGGGCATTTTGTATGCACTTTTCTTCGGCGGTGCCGCCACGGCGGTCCTGTTTTTGTTCGCTCCCTTCTTCGGAACGTATTTTCTCGGTGATGCGCGTACTGTGCTTCCCATTCGCATCCTCTCGCTTTCGCTCTTGCCCGAGGCGCTTTTGTCGGTATGCGTCGGTTATTTTGTCGGCATTCGCCGCGTTGCAAACAATGCGGCCATGCAGGTCGGCTCGCAGCTTTTTCGCCTTTTGCTTACGGTCGTTTTGCTCTCGCGCACGAATGCCGAAAACGTAGCCGCTGCCTGCATCGCGCTTGCCGTAACGGCGGTGCTTTCGGATCTTTTCGCTTTTTCGTTTGCATGGCTGCAATTTTTTCTTTCGCGCCGAAAAAAAGAGAAGGGGAGCGGCAAAGAGTCGTTTTTGCCCGTGTGCCGTATGGCGTTGCCTCTGGCGGTGTCCGCCTATCTGCGCTCGGCACTTCTCACCGCGGAGCATATTCTGATCCCGAAGCGGCTGCGGCTCTTTGGGCAGAGCGCCGAGGATTCGCTTGCCTCTTACGGCGTTTTGCACGGCATGGCACTGCCGCTCGTTCTCTTTCCAATGGCACCTTTGACCTCCTTTGCAAGCCTCTTGGTGCCGGAATTTGCCGAGGCGAAGGCGAAGGGGGACGAAGCGCGCATGGAGCGTATGTGCAAAAGGACCTTTTGCGCGGCACTTCGCTACGGGATCGCCACGGCGGCACTGCTTCTTCTTTTTTCGGAGGAGCTTGGGCATCTCGTCTATCACAGCACGGAGGCGGGGCGGTATATCGCCATGCTCGCGCCGGTCGTGCCGATCATGTATCTCGATCATGCGACCGATCAGATGCTGAAGGGAATCGGCGAGCAGGTGGCGTCTATGTGGATCAATATCACCGATTCGCTTCTGTCGGTGCTGCTCGTTTGGTTTCTTTTGCCGGTGCTTGGCGTTTGGGGATACGCCGTCATGATCATCGTGATGGAGCTTTATAATTTCCTTCTTTCGCTTTGCCGCCTGCGCCGCTCCATCCGCTTTCGCGTTCCGCTCCTTGCCTCCGCTCTGCCGCCGATGCTCTCTGCCGCGCTTTCGGTTTTTGCCCAGCACCGCCTCTTTTTAATGAACGGAACGGTGACCACGCTGCCGTGGATGCTTGCGAAGATCCTCTTTTTCATCTGCTCGTTTATTGCGTGCACGGTCGTCTTTTCTTCGTTTTCGGAAGGCGTTTTTCGCATCGGGAAAAGGAAAAATGAAAGAAAACACCGATTTTTGGCGTAAAAAGAATGATTTTTGCTCGGAAAAACACGCCACCCCTTGACTTTTTTTAATATATACTATATAATATATAATTGGTGTTTTATATACACCGTATATCGAAACAGAGGAGTGTGGTTTTTTTTCCATGGACCCGAGTAGTTGGCTACTTATCGCCGTATACGTTTTGCTTTTGATAGCAAGCGCTTATTTTTCCGCTACCGAGATGGCTTTTTCTTCGGTGAGCAAGATCAAGCTTTTGAGCTACAAAGAGGAGGAGGATCGCAGGGCAGACCTCGCGTTGAAGATCCGCGAGAAATACGACCTGTATCTGACAACGCTTCTTGTGGGCAATAACCTTGTGAACTGCGGTGCCGCCGCCGTCGCCACCATCTTTTCGGGGCACGTATTCGTTGCCCTGCGAGAGAGCGGTGCTCCCGTGACGGAAAGCGTGGTGACCACCGTTGCCACGGCGATCACCACCGTTGCGGTATTTATCTTTGCGGAGACCGTTCCGAAAAACTTTGCCAAGGATATGCCCGAGCGCTGGGCCATGTCCTCCGCGCCCTCGCTTCGCGGGATCAAGTATATTCTGTATCCGATCACGATCGTATTCATGGGGATCACCAAGCTCTTAAATAAGATCGTCGTCGTAAAGGAAGAGCCGACGGTGACGGAGGAGGAACTTTCCACCATCATCGAGACCTCGGAGGAGGACGGTGTGCTGGACGAGGATCAGAGCGAGCTTTTGCAGTCCGCGCTGGAGTTTTCAAAGACCCGCGTTGCGGATATTCTGACCTTGAAGGCAGACGTACAGTGGCTGGACGTCTCTCTTTCGCGCGATGCGGTGTTTGAGGTGATCAAGAGTACGAAGTTTTCGCGCCTCCCGGTTTGTCGCGGCAGCTTGGATAAATGCATCGGAATTTTGATCGTAAACGACTACTTAAAGGCCTATATCGCCGATCGAAACGTTCGCGTTTCACGGTTGATTCGTAAACCATACTTTACAACATTAGATGCTTCCATCGATGATCTGAAGGAAGAGATGAGCGGAAAGCGCCAGTCGATGGCACTCGTGTACGACCGCAACGGCACCTCGATCATCGGTATCGTTACCATTGAAGACTTTATCGAGGAGATCGTTGGCGAGATCTATGATGAGCAAGACGTGGTGGACGATGATTTTATGAAGCTTGGCGGAAATTATTTCCGCGTTTCCGGCCGTCTTTCGGTCAGCGAAATGTATGCCCGCATCGGGCTTGCCGCCCCGCAGGGAACTGCGCCGCATAAGCCGGTCAGCACCTGGATCCTTGAAAGGCTCGGCCGTCTTCCTGAGGAGGAGGATAGCTTCACCGTCGGGGATCTGACGGTGGAGATCGATGAGACCGAGCAGAACCGCGTTCTGTTTGCCACCGTGAAGCTTGCCGATCCCGAGATCGACCTGCCCGAGAAGGATGCCGAGGAAGCGGTATCCGAGGAAGATGGGGAGGTGGAAAAATGATAACGCCGTATTTGATTGCTTGCGTGGTACTGATCGTTTTTTCCGCGTTCTTCTCATCTGTTGAGATCGCGCTCACCTCGCTCAACCGTATGCGTCTGCAAAAAATGGCAGCGGACGGGAACAAGGGCGCGCGCGTTGCGGAGAAGATCGAGGAGCGCTATCCCGAAGCGCTGACAACGATCCTGATCGGTAATAACGTCGTGAATATCGTTCTTTCCTCGCTTTCCACGATCATTACGCTGAACCTTCTCGGAAAAGAGAATGAAGCGATCGTCGGTGTGGTTTCCACCTTGGTATCCACCGTCGTGCTTTTGATCTTCGGCGAGATCATTCCCAAGCTGCTCGGCAAGAGCCTCGCTCTGCCGTATGCATGTGTTACCTCTTATGCGCTTCGCGCTCTTATGATAATTTTTTATCCCTTGACGGCGCTCGTTATGGCGTTCGTACGCACCGTATCCCGCCTTTGGAAAAAGGCAGACGAGGAGGATAAGCCCCTCGTTACGGAGGAGGAGCTTGCCACGATCATCGAAACGGTCGAGGAGGAGGGCGTGATCGACGAGGATAGCGGAGAGCTTTTGCAGTCCGCGCTGGAATTCTCGGATATCACCGTGGAGCAGATCCTCACGCCCCGCGTGGACGTGCAGGGAATTGACTGCGAGGATGCCCCCGAGATCATTCTTTCCGAGGTCATGAACGCAAGATACTCGCGTTTCCCCTATTACAAGGATTCCCTTGACCATATCGAGGGCGTGTTCTATATCGCGCCGTTTTTGAAGGCGGTTGCCGAGCTTGGCGTTGCAAACGTCAATCCCGCGGATTACGTCAGAGAGACCTGCTACGTGCATAAAACCACGAAGCTGCCCGATGCTCTGGAGAAGATGCGCGAAATGAAGGTGCATATGATCGTGGTGCTGGATGAATACGGCGGCACGCTTGGTGTCGTCACGATGGAGGATATCCTCGAGGAGATCGTTGGCGATATCTGGGACGAGACCGACGTGATCGAGCTTGAGATCGAGAAAACGGCGGAAAACACGTATTCCGTTCTCGGTCAAACCAATATTGAGGAATTCTTCGACGAGATCGACTTCAAGGATCGCGAATTCGATAGCGAATACACCACGATGGGCGGCTGGGCCGTTGAAATGCTCGAGGAGGACGTGCACGAGGGCGATAGCTTCAGCTATAAGAGCCTGTACGTTATCGTCACCGAAATGGGCGAAAACGTGGTCGAGCGGCTGACGGTGGTGGTAACGCCGCCCGAGGAAGAGAAGAACGAGAAGGAAAAGAAGGAAGATCCCGAAGACTGATCGTTGTATACGAATGCTTTTGTGGCTGCCGCGCTTTTGCGGCAGCCGCTCTTTTGGAGAAAGGAGAAAACTGTGGAAAGCTGTGCCTTCAGCGGTCACCGTGCCATTCCCGCGGCAAGCGGGCAGGCGCTGCGCGACCTTCTTGCCCGCGCGATCGCGTATGCTTACGCGCAAGGCTGCCGCACCTTTTATACCGGGGGTGCGATCGGCTTCGATACCTATGCCGCCAAGGCCGTGATCCTTTTCCGCGTCAGTCATCCGGACGTGCGCCTCGTGCTGATGCTCCCCTGTGCCGACCAGACCTTGAAATGGACGTCGATGCAGCGCGCCGCGTATGACTATATCCTCTCCGAGGCGGATGAGTCGATCCTGATTTCCGAGGAATATAAGCGCGGCTGTATGGAGCGGCGCAACCGTGCCATGATCGATCGCGCGGATATGCTGATCTGTTACGTCGGTCGAAAAACCGGCGGCACGGCGCAAACCAAGCGCTTCGCCGCGCAGAAGGGAATCCCGATCTACAACCTCTACGGCTCGGTTTAGCTTCCTTTATTATATATAGAAGAATGCGTTTTGCGCGTGCAGCCTTGCATCGCGGGACGCTTTTTTTATGAATTTAATGAAAAAATAAAATTTCTCTCAAAAAAGTATTGACAAATTGAAAAGAATGCGGTATAATGATATCACTTTAACAAATTAAAGTGATAAAACACTAAAGGAGATTTTTAAAATGAAAAGAATCATCACTCTCGTTCTTTGCATCGCTCTGCTTTGCTCTGCTTGCATCGGACTCACCTCTTGCTTCGGCAGCAAGGACGTTCTCACCTGCGGCGTAACTATTTTTGAGAACATGAATGAAAAAGATGCGAACGGCAACTGGACCGGCTTTGAGTCCGAGTTCGCGATCGAGGTTGGTAAGCTGATCGGTATGGACGTTGAGTTCCAGGAGATCACCTGGGAGCAGAAGTATGCTGAGCTTCAGGCGGGCACGATCGACTGCATCTGGAACGGCTTTACTGCAAACTGTGCAGAGAAGGACGGTACGAAGAGATCCGATCTCGTTGATTTCTCTTACGGCTACATGCTGAACCAGCAGTGCATCGTTGTTAAGAAGGCTAACCTTGCAAACTTCAACTCCGAGGCGGATCTTGCAGGCAAGACCGCTTGCGTTGAGGGCGGTAGCGCAGGTGAATCCTATGCCAAGACCGTAACCGATGCCGCAAACGTAAGATCTGCTACCTCGCAGATCGGTGCTTTCCCCGAGGTTAAGTCCGGCGCGGTTGATTTCATCGTTGTTGACGTGGTTCTTGCAAAGAATATCGTTGGTAAGAACGATTATTCCGATCTTGCGATCGTAGAAGCGATCGAGCTTGAGTCCGAGATCTACGCCGTAGGCTTCAAGAAGGGAAGCGAGCTTACCGCTAAGGTAAATGAGGCGATCAAGACGCTGGAAGAAAACGGCAAGCTTTTGGAGATCGCAACGAAGTACGGCTTCGAGAACGTGCTTCAGGTAACCGAAAACATCGATTAAGTATAAAACTAAAGGAATAGAATATGGGGTTTATTGAAGTCACGCTGAGCTTGCTTCGCGGACTGGAACAGACCTGCCTGATCTTTGCGCTAACATTGTTGTTAGCGCTTCCTTTAGGTTTGGTCATTTCTTTTGGATCCATGTCGAAATTCAAGCCGCTTGCGTACCTGACGAAGATGTTCGTTTGGATCATCCGCGGTGTACCGCTGATGTTGCAGGTAATTATCGTTTTCTACGTTCCCGGCTTTTTGCTTGGATCTCCGATCTTTTCGCGCTTTGGATCGGTGGTTGCAGCGTTCGTGATCAACTACGCTTGCTATTTTTCCGAGATCTACCGCGGCGGTATCGAGTCCATCTCCAAGGGGCAGTATGAGGCGGCGCAGGTGCTTGGCATGAGCAAATCGCAGGTGTTTTTCAAGGTCGTTTTGCTTCAGGTCGTCAAGCGCATTCTTGCTCCGATGTCCAACGAGGTGATCACCTTGGTAAAGGATACGGCTCTGGCGCGTGTAATCATGATCGTTGAGATCATTCAGGCGGCGCAGAACTTTGCGGCGTACGGCTTGATCTGGCCGCTCTTCTATACGGCGGTATTCTATCTTATCTTTGTCGGACTTTTGACCATCTTCTTCGGAAAGATGGAGAAGAAGCTGGGTTATTTCCGTGCTTAAGGAGGGTAAGATGGCATTTTTTGAAATTAAAGGCTTAAAAAAGAGCTTTGGCAGCAATGAGGTATTAAAGGGTATTGACCTCACGCTTGAAAAAGGCGAGGTGCTTTCCATCATCGGCTCGTCCGGCGGCGGAAAAACGACGCTTCTGCGCTCGATGAACTTTCTTGAAACGCCGGACGCCGGCGAAATATGGATCGACGGACATCGCGTGTTCGGTATGGATGCCGAGGGCTTGCCCGAGGTCAATCGGGAAGCGCAGAGAATGATGGGACTTGTGTTCCAGCAGTTCAACCTCTTCCCGCAGTACAGCGTGATCGGAAATCTCACGCTCGCGCCGAAGCTGCATGCCAAGGAGCGCGCGGATTTCAAGCAGAATAAAAAAGAGATCTTTGCCGAGATCGATGCGCGCGCGGAGGAAATTCTCCGTGTCACCGGCCTTTCCGAAAAGAGAGATTCCTATCCCTATCAGCTTTCGGGCGGCCAGCAGCAGCGCGTTGCGATCGCGAGAGCGTTGATGCTCTCGCCGAAGATCCTCTGCTTTGACGAGCCGACCTCCGCGCTCGACCCTGAGCTTACGGGCGAGGTGCTGAAGGTGATCCGAGAGCTGAAGAATTCGGATCGCACAATGGTGATCGTAACGCATGAGATCGGATTTGCCAAGGGCGTTTCCGATAAGGTCATCTTCATGGCAGACGGCGTGATCGAGGAATGCGGCACGCCCGAAGAGGTGCTGGAAAATCCGAAATCACCGAAAACGATTGCTTTTCTTAAAAACGCAAAGGATTAAAAATGTAAGCAAGAATTGACTTTTTGCAACGATTGTTTACAAAAAGCGCTCCGCCCCGCATAAGGGGTAGGAGCGCTTTCTTCTTGATTTACAAGGCTTTTTCGAAGGTAAACGCTGTTTTTTTCGTGCGCCGTGACGTTTCTCTTTTGCCGCGTGTGTGCGCCAAAACGCTGTATTTTACCCGTTTTATCTTTCTTAAGACCGCTGCGGAAGGGGTGGAAAGCGGCGGTGCACCCAATGCTTGATTTTGCGTGATTTTGCGTGCGCGATCTTTCCCGCGGCGACCGCTGCGCGCGAGCCGTTTTTTTTGAAAACAAGTCGGATTTTCGCTTTGCTTTGGCAGAAAACAGAAAACGATTAAAAAACATACATTTTTGCAAAAAAATGTTCAAAAAACCCTTGACTTTTAGAAAGATATATGATAGAATATAAACGAATAAAAAAACGGGCGCGCGGAGCGCTCCGAGAAAGAGGAGTCTCATGATAGATAAGATTCTTGGTGCTGATTTCAGCAAGATCGCAGGCGTATACGAAAACGTCTACAATGGTTTTTTCAACGAAAAGGTAGCAGGCCTTTGGGATAAGCTTTGGGACATGGTTTCCGTGATCCATCCTTTCGTAGCTTACATCCTGATTGCTCTCGGTGCAATCGAGCTTTTGTTCGGTAAGCGTCTTCTTGGCGTTCAGAAGTTCTTCGGTATGTTCTGCATCGGCTGCGGCGCGACCGTAGCATACCTCGTTCCCCTGATTCCCTTCGAGGGCATTGCAAAATATGCATGGATCGTTGGTATCGTTGCCGGCGTGGTTGCAATCCTGCTCCGCAAGTTCCTTTACATGGTTCTTTACATCGGCGCATTTGCATTTTTCCCTGCATGGCTTCTGTATTCCGGTACGATCAGCGCGCTGTCTTCCTTCGCAGGCAACCTTATCGTTGCTGCAGCGGCAGGTGTTGTAGTTGCAGTCCTTGCAATTCTGCTTCGCAAGTGGGTTGAGATCTGGGGCCTTTCCATCTTCGGTGCATGGGCAGTTGTTACCGTTCTTGATAAGCCTGCGTATGGCATTGGTCTTGTAGATAAGATCTGCGGCGCGGTTCCTTTCCTTGCGGATATGCCTGTTGTTGTCGGCTTCGTTCTTCTTGGCGTTCTCGCTCTTATCGGTATCATCTTCCAGACCAAGACTCGCAAGAGATATTGATTTAATCATCATTCAAAGAGGCGCAAGTTTATTGTGCCTCTTTTCTTTTTAAAAGGTTATACTACATATTTATTATAAAGGGGTAAATTATGGAAGAACTTCGTAAGCTTGCCTTGAAGAGAACGGCAAATGCGGTTCGTCACGGCATTATTGACGGTGTGTATAACGCCGGCTGCGGTCATCCCGGTGGCTCTCTTTCCATTGCGGATATTCTGACTTATCTTTATTTTGAAGAGATGAACGTAGATCCCAAGAATCCTAAGGATCCTAAGCGCGATCGTTTCGTTCTTTCTAAAGGACATACGGCACCGGCACTCTATTCCGTGCTGGCGCATCGCGGCTTCTTCCCCGTGGAGGAGCTGAAAACGCTTCGTAAGACCGATTCTCGCCTGCAGGGACATCCCGACATGAAGGGAACGCCCGGTGTGGATATGACGACCGGTTCTCTCGGTCTCGGTATCTCTGCCGCTTGCGGCATGGCTCTTTCCGCAAAGATCTCCGGTGACGATTATCGCGTATATGCGATCCTCGGTGACGGTGAGAGCGAGGAGGGACAGGTTTGGGAGGCAGCTATGTTTGCCGCGCACTATAAGCTCGACAACCTTTGTGCATTGATCGACTGGAACGGTCTTCAGATCGACGGTCCGATCGCTGAGGTTATGGACCCCACGCCCCATGACGAGAAGTTCCGTGCCTTCGGCTGGCACGTGATCACCATTGATGCACATGATCTTGATGCGATCGAGGCAGCCTATGCAGAAGCAAAGACCGTGAAGGGCAAGCCCACCATGATCATTGCAAAGTCCATCAAGGGCAAGGGCGTTTCCTACATGGAGAATAAGTGCGAGTGGCACGGTCAGGCTCCCAAGGAAGAGCAGTACCTCGTAGCAGTAGAAGATCTGAATAAGATCGATGCAGAGTTGAAATAAGGAGGGAGTAGACATGGCAGAAAAGAAAGCAACCAGAGAAGCCTACGGTGCCGCACTGGCAGCCCTCGGTGAAAAGCATGATTTCGTCGTTCTCGATGCAGACCTCGCGGCGGCAACGAAGACGGGCGTATTTAAGAAGAAGTTTCCCGAAAGATTTTTTGATTGCGGTATCGCAGAGGGCAACATGATGAGCGTTGCCGCAGGTATCGCGACCACAGGTAAGATTCCTTTCGTTTCCACCTTTGCGATTTTCGCATCCGGCCGTGCATACGAGCAGGTGCGTAACAGCATCGGTTACCCTCACCTCAACGTTAAGATCGGCGCAACGCACGCAGGTATCACCGTTGGTGAGGACGGTGCGACCCACCAGGCAAATGAGGATCTTGCTCTGATGCGTACCATTCCCGGTATGACCGTTATTTGCCCCGCAGACGCAACCGAGGCTTATGCCGCAACGGAAGCCGCTCTGCTTCATAACGGTCCCGTATATCTCCGCTACGGCCGCTTTGCCGTTCCGGATCTCTCTGCCGAGCTTGCAGGCTATCACTTCGAGATCGGCAAGGGCGTTGTTTATAAGGAAGGTAAGGACGTAACGATCGTTGCCACCGGCTTCATGGTGCATCTTGCGATGGAAGCTGCCGCAATGCTTGCGGAAGAGGGAATTGATGCCGAGGTTATCAATATCCACACCATTAAGCCCTTGGATGCAGAGCTTGTAGAGCGCTCCGCAAGAAAGACCGGCGCAGTTGTCACCGCAGAGGAGCACAGCGTGATCGGCGGTCTCGGCGGCGCGGTTTGCGAAGCACTTTCCGAGTCCTATCCTTGCCCCGTTAAGCGTGTGGGCGTTGAGGATTCTTACGGTCGCAGCGGTAAGGTGCCCGAGCTTCTCGAGCTTTACGGCTTGACCGCGAAGAACATCGCTGCAAAGGCAAAGGAAGCCATTGCAAAGAAGTGATCCGTACGCAATAAAAGCCAGGGGGATTGCTTCATTTAGGTATGATCCCAAACAAAAAGGTAGAGGTGCTGTTTTTTTCAGTACCTCTACCTTGCTTTTATGCAAACGTTCAGGGTATCAAGGTCGAAACCCAAAGGTTTTCTCCTTTATTACCGTTTTTGTTTGGTATCGCCGCTCACCGTACACTCGTACCCTTCTCGCTCCTCGACAGGCGATCTCTCCTCTAAATCAAGCACCTTTTTCCATGTAGCAAGAAGGCTTTGAAAGAAACGCCTTTTTGAAGGTATGGCAAAGGCTTTTTAACGAGTGGCTTTGGTATAAATACTTTTGCATGAAAAGAGCGACCTACCAAATGCGTTATACTCTTAAGGACACTTTTTAAAATGGAATCGAATACATAACCTACCGACAGAAAAAGGACAGAGAATGCAAAAGCATTCTCTGTCCTTTTTTCTTGATCAGCGTTGCATCTGTGGTCGCAAATGCATGTAGTGAAAAATATCTCGCTTTGCTCGACGTGAAATGAAATAAATCCCCTTATTCCCCTAGGCATTTCACTCGTCAAGGGCGAATTTTAGGCACAGCGTGCATTCATAAATCCCGAAAGGGATTTATTTCGTTGCGAAGTATCCTTAAGGGCACTTCGCTAAAGGTAGATCGCGCGAATCTTTCATGGATCTTCTCGGCATTAAAGCGGTGCCCAAGGGAACCAGTTATCGCCGGGCCTCGTTTTTTTCGGGCAGATATCGCAGTTTCCGTCGGAGTCCGCGTCGGGATGCGCGGTGCCGAGGCTCTTGCCGCAATGCGCGCAGCGCGTGCAGTCTTCTGCCGTGTTGGGCGTGTGGCTCTTGCCGGTGCTTGCGTTACAGATCGCGCAAACGGTGCAATCCGTTGCATGTCCTACGTGCTCTGCACCGGGAATGGCCTTTTCGCAGTAGAGGCAAACGGTGCAGTTCTCCTTGGAAGCGGAGTGATCTGCTTCTCTTGCACAGCCGCATACGCTGCAAGCGGTGTCGCAAGGATAGGTGTACTTATGCTCTGCATCGGGCATGGCTTTTTCGCAGTATTCACATACGAGGCAATTGCTCGCAAGCGCCTTGTGGCCGAGCGCGGCTTTTCCTTCCATGGTTTCGGTGCTTTCCGCGCCGCAAACGCCGCAAAGCTTGTGAAGGATCTCCGCGTTTTCGCAATCGGCCGCGGTTTTGGTGACCCATTCGCCGAATTTATGCTCCGTTTCTCTCGAAAATCCGCAACGGTTGCAGTCGGTATCACAGGCGTTGGTGTAGGCGTGCCCGAGGGCGTCGATGCCTTTCTTGGTTTCCTCCGCTTTGCAGACGAGGCATTTCCTTGCAAGGATCTGTGCTTGGTAGCAATCCGCAGGCGTCTTTTCGGTAAAGGAAACGCCCTCGAAGCTGTGTTCTATGGTTCTCACGGTTCCGCAAGTGTTGCAATCGGTATCGCAGGTGTTGTCGTAGGCGTGTCCAAGCGCGGATTTTTCCACGGTCTTGGTCTCTTCCTTTTGGCATTTGGAGCAGGTGCGCGCTTCCACGGCATCGGTTTCACAGGTCGCGGGGGTCTTGATTACAAAATTGCTGAAGTTATGTGAAACGTCGCTCGCTTTGCCGCAAACGGAGCAGAGCGCGCAATCGGTTTTTGACGGCGTGTGGCCGAGAGCGGCTGTGCCGGTACGGGTTTCTTCCTTTTCGCAGACGGAGCAAACACGGTTCTCGATCTCTGCATCGGTGCAGCTCTCTTGCGACTTGGTGGCCCATTCGCCAAAGTGATGGGAAATGCCGCTTGCCTCACCGCAGATACGGCAGACGGCGCAATCGTTTGCAAAGGGAAGATGCCCCGTGCATTCGCGGTTGTATCCGCACTCGTTGCATTCAAGGTCCTCGCTGCCGTCATAAACGTGGGGAGGAACGCGCTCAAAGCCGCATCCGTATTTGCAGGTAGACTTGCAGTTATCCGTATAATCGTGTCCGTGCGCGGGTGCGCCGGCGCGGGTCTCTTCCTTGTCGCAGTTTTCGCAGAGGCGGTGCTCGATCGCATCGACATAGCAATCCTCGGGCGTCTTGATCACAAAATCGCCGAAGCTATGCGTAAAGCCGCTCGCTTTACCGCAAACGGAGCAGACCTCGCAGTCGGTTTTTAGCGGCTTGTGGCCGAGAGCGGCCTCACCGATGCGAGTTTCTTCCGCGCCGCAAACAGAGCACAAACGGTGCTTGATCTCGCTGGTTTCGCAGGTTGCGGGATTTTTGGTTACAAAGTCGCCGAAGGTGTGCGTGATCACTCTGACGTAGTCGCAATCCGCGCGGTCGCAAGTGGTGTCACAGGTATTGGTGTAAAGGTGTCCGAGAGATGGCGCACCGGTCTTGGTCTCTTCTTCTTTGCAGCTTGTGCAGTACCTTTCTAAAATTTCATCGCTCATACAGGTTGCAGGCGTCTTGCGCTTCCAATCACTGAAGGTATGCACGTTCTCGCGTGTCGCGCCGCATTCGTTGCAGGTTGCATCGCAAGCATCGTCATAGACGTGATCGCCGACTGCGCGTGTCGCGCCGCATTCGTTGCAGGCCGCATCGCAAGCATCGTCATAGACGTGATCGCCGACCGCGCGCGTCGCGCCGCATTCGTTGCAGACCGCATCGCAAGCGTTGGAATATCGGCAGGGGGCGGGAGCAGGATTGTTCGCACCGCATTCGTCGCAGACGAGGGAGCAGGGGTGGGTATAAACGTGCGCGCTCGGGATTCTGATGGCACCGCATTCATTGCAGGATCTGTCGCAATCGTTTTCGTATTTATGCTCGGTGACTCTTTGTGCACCGCAAAAATCACAGTCGGTATCACAGCCGTTTCGATAAGCGTGCGCGGAAGGTGCCTCGCGCGTTGCCTTGCAAAGGTTGCATTCCGTGTCGCAGGGGCTGGAAAACGTGTGGGGAACCGTATTTTTCCGCACCTCGCCGCATACGTTGCAGTCGGTATCTATACAGCCATCATAGGTGTGCTCGGATAGAGGCTCGCGGGTCTTTAGATTGCAGTCGGCGCAGATCGTGGCACAATCGGAGACGTACCGATGGGCTTCTGTACCGAAGCAGCTCGCAAGCGCGAAGAGCATCAGAAGAACGGTCAGTGTACAGAGCAATAATCTTTTCATAGAGTGTTAGATATAATATCTATCCTTTCATTCGTTTTTCGCGGCATTCCTACCTTGAAAAAACAAAGGCTAACTTGTGTATGGAATCGCAAAAAGGGAAATAAATAAACAGAATATAATAAAAAAGGAAGGATTTTTGGCTAAAAGTATGTCGTGGCCACAAAATGCGGCCACGACATTGAATATTCAATGGATTTATTCTTCGTCCTTCTTGGGGAGAATGGTATGCTCGGGAAGAACGCCATCGCCGGTGGTGGGCAGAGCCTCGCCGCAGACGTCGCAGCACTTATCACCGTCTACATCGGTGTGAGGATCTGCTGCATCGGTACGTACGTGAGCACCGCAGTATACGCAACGAGTGGAGCAATCGTGGGCGAAGGTGTGGAGGATCTTATCCATCGCCGCGCCGCAGTACTGGCACTCTGCAGAGCAAGGATAGAGACCTTCGTGACCGCCCTCGGGATTCTCGGCACCGCAGATGGAGCAGGCCTCGGAGCAAGCGTACTCATAGGAGTGAGCAAAGCCGGTAGCCTCTCCGCAGACGTCGCAGACACCGCAACCCTTATCAGCAGAAGGAACGTGTGCAGCAGTTTCGGTTCTCTTTTCGCCGCAGAGATTACATTCGGTATCGCAAGCACCGTCATAGGTGTGAGCAACGGGCTCTGCGATCTCAAGGGTCTCGCCGCAGTAACGGCAGACCGTACCGCAAACGGCAACTGCCTCGTGATCTACATCTCTGTCACCGGTGGTGCAGCCCTCAATGTTACAGGTCGTATCGCACTCGAAGGAGTAGGTGTGAGCCGCTACGGGCTTGCCGCAGCCTTCAACCTTACAGATACGGTCGCAATCAAGAGAATCATCATTGAAGCAAACGTGATCGCAAATAGCAAGACACTCTTCGCGGTCGCAGATGTAGTCGGTATCAGCGTCAACGTGATCGATCACCTTGGTAGCGCCGCAAGCTTCGCACTTCAATGCGTTGCAAGCGCCCTTCCAAACGTGCTGCTCTTCTCTTTCATAGCCGCAGCCGTAGTCACAGGTCTGGTCGCAAGCGTTGCTGTATGCGTGCTCGTTATCGTTTCTTACGAAGCCGCAGGTAAGGCAAGTGCTGCTGCATCCGAACTCAAAGCTGTGCAGGTCGGCAGCAACGGCTCTCGTAGCGCCGCAGTAAATGCACTCGATGGAGCACTCAAACTCGTATACATGCTCTGCTGCGCGGGTCACGTCACAGTAGGAGCACTTGGTGGAGCAGGGATGAAGCCATGCATGCTCAAGGCTCTCTGCGGGACGGATCTCTTTACAAACGTCGCACTCTGCATCGCAAGCGTGAGAGTAGGTGTGGATAACGTCATCTCTCTTCGCGCCGCAAAGGGAGCAGGTAGTGGAGCACTCGGTAGCATAAGTATGCGTCAGATCGGTGCGAACCGCGCCGCAAACCTTACATTTGGGAGCACAGCCGTTTTCATACTGGTGAGCGAGAGGCTCAAGCGCAGTCTGGCAAACGGAGCAAACGGTGCTCTCACAGCTCTCGCGAGTGTGCTCTTGCGCGGGTGTTCTTTCCACGGGCTTGGGGCAACAATCACAGAACGGATCGCACGCGGAGCTGTACACATGGCTCTCGGTGCCGAAACAACCCGTAAGCGCAACGAGCGCCAGGGCTACGGTTAAAAGTAAGAAGAAAATTCTTTTCATTTTTCCCTCCAGAAATTGTTTTCTGATTCATTTTATCATATATAATGAAGGTTTGCAAGGGCTTTGAAAACATTTTTAAGAAAAAAATATATTTTTCTGATAAAAATACACAAATAACAAAGGGGGATTTTGTTCAATTTGGCTTTTGCGAAAATTATATTGCAAAAAACGGAGAATCGTGCTATAATTATTTAATAAGACAAGGCTCCTTCTGTGAGCGCGTCCGCGCGTGGCGCAACTCTTTTTTCGGCGTGCGGGGAAGCCCTGTTCTTGCTCCATCCCGCGCATGCGCGGTTCGATCCCGCTCTGTCGTAATATAAGTCGCGACAAGGTCGTAAAAATAAGTGATATAAGTAGTAGAAGATAAGTGATATAATAAGATGGGATCCTTTGCGGCAAGGGGCGTGTCTATGCGTCCGTGTGCGTTTTTTATATTGGTTTTTTCGCGCGAGCGAGGCGTGCGAATTTTCTTTTAAAAAAGCCCTTTAATAACAAAAACCTCTCTAAAAAGTAAACTATTGTTTCCATAAATCCACGTATGGAGGGAATTTATGATAAAAAAAGAATTGAAAACGGCGCGCGCTTTTTTTGGCGCAGACCTACCTGTTGATTGCGCGATCCCCGTTTCTCTTTCCATGCTTGCGCCGGATGCGGCACAGCACGTGATCCCGGATGAGCCGCGAGAGCCGATGCAGAGAATGAAGGAAGCGCTGACGCTTGCCTTTGATCTTGAGGACCTCGAGCCGCTGCGCGGATACGGGAATCTCGCGCTTTGCCTGAAGGGCTTGCAGGGAGCTTGCGGCGTTTTTGTCGATGGCGTGCTCGTTGCCGAATGGGATAGCGCACCCGCACGCGCGCTCTTCGTTTTGAAGCACAAGCCGAGCTTTTCGGTTGAGATCCGTTTCCCGCAAAGGGACGTGCCGATGGACGTTGGGATCCTCGGCGGTGCGGAGCTGATCGCGTTTTCGCACGATCTGATCTCTGACGTGTATACGGAGCAGTCCCATAAAAATGAAAAATGCGAGCTTTTCGTCCGCGTGCGGACGCTTTGCTTCAAGGAGTCCGAGGCGTTTGCTACGCTCTATTCCCCCTCGGGGGAGATGCACTATCTCGGCTTTGTGAACGGAGAGGGGCACATTACCCTGCCCGAGGCACAGCGCTTTTTGCCTGTGAGTGAGGGAAGAGCCGGGCTCTACCGCTTGGTGGTCACGCTCTATCACGACGGCGTATCGGCGGATACGTATGAAACCTGTATCGGATTTCGCAAGCTTTCCTTTTCGAAGGATGCCCCCGATGTCCCTTTTGCAATGACGCTGGATGATGCGCCGTTTTTCGTAAAGGCGGCATGCGTGAATGCACATCCTGCCTTGCGGGCGGCACAAAGCCTTGAAGCCTTCGCAAATGCCCTGCCTGCTTTTGTGAAGGCGGGCGGAAATGCTCTTTTTGCCACGGCAGAAAGCGGTTTTTTGAGAGAAGAGGTCTACGATCTGTGTGATAGGCTCGGGATCTTCGTGTTCCAGCAGTTGCCCGAACCGCCGTCGGATGCCGAGGCGATCCATACATATTTTGCACAGCTGAAGTCGGCGCTTCTACCGCTTGCAAACCATCCTTCGCTTGCCCTGATCGCCCTCCCGGAGGGCGTGGAGCCGTCCTCGGAGCTTGCGCGATCGATCAAGGGCTTCTTTGCCTTTGCTTTTCCGCTTCTTCCGGTACGCAAGCTTCCCGCACTGGGCTTTGCTTCGATCTCGCATCTGCCGTCTATGCCGAGCCCGCTTTCCATTCGTCGCTTTTTGCCTATGGATGCGCGCCGTATATTCTCGTACACCATGGAAAGCGCACAGGATTCCGAGATGCAGCTCGTTTCCATGCTCGGAGAAGCGGCGAAGGAATTTCCTTACGGCGCAAGCCTTTCCGACGTTTGCTATATCACGGCGCTCTCCTCTGCCGAGGCGGCGGATGCCGAACTTGCCAAAGCGCTGGCGCAGGGGGTGCCCGGAGGCATTCTCGCGGGTAGACTCTTTGAGGGCGGCATTTCCATGAAGCCCTCGCTGATGGATGCGCTTTTGCAAAAAAAGGCAACGTATTACGATCTGGAAAAAACGTTCTCGCCGCTGTTTTTGCACGTTGAAGCATCGGGCGAGCGCGTAGAGATCCTGCTTGCGAGCAGGGAGACCGAAGAGAGAAGCGTGCGTGTTGTGACGGCTCTCTTGGATCGCTTCAACCACCGCATTCTTTCGATGGCGGACGAGTGCATTTTGCAGTCGGGAATGCCGATGCGCCTTGAGAAATCCATTCCCGAGATCGCTTCGCACGAGAGAGAATATTACGTTCTCGTTTCGGTTTACGAGGGAAGCGTTCCGATCCTTGAAAAAACGGCGCTCTTCGTTCCCGCAAAGCATTTTCGCTTTGCATACCCCGGTATTTGCTGTGAGATCAAGGGCGGCGGAAGAAATTATGAGATCACGCTTTCCGCATCCGCCTACGTGCGCCGCCTGCAGCTTTCGTTTTCAAAAACGGCGGCGACCTTTGAGAAGAATTACTTTGATATCACCTCGGATGCAAAGATCCTGATCCCCCTCGAAACCGAGACGGTGACGACGAGCTCGCTTCTCGAAAATCAGCTCCGTCTGCGCTCGCTGTACGATGTCGGTCGCATCACCGAGCAGGATCTTTCGGACGAAAAGGACCTTGAAGCTTAAATAGGAATAAAAGAACAAAAACAGTAATATAAAGAAGAGGAAAGACAAATGAAAAAAATGTTTGCCGAATTTAAAAAATTCATCAAGCGCGGCAACGTGGTCGATATGGCGATCGGCGTTGCGGTAGCTTCCGCCTTCACCGCGATCGTCAATGCGTTCACAAAGGGCGTCGTTTCTCCCTTGATCGCGCTTCTCACGGGTGAGTCCACCCTCGCGGAGCTTAAGTGGGTGCTTCGCCCCGAGGTGTCGCAAGAGGTAGACGGTGTGGTGGAGATCATCAAACCCGAGGTTGCTATGTTCCCCGGTCTTGTGCTGCAGGCGGCGATCGACTTTCTGATCGTAGCGGCATTTCTCTTCATCGTGATGCACGTAGTGCATAAGCTCTCCGAGCGCGCGCAGAAGATCGCAGAGGAGATCCGCCTCAAGACGGATGAGGAGTATCAAGCAAAGATCGAAAAGGAAAAGGAAGAGGCAGAAAAGGCGGCTCTCGCCGCGAAGGAAGCGGCGGATAAGGCGGCTGCCGAGGCAAAGGCGAAGGAAGAGGAAAACGAGCGCCTGCGCCACAGAGAGATTGAGCTTCTTGAAACGATCTGCGGACTGCTTTCCGAAAAGAAGTAACCCTTCGGTATAATAAAGGAAGAAAAGGGATTATCAAGAAATGGGATTTTTCGAGCTTTTTGTTTTGGCGGTCGGTCTTTCAATGGATGCCTTTGCCGTGTCGATATGCAAGGGGTTGACGCTTAAAAGAGCGGACGTCAAATCTATGGCAAAGTGCGGCCTTTGGTTTGGCGGCTTTCAGGCGATCATGCCGCTGATCGGCTTTTTGCTCGGCAGTCTTTTTGCCTCTGCGATCGAATCTGTGGATCACTGGGTCGCCTTCGCGCTTCTCGCCTTCATCGGCGCGAATATGCTGAAGGATGCGTTTTCAAAGGAGGAGTGCGAATGCTGCTCCGAAAAGAATGCGGATTTTTCGGTCAAGACCATGTTCACCATGGCAGTGGCTACCTCGATCGACGCGATGGCGATCGGTATCTCGCTTGCTATGGCGGGCGGCGTGAATATTTGGCTCGCGATCCTTTTGATCGGCGTCGTGACCTGCCTTTTTTCGAGCGGCGGCGTGAAGATCGGCAGCGTATTCGGTGCGCGCTTCGAGAAGAAGGCGCAGGTTGCAGGCGGCGTTATTTTGGTGTTGCTCGGTGTGAAGATCCTTCTTGAGCACCTCGGAATCCTTTCCATTTGATAATAAACGAAAAACACCCGACTTTGATAAAGAAGAAAAAGCTTTTGGCTTTTTGATACCTTAATTTTGATAAAAAGCAAGGTAGAGGCACTGAAAAAGTGCCTCTACCTTTTTGTTTTTTGTGAAAGTCGGACGAAAAAGATATTTTCCGTTGTTTTAATATGGACTTGAACCCGTGCGTTTTTTGGTGATATGCCTCGCTTTGCTCGGCGTGATATTACTCGCTGCGCTCGTAGTGATATTGTTCGCCAATTTGCTTCGCAAATTATGCTCACAGTGATATTATATTCGCCTTGTAATCTTCAGCGCGCGAAGCGCATATCACTTGCGAAGCAAATATCACGCGTTTACGCATATCACTCGCCGCAAGGCGAATATAACTGAAAAACGACAAATTTCTGTCGAAATTTGTCGTTTTTCTGG
>JAFVQL010000073.1 GCA_017504785.1 Clostridia bacterium | reverse complement strand
TGACAAGGTAGCTGTTGAAAGAGCAATTAAAATTGGTGCTTGCAACATATATCACGGCTGTGTTCACAATATGCTACATGAAAAAAGTGAGGATATTTTGCGAGATTTATACAAATCAGCTTCTTTCGTTGTGCAGGCAATCGCTTTCAAACAAACGGGAAACTATATCAGCCACCAAAAAAAATTGCCCCAAGCTGTATCTTCCGATGAACAGGTTATCGTTGAAACATTTATGAATTTGAAAAATGGCGAAACGGCAGATTTCAATTTGATGTCCGAAGCATTATTTGCTTGGGCGAAGAAATGGATTAACGAAACGAATTAAACAAATTCCAATTTATGAAAAAACATATTGCAAACATCATCACGGGTAGCAGGATAATATTTAGTTTGCCGCTTTTATTTATTTCTTTATCATCGGCATGGTTTTACATACTCTATCTTCTTTGCGGGCTTACCGATATGATCGACGGAGCGATAGCGAGAAGGACAGGGGCAGTCAGCAAATTTGGAGCAAGGCTTGATACGGCCTCCGACCTTGTATTTACGTTGGTATGTGGAATAAAGGTCCTGCCACTCATTCACTTACCCGTATGGCTATGGGTGTGGATCACACTGATTGCGTTAATTAAGATATTGAATATTACGCTCGTCTTTATTCAAAAGAAAAAACTGATATCAATACATAGCGTATTAAATAAGATCACGGGATTTTGTTTGTTCCTTTTGCCGCTCACGCTGACTTTTGCGAAAGCCACTTATAGCGTTGCGACAATATGTGCACTTGCAACCATTGCGGCAATACAAGAGGTTTATTTTACCAAAAAAGGCCAAGAGGTCTTACAGTAATAACGCTGCAAGATCGTTATTTTAATTTTATGGAGGCGAAGCATGTTACTATTTTCAATTATCATGTTTTTGGTCGGCGTGCTTTTTATCGGCTTGGGCATTGCCATTTACAAAGGAAAGACCGATCTGATCCACGATTACCATCAAACGAAGGTGACCGATAAGGCGGCTTACGGAAGGGCCTTCGGAAAGGCCTTATTCGTTATGGCGGCGGCAATGCTATGCAGCGGGGCGATCGGTTTATTCGGTGACTCCGAGATCCTCGCAAGGATCTCCGTCTGCGTGCTTTTTATCGGCTTGGCGATCGGAATTATTTGCATCACCGTTGTGCAAAGAAAATATAACAAGGGCATTTTTTGATTTATAAGAAGGATAAAGAATGAGCATTATACAGACGATTTTCGTTGCTAAAAAGGCATCTTTTTAAAAAAGCAACCACAGATTGACAAAATTGCAAGGCTGTGGTTGGTGGCGCGCAACCGAAAACTTTGCTATAATAAAATCGACGAAGGGCTTACGCTCTCAAAATTTCAGAGAGGTGATTTTATGATTTTAGCAGATAAGATTATTAAATTACGGAAAAAGAACGGATGGTCGCAAGAGGAGCTTGCCGAAAAGATGAACGTTTCGCGCCAAGCTGTTTCCAAATGGGAAGGCGCGCAGACGATTCCCGACCTCGAAAAAATCTTGCAGTTATCCGCACTGTTTTGCGTTACGACCGATTATCTTTTGAAGGACGAGATCGAGGACGAGGAATTGACGGGTGACACCGCTTCGGATACGGACGTAAGAAGAATATCGCTCGAAGAAGCGAACGCCTATATGGCGCAAAGGAAGAAGGCTTCCCTGCTGCTCGCGCTGGCTACATTTCTTTGTATTCTTTCTCCCCTTACGCTCATCGTCTGCAGTATGTTGGCGGAAGTTCCCCATTCCAAAATGACGGAGATGACGGCGGGGGCGATCGGGCTTTCGGTTCTCTTTGCTTTTATTCTGTGCGCCGTTCCGCTCTATATTTATTGCGGCTTTAAAAATCAGCCGTATGAGTTTCTTGACAAGAACGTTCCCTTTGCGCTTGCATACGGCGTGAAGGGCGTGGTGACCGAGAGGAAAAACGCTTTCCGACCGACTTATATTGCCTATAACATCATTGCGACCTGCTTATGCATTTTCTCTGCGGTTCCGCTTTTGCTTTCTTCCTTTACGGAGGACGCCGCTCTGATCGCATGGGCACTTGCCTTGCTTTTGGTTACCGTCGGCATCGGCGCCGCAATGTTTATCACAGCGGGAACGCAATATGCAAGCATGGAAAAGCTCTTAAAAGAGGGCGACTTTACCGAGCAGGAGAAAAAGAGAGCGAGCTTAAAGGAGATCGTTGGCTCCTGCTATTGGGGTATTTTGACGGCAATCTATCTCGCTGTAACATTTCTTGCGAATTGGTGGAATACGTCTTGGCTTATTTTTGCCGTAGGCGGTGTTTTGTTCCCGATCGTGATGTGTATTTGCAACTACATTTCGGATAAAAGAAATAAGGATTAAAAAACACCGCATGGGACGGGAATGCTCCCTCGAGAGAATTTCAAAAGGAGCGAAAACGCGCGCCGCGTTTTTACGAACGGCTGCGGCAAAAAATGCAAAAAGCCCCCTTATTACATACAAAAGGGCGCGCAAGGCAGATCCTGCGCGCCTATCCTTTGAATATAAACGTTTTGATTTTGAGGCGACTATGATCACATCCGCAACCGATGCTCTGCATCTATGCACACCGCTCACCCGCAAGGAGGGAGAGAGCGCAAAAACAAAAGAGGTCCTTGATCGGCGCAGAGAGGCGCTGAAGGGGATGCTCCAAAAGGAAATTTACGGCATTTTGCCGCCGAAGCCCGCACACCTTAAGGTTGCGCTCATCAGCGAGCAGGATCCCCGATCTCTTACCGCCCGCGCCGTGCGCCGCGAGCTTTCTTTTCTCTGCGAGATCGACGGCGAGGAGGCTTCCTTCCCCGCCACGCAGATCATGCCGAAGGGCGAGGGAAAATTCCCCGTTTTCATTTATTTAAGCACCGACTCCGACGGTGCATATAAGGATCTGCCGATCGAGCAGATCGCTATGCGCGGATACGGCATCTTCATCCTTCGCTATCAAGACGTGGCAAAGGATAGCCGCGACTTCCGCTTCGGAATGGCAAAGCATCTTTGCAAGAGCCGCCGCGCGCTTTCCGCGCCCGGCAAGATCGCCATTTGGGCATGGGCCGCCATGCGCGTGATGGATTACGCTCTTACGCTTGCAAACGCAGATGCCGCACACGTTGCCGTGATCGGCCAAAAGCACCTCGGCAGAAGCGCGCTTTTCTGCGGCGCGATGGACGAGCGGTTTCGCTACGTGATCGCAAGCACCCAAGGCGGCGATGCCACGGGGGCGCACGCGCCTTATTGGTTTTGCCCGCGCTACAAGCGTTATGCGGACGAGGGAAAGGAGATGACCTGCGCGCTTGATCCTCTGCTTTCGCTGATCGTGCCGCGCGACCTTCTCATCGATTCGGCAGAAATGGATCTCAGAGCAGAGATCCAGGGCGAGCACTCCCCTTCTCTATGCGACTTTTTTGCCTATATGGATCATATCGATAAGAAAAAGGGGAAGCGCCCGTGATCCAGCCGTTGTAAATAAAATAATACCAAGGAAAAAGGACGAAGAATTTTCATAATTCTTCGTCCTTTTTTGGAAAAGCACCGATTCTTTCGACACAGAAGCTTTTGGATCTTGCCGATGCGCTTCGCTTTGCTCGGCACGATATATTTGCCCTCGGCAAATTCGATATAACCGCTCTTGCGTGCGGTTTATATCGAGCGACCGTTTTTCATAGGTGCTTTTGATTTTAGCAGGGATTGTATGCGGAAAGAGCGGGGGTAATGGAAAGATCGATTTCCACGCCGCCGCGCAGGACCTTGAAATGCACGGTGTCCCCCGAGCGAAGGTCAATGGCGGCATCCGTCAAATGATGGAGCTTCGTGATCGCGGCGGCCTTTCCGTTCACGGTCACCGAGAGCAGACGGTCACCGATCAGGAACACGCCGTCTGCCGGGGTGGAGGGCGAGACCTCAATGACGTCAATGGTTTCCAGAACGTCGATGAGTCCCTCGGGATTGACAGATGCCTTCGAGTCCACGATCTTTACCGTGATACCGAAAGTGGGTCTGTAGGGGGTTACGGCGTCGCCCTCAAGACAATAATATATAATGTTCTCGACCAGGGCGCACACCTTGTTTGCCGGAAGGGCGTAGCCAATATTCTCAACGTTTTCTTCAATGCTCTTGGCGTTGACGATGCCGATCAGCTTGCCCTCGGCATCGAAAAGACCGCCGCCGCTATTACCGCCGTTCACCGCCGTATCCATGCGGATCACGCGCAGAGAAACCTCGGTGACATTATCGCAGGCAACGGTATCCAGCGCTTCGGTGGGAACGTTTACCTTGCCGTAGGTTGCGCTGATGCCCATGCCCTGCGGATTGCCGATGGCAATGGCGGTATCACCGGGATAGATCGCATCCGAGTCTGCGAGGGTGACCGCTTTTGCGATGGAGTTCTTTAAAAGCTCGCTACCCGTCACCTTGAGGAGCGCGACATCCTCGCGCATCGAGCCGCCGACGAATTCTGCCTTGATCGCAAGAGCAGAAAGATGACTGCCGTACAAGAAAACGCTAATCTCGTTTGCGATCCTGCCGCTATCGTATACTACGTGATAATTCGTGATGATCAGAGCATCCCCCGTTGCTTTATCCAAGGAATAAATAACGCCCGAGCCTGCGGAAGAGGTGGCGGGATAGACGTTCTTGAAATTGGAAAGAATGCTGACAACGCTCGGTGCTGCGGCGGCAACCGCGTTTGCCGCGCTCTCGGCATCTCCCGTGACGTTTACGGTGATATTCTTCGGCGGCTCGGCGGCATCCTCGCCGTCCTTACCGTCCTCGCCGTCTTTACCGACGACAACGCCGAGATTTTCACTCGTTCCGTCCGAATAAAACAGAATCAGCTCTCCCAGTGCATTGATCTCGAGCGAGCTGACGCGCACGCCCGTATCCTCACCGTCCTTGCCGTCCTCGCCGTCCTCGCCGTCC
>JAFVQL010000072.1 GCA_017504785.1 Clostridia bacterium | reverse complement strand
GAAGCAGTTTCGAAGTAGCGGATTTTTTCATAGACGAGCCAATTTTTTTGAGAAATATGCGGATATTTAAGAAAAAATCGGCGAAGTATAGGGGAAAATCCGCACTTCCAAACCTTATGTGTTCGACTCTCTTACGGCTAAGCACGATGAAAGAAAGAGGACTCTGTTATGGCCGAGAAAAAGCTCGTTGAGCAAATCACCTCGATGGATGAGGATTTTGCAAAATGGTACACCGATATCGTTAAAAAGGCTGACCTGATCGATTACTCCAGTGTGAAGGGCTGTATGATCATCCGACCTTACGGTTATGCTATCTGGGAGAACATCCAGAAGATCCTTGATGCAAAATTCAAGGAGACCGGCGTTGAGAACGTTTATATGCCTATGTTCATTCCCGAATCTCTGCTCACCAAGGAAAAGGAGCACGTTGAGGGCTTTGCACCCGAGGTTGCTTGGGTAACGATGGGCGGAAGCGAAAGACTCGCGGAAAGACTTTGCGTTCGCCCCACCTCGGAGACGCTTTTCTGCGAGCATTACGCAAATATCATCAAATCCTACCGCGACCTTCCCAAGGTTTACAACCAGTGGTGCTCCGTCGTGCGTTGGGAAAAGACCACGCGCCCCTTCCTTCGCTCCCGCGAATTCCTTTGGCAGGAAGGACACACGATGCACAGAACCGCAGAGGAGGCCGAGGAAAGAACCGTTCAGATGCTGAACGTTTACGCTGATTTCTTCGAGAAGGCTCTCTGCATTCCCGTATTGAAGGGACAGAAGACCGATAAGGAAAAGTTTGCAGGCGCAAAGGCAACCTACACCGTAGAGGCCTTGATGCACGACGGTAAAGCGTTGCAGGGCGGTACGTCGCACAACTTCGGTTGCGAATTCGCCAAGGCATTCGGCATTCAATTCCTTGATAACGACAACCGACTGAAGCCCTGCTATCAGACCTCTTGGGGCGTTTCCACCCGTATGATCGGCGGCATTATCATGACCCATGGCGACGATAGCGGTCTGGTGCTTCCCCCCGCCGTTGCTCCCATTCAGGCCGTCGTTATTCCCGTGCAGCAGCACAAGGAGGGCGTGCTTGAGGGCGCGCAGAAGATCTACGATACGCTGAAGGCTGCGGGCATCCGCGTAAAGCTTGACGACTCCGATCAATCTCCCGGATGGAAGTTCAGCGAATACGAGATGAAGGGCGTTCCGCTCCGCATCGAGATCGGTCCGCGCGACCTTGCAGAGGAAAAGTGCGTGATCGTTCGCCGCGACAACAGACAGAAGACCTTTATCTCCATTGCCGACCTCGTAAACGAAACGAACAAGGCACTGGACGAGCTTGCAGACGCACTCTTCAATAAAGCTCTCGAAAACAGAAAGAATCGCACCTATACGGCCAACACGCTCGAAGAGCTTGTTACCATCGCAAACGAAAAGAACGGCTACATCCGCGCTATGTGGTGCGGCGACCTGGAGTGCGAGCTGAAGCTCAAGGAAGAGGCAGACGTTTCTTCCCGTTGCATTCCCTTCGGAGAAGAGGCGTTCGGGGACAAGTGCGTTTGCTGCGGCCGTGAGGCAAAGAAGCTCGTATACTGGGGCAAGGCGTATTAATCCCGAAAGGTGTATTTCGGCGAGATCGAAAAGGATTATTTATTATATTGGATAATGCCTCCACAAAGCGAAGTGCGTATTTGAGAAGGTATTAAGGTTGGAAAACTTCGTTTTCCTCCAACTCATTAAAATCCTTTTCTATTTCCGTTTCCACCCCTCGACGTACCCACGTACGCCTCACGGGGTGGAGAACGAAAATTCTCATCCAAAATCCCCTCTTTCGGGGGCTTTGTGCGCAGACGGTACTGCGTGCGAACATGGATATAATGTTAGAAGGGCAATCATAACGTTGAGCGAAGCGAAACTCATAGTATTTGCAAAGCAAATTCATAACGCTTGCAAAGCAAGCTCATAACTCAAATGATGCCTGCGGCATTGATTGCGATCGCGAGCGATCGCAGAAAGGAGAGAGCCGAAGAAAGATGGACAAGAAGATGTTTTCCTTCCGAATGGCGGACGGTAGCGTCGTCAAAATGGAAGCATACGACACACTCCCCTCAACGGCGGCTCTCGCTAAAAAATACGCCGAGGCGGGGTATCCCGACCGATACGTGATCTTTGCCGATCGGCAGACCACCGCGCCGATCACGGGAACGAAGCTCAAGAGCGGGCAAAGCGAAGAGGGCGTTTTTATGTCCTGCATTTTAAGGCCTTCTCTTTTTGCATCGCAATCCGCTTTTTTGGGACCGATGGCGGGCGCGGCCTTGGCAACGGCGCTTTCGGAGCACACCGCGGCTCGGATCGGCATCGGCTGGGTGAGCGATATTTACTGCGAGGGAAAGCGCATCGGCGGCGCAATGCTCGAGGGAAAGCTCGACAAATATACTGCGTTTGAATACCTGATCGTCACCTTTGCCGTGAAGCTCACAAGCAAAACCTTTCCGCCACGCATCACAGATATGATACGAAAGGTTTTTGAATCCGAAAACGCATCGCTCCCTATGATCATCGGGCGCACGGTGCTGACAAGATTTTTCACATTCTACCCTGCCGTGAAAACACCGCAGAAGTTCATGGATGCTTATATGGCGCATTTTGCGTTGCGCGGTCATACCGTGAAGCTTTTGCAGGATGGAAAGCAGACCCGCGTGAAGGTGCTTTCCATGGACAGCAAGGACGGCGCACTGATGGTGGAAAACCGAAAGCACGAGGTTCGCCGCATTACGGCGCGCGGCAGCATCGTCCTTCCCAAAAGGATTCGACAAAAGGATGAAAAAGAAAAAACGCAAAAATAGTTTTAGCCAAAGCAAGGATCCAAAGGTCCTTGCTTTTTTGCAAGGATCCAAAGGTCCTTGCTTTTTTGCAAGGATCCAGAGGTCCTTGCTTTTTTGCAAGGATCCAAAGGTCCTTGCTTTTTTCTTTTTTTCGGTGAGCAAGTCTTGTTGCTCCTTTACGGTATAAAAAGGACGGGCGCAAGAAAAAAAGATCCATAAAAACGAAAAAAAGAAGAGCAAGAATAGAAGGATTTGTTTCCTTTTACTCTTGCTCTTTCCGCTTGTGTAGGAGTTCCCCGAAGCGAACGTAATAAGCTTTGGGTGTTCACGTATATGGGTTTTAATTAACCCATACCGCATTTGTCCGGACGAATGCGATGCTCGCACTTATCAGAGTTTTCAAATTCTCCGATAAGAACATCACACATTGCGGCGCCCTTTCTTTTTATTAAGATTTAAACCACGCCGTATGCAACCATGGAGTCGGCAACCTTCAGGAAGCCTGCAATGTTTGCACCTGCAACAAGGTTTCCTTCCATGCCGTATTCCTTCGCCGCTGCGGAGGCGTTTTTATAGATATTGACCATAATTGTTTGCAATTTAGCGTCAACCTCCTCGAAAGTCCAGGAAAGACGCATGGAGTTCTGCGACATTTCCAGAGCAGAGGTCGCAACGCCGCCTGCGTTTGCCGCCTTGGCGGGAGCAAAGAGAACGCCCGCATTCTGGAAGGTGGCGATCGCCTCGGGCGTGGAGGGCATATTTGCACCCTCGGCAACAGCCATAACACCGTTTGCCACGAGGATCTTCGCGCTCTCTTCATTGATCTCATTCTGGGTTGCACAAGGAAGCGCGATGTCACACTTTACAGTCCAGATACCGGAGCATCCCTCGGTATAAACCGCAGAGGGACGAGCCGCTACGTACTCCTTGATTCTGCCGCGGCGAACCTCCTTGATCTCCTTCACGAGATCCAGATCAATGCCGTCCTTATCGTATACGTAACCGTTGGAATCCGACATAGCAAGAACCTTTGCGCCAAGGGTCATAGCCTTCTCTGCCGCGTAGATCGCTACGTTACCGGAGCCGGAAACGACAACGTTCTTGCCTGCCATGGTAAGGCCGTTATCCTTCAGCATTGCTTCTGCAAAGTAGCAAAGACCAAAGCCGGTTGCCTGCTTTCTTCCGAGCGAGCCGCCGTAAGTGAGGCCCTTACCGGTGAGAACGCCGGTGAACTCGTTACGAAGCTTCTTATACATACCGTACATATAGCCGATCTCTCTTGCACCCACGCCGATATCACCTGCGGGAACGTCCGTATCGGGACCTACGTGCTTGGAGAGCTCCATCATAAAGCTCTGGCAGAAGCGCATGATCTCTGCATCGGACTTGCCCTTGGGATCAAAGTCGGCACCGCCCTTACCGCCGCCGATGGGCAGACCGGTCAGAGAGTTCTTGAAGATCTGCTCGAAGCCGAGGAACTTAATGATGCCCTCGTATACGGACGGATGGAAACGGATACCGCCCTTGTAAGGACCGATCGCACTGTTGTACTGCACACGGTAGCCGCGGTTTACGCGAACAACGCCGTTATCGTCTACCCACGGAACGCGGAACTTGATGATGCGCTCGGGCTCAACGAGCATATCGATGATTCCCTTTTCCTGATAAATGGGCTTTTTCTCAATGACGGGCTCAAGAGATTCAAGCACCTCTCTCATAGCCTGATGGAACTCGGGCTCACCGGGGTTGCGCTTTTCAACATCGGCGATCACACCGAGCAAATATTCATTTTTCAGCATTGGTTTTTCCTCCAAAGAAAATTATAGATATATTTTAGCACATAGAAAATAAAAATGCAAGTGGGAATGAGAAAAAAATCAAAGGTTTAAAAGCTTCAATAAATTCTTCGCAAAGATCTTTTCGTACGCTTCGTCCGAAAGACCGAGCGAGAGAAGGCGCGCAACCTCTTTCTCTGCCACCCACATGGGATAATCCGTTCCGAAAATCACGCGATCCTCGCCATAGCGGCGGATATATTCCTTGATCTTTTCATCGGTCAAAAAGGGCATGGAGGAAGAGCAGTCCACGTACAGATTTGGAATTCCTGCAAGCGCCTCTACTGCCTTTTCCCATATCGTGTAGCCGCCGAAATGCCCGGCGATCACGTTCAGGCGCGTATAGATCTTCAAAATGGGAACGAGACGGTTGGGATTGGATCTGTCATAACGGCTGTCGCCCGCGTGAAAGAGGATCGGCACGCCGCGCTCCTCGCACGCCTCGTAAATAGAAAGCGCGCGATAATCATCGATCTTGAAATCCTGAATATCGGGATGCAGCTTTACGCCGCGAAGCCCAAGCGAAAGAAGGTCTTCAAGATCACCGACGATATTCTCGGATGCGGGATGCAACGTTCCGAAGCCGATCAGACGGTCGGGAAAGCGCGCGACCGAATCGGCAATGAAGCGGTTGATGCTTCCCACCTGCCGCGGCGTCGTGGCGACCGAGTGTACGAGTGCCTTATCGATTCCCGCACGGTCGGCATAGGAAAGCATATCGTCCACAACGCCCGTACAGACCGAGTGCGTGGAATAAAAGGCATCCGTACCGCCGATCGCCCTGGCGGCGATCTTTTCCGGATAAATATGACAATGAGCGTCAATGGCAAAATATTTGTTATTAATCATTATGCAGTAACCACTTTTTCGGCTTTTTGTAAACCTAACTTTTCAATTGCGTTTTCACGCATCTTATATTTGAGAATTTTTCCTGCGACATTCATCGAAAACTCGGAAACGAAATCAATGTACGTTGACACTTTATGGCACGGCAGATACGGGCAGACGCACCATGAGGCGCGCGCTTTTCCTTCTGCACGGCGGTGGTCGCAACAGCAACCGTTTCCGCGCTCGCACCGGTCTCTACGCAAACGGCGCTATTCTTGATGAAGGCTCAGATCGTGCGGATCATCAGAGAATCCGTTTTTACATTTTCGATCGCGGGCATATGGATCACGCCGCACGAATGTCAATAGTTTTCTTGATTTTTTTAAAATTACTTTACGGGATATGTCCAGCCGAAGGTATCCTCGAGCTTGCCCCACTGAATACCCGTGAGGGTATCGTAAAGATGCTGGGTAACCTCGCCGATCTTACCGCCGTTTACGGCGAATTTCTTGCCCTTATATGCAAGCTCGCCGATGGGAGAGATGACCGCCGCGGTGCCGCAGCCCCATGCCTCCTCCAGCGTGCCGTTTTCCATTGCGGCCGCAAGCTCGTCAACGGAAAGAAGACGCTCGCTTACCTTATAGCCCTCCTTGCGAAGAAGCTCAAGGCAGGATTTTCTCGTGATACCGGGAAGGATGGAGCCTGCCAATGCGGGCGTTACGATCTCGCCTGCGATCTTGAACATTACGTTCATTGCGCCAACCTCTTCGATATACTTACGCTCCACACCGTCCAGCCAAAGAACCTGCGAATAGCCCTGCTGTGCAGCTCTTTCGCCCGCACGGTTGGATGCCGCGTAGTTACCGCCGCACTTTGCTTCGCCCGTTCCGCCGCGAACGGCGCGAACGTCGGTATCCTCGATCATGATCTTTACGGGGTTGATGCCCTCCTTATAGTAAGAGCCAACG
Organism: Clostridia bacterium; assembly: GCA_017504785.1. Classification (GTDB taxonomy): domain Bacteria; phylum Bacillota; class Clostridia; order Oscillospirales; family CAG-272; genus UBA1740. Next base: position 17,495 of record JAFVQL010000072.1, on the reverse strand, counting down.
GGAGAAAGAATGATCATAAAGGTTGCGCTGTGCACCGCGTGCACACCGAGGGTCTCATCGTTTCCGAACATAAAGGGACGGATGTAGAGAGAGGTGCCGGGCTCGGAGGGCGTCCATTCCTGCTCAAAGGAGATGAATTTCTCGAGGATCTCAAGTGCCATATCCTCGGGGATCTCAGGCAGGCAAAGGCGCTCTGCCGAGCGATTCATTCTGCGAACGTTCTCCATCGGGCGGAACATCTGCACCGAGCCGTCTGCCTTGCGGTATGCCTTGAGTCCCTCAAAGATCTCCGAACCGTAATGCAGTGCGGTGGATGCGGGGTGGATCTCGAACTTACCGAAGGGAACGATTCTGGCATCGTGCCAGCCCTTTTCCACGGTGTAGTCCATGATAAACATGTGATCGGTAAAGTACTTACCGAAGCCAAGGGTTGCGGCCTCGGGCTTTACCTTGGGATTTTCATTTCTGATGATCTTGATTTCCATTGTATTTCCTCCTTATTCCGCATATGCCTGACCGAGGCGCATGGCGTTCATGTTCACCTCAAGCATATCGGCGTGCTTTGCGGAAATAACCTTCTTTAAAGCGTTTACTACGCCCGCTTCATCCTCAAATTTTCCTTCCTCGGCGAGGAGCTTACCCATGAGGATCATATTGGCAAGCGTGGGCGTTTTGTTATCCGATGCAAGCTTGGTCGAGGGAACGTATACGACCTTCACGTCATCACGCTTTACCTTTCTCTCAACGAGAGTGGAATCCACGTAGATCGTGCCGCCGGGCATAACCGAATCCTCGTACTTGTCGAGCGAGGGAAGGTTCATGGCGATCAGGACGTCGGGACGGGAGACGATGGGAGAGCCTACGGGCGTATCGCTGATGATAACGCTGCACGAAGCCGTGCCGCCGCGCATTTCGGGGCCGTAGGAAGGAAGCCAGCTGACGTTCTTTCCATCCATGAGTCCCTTATATGCAAGAAACTTACCGGAGAACAGGATGCCCTGGCCGCCGAAGCCTGCAAACAAATACTGTGTGGTCTTCATTTTTTCCTTACCTCACTTCTCTGCCGATCTGTCCTTATACACGCCAAGGGGGTAATAAGGAATCATTTTTTCATCGATCCATTCCAGGGCGCGCTTCGGCGTCATACCCCAGTTCGTGGGGCAGGTGGAAAGAACCTCAACAAGGGAGAAGCCCTTGCCGTTGACCTGGTTTTCAAACGCCTTCTTGATCGCCTTCTTTGCGTTCTTAACGTTCTTTACGTTGTTTACCGCTACGCGCTCAAGATATTCCGGACCGTCCAAGGAAGAAAGCAGCTCGCACACCTTGATTGGGAAGCCGCAATGCGCGGTATCTCTGCCATAGGGAGAGGTCTGGGTTACCTGTCCGGGCAAGGAGGTGGGCGCCATCTGACCGCCCGTCATGCCATAGATCGCATTGTTGATGAAGATGATCGTGATATTTTCGTTTCTTGCCGCGGAATGCACGGTTTCTGCCATACCGATAGAGGCAAGGTCACCGTCACCCTGATAGGTGAACACGATATTTTCAGGATCGGAGCGCTTTACACCGGTTGCAACGGCGGGTGCTCTGCCGTGCGCCGCCTCGATCATATCACAGTTGAAATAGTCGTAAGACATAACGGAGCAGCCTACGGGAGCAATACCGATGGTTCTGCCCTCGATGCCAAGCTCGTCAATTACCTCGGCAACCAAACGGTGCACGATACCGTGCGTACAGCCGGGGCAGTAATGCAGCGGCGCATCCGTCAATGCATGGGGTTTATCAAATACTACCATTTTTCTCTACCTCCTCATTTCGCAGCTTCCGTAATTGCGGCAAGCACCTGCTCGGGCGCGGGAATCATACCGCCGGTACGGTTGCAAAGGGTTACGGGTGCTTTTCCGTTTACGGCAAGACGAACGTCCTCGATCATCTGGCCCATGGAAAGCTCCACGGAAATGAATTTCTTTACCTTCTCTGCCGCCGCGGCAATTGCCTTCTCGGGGAACGGCCAGAGGGTGATCGGACGGATCAGACCGACCTTGATGCCCTTGGCTCTTGCCTCGTTGATCGCGTTCTTGGACACGCGAGCGGCAATACCAAAGGCGACTACGCAAATCTCGGCATCCTCCATCATGTACTCCTCGTACATAACTTCGGTTTCCTTGATCTTTGCATAACGCTCATAGCGCTCGAAGTTTAACTCTTCCAGACGCTCGGGCTTCAAAATGAGCGAGTTGATGATATTGTGGGGACGGGAAAGCTTCGTTCCGTTGGTTGCCCAAGGCTTCTCTACCGCTTCGCCTACCGCAAAGTCAAGCGATACGGGCTCCATCATCTGTCCCATCGTTCCGTCCGCAAGGATCATTGCGGTCATACGGTACTTATCGGCAAGCGCAAAGCCCTTTACGGTGAGCTCCGCCATTTCCTGCACGGATGCGGGTGCAAGCACGAGCATGTGGAAGTCACCGTGCGCGCCGCCCTTGGTTGCCTGGAAATAGTCCGACTGCGAGGGCTGAATGCCGCCGAGACCGGGGCCGCCTCTCTGCACGTTTACGACGAGGGCGGGAAGATCCGCACCCGCAAGATAGGAAAGACCCTCGCCCTTCAAGGAAATTCCGGGGGACGAAGAGGACGTCATAACGCGCTTACCCGTTGCGGATACGCCGTATACCATATTGATCGCGGCGATCTCGCTCTCTGCCTGCAAAAACGTTCCGCCGATCTTGGGCATTCTCTTTGCCATGTATGCGGCAATCTCGGTCTGGGGCGTGATGGGATATCCGAAATAGTGACGGCAGCCTGCCAAGATCGCAGCCTCGGCAATGGCCTCGTTACCCTTCATTAAAACTTTCTCTGCCATAATGATTACCTTACCTTTCTACCTTAATGATGCAGTCGGGGCACATGGTGGCGCAGAAGGCACAGCCGATGCAGGCCGCCTCGTTTACCGCCTCGATGGGATGGTGTCCCTTTTGGTTGATCTTGTCCTCCGCAAGAGCAAGAACGCCCTTGGGGCAAGCGTCTACACAAAGGCCGCAGCCCTTGCATTTTTCGGTTTTAAAAGTGAGCTTTGCCATTTCAAATTCTCCTTTATCTCATAGATGCTTTTGTAAACGAATGGGATAGAGCCCTGACATGCGCCCACAAAGCGCTTCGTACACGGACTCGGACACCGAGGTGGCGGCCAAGGGAAGCCCTGCGGCCTCCGAAAGCGCCTTACCGAACTCGACCGAGGAAAGAATATCCTCCGGTGCGGTCTCGGCTCCCAGATTGGAATTGTTGACGATCGCGGTAAAGCGAAGCCCTGCGGCCGCCTCGATCTCGCGAAGCACCTCCATCGCCCCCTCCACCGTAGAGGTCAGGGGGCGGAAGCGGTTGGCTACGAAGATCATATCGTAATCGTTTTCCTCGCGAATCGCGGCAGAGATGCGCCCAAGCGCCAATGCGCCGCGCTCGTCGCCGCCCACGTCAAGAATGCAGGTCAGACTCTTATCGTCCACGATCGCGTATATGTCTTGCGGCAGGGCGGGAATATCGACGTTCGTATTGGCGTAATCCGAGCAGATCAAACGGATGCCGCGCTCTTTCAGCAGCGCTTCGCTATCCTTGGTTCGGAAATACGGATTGACGATATCGATATCGGCGATGGCTACCTTTTTTTCCTTCGCGCGCTCCGAAAGCGCATAGGTCAAGGCAACGTTCGTTTTGCCGCTACCGTAGTGGCCGGAAAATATCGTTATGCGTTTGCCGTTCATTTTTATGCCTTACAGTTTGTTTCTCTGAATTTTTCCGCTGGCCGTTTTGGGAAGCGCTTCCTTGAATTCCACGATTCTCGGATACTTGTACGGTGCGGTATGCGTTTTTACGTAGTCCTGAATCTCCTTCTTCAGAGCGTCCGTTCCATCGGTTCCCTTCACGAGAACGATGCTGGCCTTTACGACCTGACCGCGCACCTCATCGGGCACGGCGCTGACGCCGCATTCCAGAACGTACGGAAGCTCCATGATGACGCTCTCGATCTCGAACGGACCGATGCGATAGCCCGAGGACTTGATCACGTCATCCACGCGGCCGACGTACCAATAAAAGCCGTCCTCATCACGCCAAGCAACGTCACCCGTATGATAATAGCCGTCATGCCATACCTCGGCAGTCTTTTCGGGATCGCCGTAGTAGCCCTTGAACAGACCGCAGGGTACCCCGTCTGCCACACGAACGACGATCTCGCCGCTCTCACCGACAGGTGCGCTCTTGCCGTCCGCATCCAAAAGGTCAATGTCGTACAGCGGTGCGGGCTTACCCATAGAGCCGATCTTGTGCGGTGCGCCCGTGAGGTTACCGATCAGCATCGTGCTCTCGGACTGACCGAAGCCCTCAAGGATCTGAAGGCCGGTCGCTTTTTCAAATTGGCGGTAGACCTCGGGGTTCAAAGCCTCGCCCGCCGTGGTCATGTGCTTGACCGAGGAAAGGTCGTATTTCGAGAGGTCCTCTTTGACCATCATACGCAGCATCGTGGGCGGCGCACAGAAGGTCGTAATATTGTGCTTTTTGAACATCGGAAGGATATCCGATGCATGGAAACGGTCGAAATCGTAAACAAATGTTGCACATTCGCACATCCACTGACCGTAGAACTTGCCCCAGAGTGCCTTTGCCCAGCCCGTATCCGAGATGGTGAAATGCAAGCCGTTCGGGTCTACGTTGTGCCAATATTTCGCCGTATGGAAGTGGCCGAGGGCGTACTTAAAGGTATGCTCCGCGATCTTGGGATATCCCGTCGTTCCCGAGGTGAAGAACATCAGCATCGTATCGTCTCCGCCGGCAGACTGCTCCGTGCGCTCGAAGTGCGTGCTGAAAAGACGGCACTCCTCGTCAAAGCTTCTCCAGCCCTCGCGCGTTCCGCCCACGATGATGCGGTGACGAAGAGAGGGGCTATCCTTTTCCGCAAGCTCTACCTGTCTTGCGGCATCACCCTTGCAGGTACAGAGGATCGCGCTGATCTGTGCCGCCTTGAAGCGGTACGCAAAATCGTGATCAAGCAGCTGATTCATTGCGGGAATGGCGATCGCGCCGATCTTGTGCAGTGCCAGCATCGCCGGCCAGAACTGATAGTGGCGGCCGAGGCAAAGCATTACGCGATCTCCCTTTTTGATGCCGAGCGAGGTAAAATAGTTCGCCGCGCGACAAGACATCTGCTTCATCTCACGGAAGGAGATGCGAGTTTCTTTTTTCTCGTTATCAATATGTAAAAGGGCAAGCTTATCGGGACTTTTCTTTGCGATCTCGTCTACGATGTCGTAAGCAAAGTTAAATCTCTCGATGTCGTGGAATCGGATCGCCGTGGGCGTGCCCATCTCATTTTCTTCGGTTTCGATAAATTTCTTATATACGCGGTCCTCGTTGTCAGTACGGATCGCCGCTTTCGAGGGAATGGACGGCGTATTCACGCCCTGCGAGGGCTCGATGCCCGTTCCGTTCAGAACGATGGCGTAGAAGGTACAATCCTTGCCGCCGACGGCAATCATACCGTGGGGCGTGGAGCTGTTATAGTAAATACTGTCACCCGGGCCGAGGATCTCCTTGTGATCGCCGATCTGAACCTTCAAATGACCTTCGATAATGATATCGCACTCCTGACCGTCGTGCGCCGTCAGATCAATGTCGGCATGCTCCGCACCCGGAACGTAATAGTTGGTGACGAGAAGCGGCTCTGCAATACGGTTTTGAAAGGTGGACGCCAGCGCATAATAGGTCATGCCGTGCGCTCTCTGAATTCTCTGCCCTTCTCCGTTTCTGGTCAGGGTATAGGATTTCAGCGTCGGGCTCTTACCCTCGATAATATCCGTAACGTCTACGCTGAATACGAGCGCGCAACGGTAGATAAACGCAAAGTTCAGATCCGAAAGACCGCTTTCGCACGCAACGTATTCCGCCTCGGAAACACCCGTCTTTTCAGCGACCTCTGCCGTGCTCCAGCCGGCGATCTCGCGAAGCTCGCGGATACGGCCTGCCATCTCGCGGATCTTCATATCCAACGCTTTGATTTTTTCCATAGTTAAGAATCCTCCTTGGCGGGGCTAAAAACAAAATAGGCTCGCCCCAAAGATAAAATACTTTGAGACGAGCCGTATAAAACAAACCCGCGGTACCACTCAAATTGCGCTCTTCGCGCCACTCAAGGCCTAACAGCCCGTATGCTCTAACGCGGCAATCACGGAGAGGTTCTACTCGGCAAAAGGCCTTTCTTCCCCTCGGCTCAGAAGTTACAAGCATACAGCCTCGCTTCATGGCTCGCACCAACCGCCATTTCTCTTCAAAGCGACATCGCCAATGCCCTCTTCGTCAACGCTTTCACGGATACCATTGTATCATATCTTTTTTTATTTGTCAAGTATTTTTAATGAAAAATCCCGCCCCAAAAGAAATCTTCCTTTGAGACGGGTGAAATATCACTCGCGGTACCACTCAAATTGCGCTCTTTGCGCCACTTTGCGGAGTCCATCAACTCCTGCACACTTACGCTGTGCTTCTCGTGAAGCCCTACAAAGCCTTCGGACCCCCAGCTCGGAAGTGATAGGTGATCTCATTGCGAACGGCTTGCACCAACCGCCGTTTCTCTGCCACGCAATACTGAAAACACCGTCTTCGTCATCACTTTTATGGCATAATGTTATCATAAATGAAAGATAATGTCAATCATAGATCTTTCATTTTTTAAAAAAACGGCACTTTTTACATTTCGCATAAAGAGAAGCGAAAAAAAGTTGTCATCTCTGCACAACACCCATGCGCGCGCAATATAACACTTTTATTTATGCCGGATCATTCGGCAAAAATGCGGCGCGGTACATGTCGATGCTGTTCTGTATCACTCGTAAAGCGTCGAAAACGCCGCTGATCCCCGTTACCTCGGTGTGCACGCCCTCAAGCGTTTTATACACCTCAAAGAAATTGGAGAGCTCGGCAAAAATATGCGCGGGGATCTGGTGAATGGATTCATAGGTATTATAGGACGGATCCTGGATGGGAACTGCGATGATCTTCTGATCAAGCGCATCCGCATCTTTCATTTCAAGAACGCCGATGGGCTTGCATTCCACAAGCGTCATGGGGATCAACGCCTCTTGACAAAGCACGAGCACGTCCAAGGGATCTCCGTCCTCCGCCAAGGTGCGCGGAATAAATCCGTAATTGGCCGGATAATGCGTCGAGGTATACAGAACACGGTCAAGCTTCAGCATTCCCGTGCTTTTATCAAGCTCGTATTTATTCTTGCCGCCCTTGGATATTTCTATCACCGCGGTAAATCGCTCGGGCAGGATGCGGGATTTATCTATATCGTGCCAAATATTCATACATATCTCCGTAGGATATTAGAGGGTTGCGTTTCTCGCCGCATTCACGATCTCGTAGGCCTTCTTCAGGTCCGCATCGGAGAGCGGCTCGGTTCTCGTCAAGGGATAAGAAAGTCCCAAGTTCTTATACTTATCCATTCCCATCGAATGGTAAGAAAGAAGCTCCACGCTTTCCACGTTCTTGCGCCCTCTTAAGTAAGTGCCGAGTGCGGTAAGCTGCTCCTTATTATAGGTGATCCCCGGAACGACGACGTGGCGGATACGCACCTTTGCACCCTTTCTTTCAAGATAATCGAAGAAGGCGAACACGCGCTCGTTATCATGCCCCGTCAAGCGCCGATGCTCGTCCGAGAACATGTGCTTGATATCCAGCATTACAAGGTCGGTATACGCAAGAAGCGTATCGTACCGCTCATCCTCGCGGAACAGAATACCCGAGGTATCAAGGCAGGTATGGATACCTTCTGACTTTGCGAGCTTGAAAAGCTCGATCAAAAAGTCGATCTGCATGGTCGGCTCACCGCCCGTGGCGGTAATACCGCCCGATCTATAAAACGGGAGATTGCGGCGCATTTTCGCAAAAAGATCCTCTACCGAAATATATTCACCGCCCATGTTCCACGTATCGGGATTGTGGCAATACAGACAACGCATCGGGCATCCGCTAAAAAATACGACGAAGCGCAAGCCCGGTCCGTCCACCGTTCCGAAACTCTCTATGGAATGTATATAACCCTTCATACGGACACCTTCCTTCTTTCGTTTTTGCCGCCCGAGCGCGCACGGCATAGGGACAGAAAAGCTTCCACACACGCGCGCGGAAGCCTTCGCTTATTTTCGTTCTTTCCGTTTCTCCTTCCCACATTCCCACATGTAACCATGATGGAAATATGGAAAGCAGAAAGGCTTTCCTTTTAGGAATCCTTTGGAGTTTACCACAATCAAAGATCATGGAAAACTCCTGCTTTTTTTAAATGACTGCTACCTGTATTTTTCTAAACGCATTTTTGAAAAACGCAGATTTTGAGCATCCGTGCCTTATCAAAACTTCGCAGAGCTTTCATGAGGCACTATCATAATAATTCAATATCCTTTTCGTTCTCACCGAAAAAGAGGGGATTTTGTGGGAGAATTTTCGTTCTTCGAGGTGAGAGGCGTACAAGAGTACGCCGAACCTCGAAAACGGAAATAGAAAAGGATTTTAACCGATTGGAGAAAACCGCAGGTTTTCAACATCAGTGCCTTATCAAATCTGCACAGAGCCTCAATGAGGCACTATTTAAACCAATAAAAATATTTATCCTTTTCGATCTCACCGAAATACACCTTTTTCGAATCAAAGATGCTGGTGGAAGGTACGGGAAATTACCTCATCCTGCTGCTCCTTGGTGAGCTTAACGAAGTTCACCGCATAGCCGGAAACACGCACCGTCAGCTGCGGATAAAGCTCGGGATGCTTCTGTGCATCCAAAAGCGTTTCGCGGTCAAATACGTTTACGTTCAGGTGCTGGCCGTTCTTAAGAACGTAGCCGTCCAGAAGCGAAACGAGGTTATCGATTGCGGCAGCCTTGCTCTTGCCCAGCGAGCCGGGCGTGATGGAGAAGGTATTGGAAATACCGTCCTGTGCATCCTCGAATCGAAGCTTGGCAACCGAGGAAAGCGATGCGATCGCACCGTGGGAGTCTCTGCCGTGCATGGGGTTTGCACCGGGAGCGAAGGGCTCGCCGCCCTTGCGGCCGTCCGGCGTGGAGCCGGTATTTTTACCGTATACCACATTCGAGGTGATCGTCAGCACCGAGGTGGTGGCAATCGACTCGCGATAGGTCGCATTCTCACGAAGGTAGGTGATGAAGGTATGGAGGATCTCCTGGGCGATGCTGTCTACGCGGTCATCATCGTTACCGTACTTCGGGAAATCGTTCTGTGCAATATAGTCTACGATAAAGCCGGTCTCATCTCTTACAACCTTAACCTTACCGTACTTGATCGCGGAAAGAGAGTCAGCAACTACGCTCATGCCCGCGATACCCGTTGCAAACCAACGGCGCACGTGACGGTCATGCAGAGCCATCTGGAGCTTTTCGTAGCTGTACTTATCATGCATATAATGAATGATATTCAAAGTGTTCGCATAAACGCCTGCGAGCCACTTCATCATATTGCGGTATTTTTCCATGACGTCCTCGTAATCGAGGTAATCGCCCTGAACCGCCTCGTAAGCAGGACCTACCTGCGCGCGAGTAAGCTCGTCCACACCGCCGTTGATCGCATAAAGCAAGCACTTTGCAAGGTTGGCGCGCGCACCGAAGAACTGCATTTCCTTGCCGATACGCATCGAGGATACGCAGCAAGCAATACCGTAATCCTCACCGTGGAGAGGTCGCATCAGATCGTCATTCTCATACTGGATCGCGGAATGGCGAATCGAAATATCGGCGCAGTACTTCTTGAAGTTCTCGGGAAGGTTCACCGACCAAAGAACCGTCATGTTCGGCTCGGGAGAGGAGCCGAGGTTATCCAGCGTATGCAGATAGCGGTAGGACATCTTGGTGACAAGATGACGGCCATCCACGCCGACACCGCCGATCGACTCGGTTACCCAAGTGGGGTCTCCCGCGAAGATCTTGTTGTACTCGGGCGTACGCGCAAACTTTACAAGACGAAGCTTCATCACGAAGTGATCCACGAACTCCTGGATCTGTTCCTCGGTGTAGATGCCTGCCTCAAGGTCGCGCTGTGCGTAGATGTCTAAAAAGGTGGAGGTACGGCCAAGGCTCATTGCCGCGCCGTTCTGCTCCTTCACTGCCGCAAGGTATGCAAAATAGAGGAACTGGATGGCTTCCTTCACGTCCTTTGCGGGAGCGGAAAGATCGAAGCCATAGGTTGCGCCCATGACCTTCAGCGCCTTCAGCGCCTTGATCTGCTCGGAAAGCTCTTCTCTGTCACGAATCACGTCTGCGCTCATCACGGAGCCGGTGGAAGCCTTCTGTGCTTCCTTATCCGCGATCAGGAAATCCACGCCGTACAGGGGAACGCGGCGATAGTCACCAATGATACGGCCGCGGCCGTACGCATCGGGAAGACCGGTGATGATGTGGTTGGTTCGGCAAACGCGCATCTCGGGCGTATAAGCGTCAAACACACCCTCGTTATGGGTCTTTCTGTGCGTGGTGAAAAATTCCACGATCTCGGGATCTACCTCAAAGCCGTTATCCTTGCAGGCCTTGATCGCCATGCGGATACCGCCGTAGGGCTGGAGCGAACGCTTGAAGGGCTTGTCCGTCTGGAAGCCGACGATGGTTTCCTTATCCTTATCAAGATAACCCGCACCGTGCGAGGTGATCGTGGAGACCAGATCGGTATCCATATCCAAAGCGCATCCCTTTTCGCGCTCCTGCTTCGTAAGTTCCATTACCTGTGCCCAAAGTGCCTTGGTGTTCTCCGTTGCACCGGCAAGGAACGAACCGTCACCCTCGTAAGGAGTGAAGTTTTTCTGAATAAAATCGTCAACGTTTACTTCGGTCTGCCACTGGCCTTCCCGAAAATTCTTCCACTCGTCTCTCATAGCAGAAATTACCTTCTTTCTTCATAAGTTTTCTGATCGCATTTTCGATCAAAAGCACTATATTTAGTGCAAATCTCTCGAAAGCGATCAAGATATTGTTTTTAAAGTAAGGATATTATACCATACACGCGAGCAAAAAGTCAATGGTTTTTTCTCGCCCCTCGCGCGCCAAAACCGTTATTATTTTGTCCGATTTATTGAAAGTATACAAAAGGCAAAAAGCAGGCTCCTGCGTTTATTTTGCATTCTTTCAAAACCGAGCAAAGGAAGCGCGTCCGTTTTTGTTTGCTTTGCACAATTTGAAAAAAATGCACGCGAAAAAAATTTATTTTCAAAGAAAAGAAGTAACAAAAAGATGCTACTTTTACGGTTTTTTTCTAAAATCAGCGCTGTATATTCGCTAAAAGCGAAAATTCGCTCACTTGCCGCCGCCTTGCGCGCAAATGATGTTGTATCCTGCGGACACAAATGAAAGATCCGAAACCAAAGAAGCTTTCGGATCTTTGTGATGAGTGTCCGATTTAGATGCAAAGCCGTGTGTGGCTGATTTAGATGCAGATTGGTTTTGCAGAGGGTAGACTAACCCCTTGGCGATGATGGGAGTTAAAAGTTTGCGCGTTCTACCGGACTTTTAACTCCATGCTTGCAACGAAGCCTATGTAACAAATTTTACGTTCGAACGACCTCAATTCGTTCAAATTTGATTTTGAATGTAAAATCTTCAGGATAGCCTTGTATATCATCCGCAACTTGTTGCGGTATATCATCAAGCCGCAGATAAGATGCACGCTTGCGCGTGATGAGATACAGCCCCGCAGGGGCTGATGATATGCATCGCACTTCGTGCGGCGATGATATACCAAGCCTACGGCTTGGATAAACAAAAAAGGAACTTCTGGTAGACAAAAGTTCCTTTTTGTTGGCAGGGGTAGCTGGATTCGAACCAACGATGGAGGAGTCAAAGTCCTCTGCCCTGACCACTAGGCGATACCCCTGTATTTATAACGTGGTTATTCTATCACAAAACGAAAGACTTGTCAAGGTTGAAATGGAAAATTCTTGCCGTTTGAGCAAAAAAAACGATATCCTACAAAAAATTACACACAAATACGCCTTTACCAAAAAGAGAAAAATGGGAAAGGGGAGGCTTCCGTAAAGCGGGTTTTACCTTCCATAAAGAAAAAGGGGCATGAACGGCTATATTCATGCTCCTTTCCGTACACCTTGCTCGTTTCGGTTCGTGTGTTACACCTTTACACGAACTGTCGGTAGTGAAGATATTTCAGTGATATGCCTCACGGACTCGGCATGATATTGTTGCTCTGCGAAAAGCTTTCCGTTCGGGTTCAAACCGTTTTTTTCAAGCATTCGCCAAAGAAATCCGTCAGCGTTTTTACGTAAAGCTCGGGGGCAACCGTGAAGCTTTTGCCGTGATCCGCGCCGTCGACCAAAACGAGCGTGTGCGCGTTCGAGGCGGCGGCATCGATCTTGCTTGACATTTCCGAAGGAACAAAGCCATCGGCAGTTCCATGAACGATCAGAAGCGGCGGCGTTTTCATCCGAACCGAGCGCACGGCATCCGATTCGTTCGGATCGAAGCCGCCGTACAAAAGCGCACCGAGGCGGATCAAGGGATACATCAGCCTTGGCGGCAAGCCCATCTCCCCGACCACCTTCATGATGATCTCTCTCGGCGAGGAATACGGGCAATCGGCAAGCACGCCGACAACCGTGCGCGGCATCGGCAAAGACGCCGCCATCAGCACCGTAGCCGCGCCCATGGAGATGCCCGAAAGAAAGATCGGCGCATCGGGAAAACGCTCTGCGGCGTACTCCGCCCAGCATTTCGCGTCCAATCGCTCCTTCACGCCGAAGGTTAGGCAGCGCCCCTCGCTTTCGCCGTGCGCGCGCTGATCACAAAGCAAAATGCGGTATCCAAGCGAGCGCGCCACCGCGTGCAGTCCGCAGCCGTCATGGATCGCATTGCTCCGATAGCCGTGAAAAAAGATGACGACGGGGGCATCCTTGCTTCCATCGTAATAGCGCGCACTTAAGCGAAGCCCGTCACTTGCGCGAATGAACACGCGCTCGCAAGGCACGGCGCTCGCCGCCTCGACCCGCTTTTTATGCCCCTCGTAATCAGCAGATCCCCTCGGATCGCGTATAAAAGATAAGGGATCGGGATCTTGCATCCGTTTCGTTTTTCCAAAGGTTCTCCGATATGCGTAATAGGCGCCGCCGAGAAGAGCAAGAAGCAAAGAAGCGATCACGATCACAGCCCAAATCATACGGTCCCTCTCCCTCCAAATCAAGTCATTTCTTTCTGTATGCAAACAATAGTTTGCGTTTTATGTATTTTCATTTTTTCTGCAGGTGATCTCGAGGTTTCCGCCGTCCCTGCGATTTTCGTCAAGAATGATCTCTCCGATCTCGTCTGCCACCACGGTGCTGCCCGCCAAGGGGTTTTTCACGCTATCGATTTTTCCCTCAACCGCACAGCGCACCTGTGAATACTCAAACGAAAAATCGCACCCCTCCATCGTGCAATTCTCGAGCACGACGCCTTGCGCGTAGCAAAGCGGCTGCGTGCCCGCAAGCTTGCAGTTCACGAAGCGGATATTTTTCGCATACCATGCAAGGTATTCCCCGCGGACGGTGCTATTATACACCGTTACGTTTTTGCTCTCCCAAAAGGCGTCCTTCGTATCGAGGAAGGAATCGTGGATCTCTATGTTTTCACAATATTGAAAGGAATATTTGCCCTTCAAGGTCACGTTGCGAAGGGTAAGATCCTTCGCGTGAAGGAAAAGATATTCCCCCGCAAACGACGTATCCTCTACCGCAACGCCGCGGCAAAACCATCCGAATTCCACGCTTGATACGTCCGAGGAACGAATCGCAATATTCTCGCACTCGCGCAGAGCCTTCGGGCCGTGCAGCACGGAACGCTCGATCGATATATCCTTTGCATACCAAAGCGGCGCGCGGCAGCCTTCGTGCATTTGAATAGAGCAAAGCTGTGCACGCGCGGTGTGCCAGAAGGGATAGCGAAGGTGAAAATCACAGCCTTTCACAACGACATCCTCGGCCTCCTTAAAGGCGGACTCTCCGTCCGCGGGGCCGATAAAGCGGCAATTTTCCACCTCGGCATCGCGAAGAGCGTAAAGTGCGCGCTCCCCGTCAAAGGTTTGGTTTAGAATTTGTTTCATTGTCTTCCTCATTCCGTTTTTTTCTACAAAAAGTATACCAAATTCGGCGCCCCTTGTCAAGAGAGCGGCTCTATTTTTCGCCTTTCCCTTCCTTAAAAATATTAGGGGAATTTTTCGGCGCGTGATCACAGAAAATACGCCTTTTAAAAAGAGGAGAAGATCCTTGCTATTTCTCGAAAACGCGCTCACAAAGTTGACTGTTCCTATTTATGAGTTTTTCCGCATTTTTTTAGCCGTAGCTCTTGAAAACCGAAAAAAGGTGTGCTATACTGTTCGTATCACAACAGAGTAGGATATCGTGCGTTTATCAGTGCTGCGCGGACGGGGAGTTGCCGTGCGGACGAATAGAGCCTCGGCTCTTGCGGTACGGTGTCCGCATCCCACTGTTCGGAGAAGCAAAACTAAAAGCACTCTGCCTCCGTATATAGAGATGTGAAATTCTGTATGACGGAGGTATTTTTATGTCTGAAAACAAGCGAAATTCAAAAAAATCCCCTTCCCCTTATAAGGACGTGCGAGTGATCGTGCTTCTCTCGCTTCTTGCGGCATTGAGCATTCTCTGCGGCAAGTATCTCGCCTTTCCCGGCGGCGACAGCATGATCCGATTCAGCTTTGAAAATCTGCCGATCCTCTTGGCAGCCATGCACGTTGGCCCGATCGCGGGGATGACCGTCGGCATTCTTGCCGATCTGCTCGGCTGCCTGATGGTCGGCTATGCGATCAACCCCATCATCACACTCGGCGCGGCGGCGATCGGACTTTTCGGCGGCCTTATCCCGCGCATCATCCCCAAGGCCTGCCCGCGGCTTTTACGCATTGCGATCACCGTTTCGGCCGCGCATCTGATCGGCTCGGTGGTGATCAAGACCTTCGGGCTTTCGCAGTATTACGCGATGCCCTTTATCGTTTTGATGCTCTGGCGCCTTCTCAATTACGCGATCATTTCCGCTATTGAAATCGCGCTTCTTTATTTGCTCGGAAAAAATACGGCCGTCGCAAAGCAGCTGCGTAGCTTTTCAAAAAGCTCTTCTCTGTTCTGACGGCGAAAGGACCACACCGATGAAAATTGACGAGGCATTAAATTATATTCATAGCGTGAACGGCGTTTTCTGCAAGCCCGGGCTTTCGCGCATACGCACGCTCTGCGAGGGGCTCGGAAACCCGCAAAAGGATTTGAAATTCATCCACGTGACAGGCACGAACGGAAAAGGCTCGTTTTGCGAGATGCTGACCTCGGTGCTGACCGAGAGCGGGCTTCGCGTGGGACGCTTTACCTCTCCCTACCTGCGCTACTTCAATGAAAGAATTGCGATCGGCAATACCCCCATTGATGACACCACACTCTGCCGCTTGGTGGAAAGAGTGCGCCCCATTGCCGACGCCATGACGGATAAGCCCACGGAATTTGAGCTGATCTCCGCGCTCGGATTTCTCTACTTTTTGGAAGAAAAATGCGACGTCGTCGTGCTTGAGGTCGGTATGGGCGGGCGCTTCGATTCCACCAACGTGATCGATGCCGCCGTCCTTTCGGTGATCACGGGCATCGCGCTTGACCACACAGCGTTTCTCGGCGATACCGTGGAAAAGATCGCGGGCGAAAAGGCAGGGATCATCAAGGAAGGCTGCCCCGTGCTTTCGGCGGTAACCGAAAAGGAACCTGCCGCCGTGATCGAAAGCGAGGCGAAAGAGCGGCACGCGCCCTACACCGTGATCGACAAGACTGCCGTTAAGATCAAAAAATGCGATCTTACGGGCACGGTGCTGGATTTTGGCGACTTTACGGATATTGAAATTTCGCTTCTCGGGCTGTATCAGCCCGAAAACGCGGCTCTCGTGCTTGCCGCGATCGAGAGACTGCGCGAGGCGGGAATCAAGATTTCGAACACGGCGGTACGCCGCGGCATGAAAAAGGCATATTGGCCCGGCCGTTTTGAGATATTAAGAAAGAAAGACCCCATGATCCTTTACGACGGAGCACACAATCCGCAGGGCATTGCCGCCGCCGTGAAGAGCCTTCGCCACTATTTCGGAGAGGAGCGGCTGACCGTGCTGACGGGCGTGCTAAAGGACAAGGACTACGCCGCCATCGCAAGAGATCTTGCGACCATAGGAGCATACGCGTATACCTTTACCCCCGAAAATCCCCGCGCACTGCATGCAAGGGATTACGCCGAGGTGCTGAAGGAAAACGGCATCGGCACGGCCCCCGCCGAAACCTTGAAGGAAGCCTACGAAACGGCACTTGAGGACGCAAGGAAAAACGGCCGCCCTCTCGTTTGCCTCGGATCGCTTTACACCTATAAGGATCTGATGGATTACATCGAAAATTAAAGGAGATTTTTATTATGCCAATGATCGTAACACACACCACCGAGACGATCACCCCCGAGAAAAAAGAGGCGCTCACGCGCGCGCTTGGCGAAGCGATCACCCTGCTTCCCGGAAAGACCGATGCGTATTTGATGCTTGAATTTGCGGGCGAATGCGACATGGCGTTTCACGGCGACACGAAGCTTGCGCTTGCCTTCGTGGAGGTGAAGATCCTCGGAAGATCCACCCCCGCCGCCTATAACGATCTGACCGCGCGCATCTGCGATATCATGAAGGAGACGTTGGGCGTTCCGACCGACGGCACCTACGTGAAATACGAGGAAGTCGAGCATTGGGGCTTTGACCGACACAACTTCTGACCTCGCATAGCCGTAAGAGAGTCGAACGCACAAGCCCTACGGCGATAACTTTCCGCCGTTTTTGCCGTATTTCTCCTAATAAAGTCAGCACTTGATTTCGTCAAAATCCGACAAAATCAACCGGAAATTTATTTGCCGTATGGGGCGAAGCAGTTTCGAAGTAGCGGATTTTTTCGTAGACGAACCAATTTTTTTGAGAAATATGCGGATATTTAAGAAAAAATCGGCGAAGTATAGGGGAAAATCCGCACTTCCAAACCTTATGTGTTCGACTCTCTTACGGCTAACCAAAAAAGCAAAAAAAATTCAGAAACGGCGCGGAATGCATCGAAAGATCCGCGCCGTTTTTTTTATTAAAAAGGGATCACAATGGAACAAAACAAAGAAAAACGGGAAATTTCGATCAAGATCTTGGTTCTTTTTTCGACATTTCCCGTTTCTTTGTTATTTTTTCTCCACGAGGAAGAAGTAAGGTGCCGTGGGCGAATTGATAATACGAAATTTGGAGGCACAAAGCCTGAAGCGGCTCATCGAGGAAAGATACTCCTCGATCATCTCTCCCTCAAGTGCGCCCTCCTCGTGCCCGGGGTAGATCGCGATAAGGAGAACACCGTCGGGCGCGAGCGCACCCAGCGCGGCTGCAACGGCGGGCATGGTCGTTTCTCGCATGGTG
>JAFVQL010000071.1 GCA_017504785.1 Clostridia bacterium | reverse complement strand
ACATCGAGCGCGTTTACTTCGGTGCGTACGAGCAGAAGGGAAGAAGCCTTACGAGCGAGCTTGCAAACGCAAATCTTCTCAATCACACGGTTGAGGTTACGGGGGGCGTGATGGAGGCGGAATGTGCCGAGGTGCTCACTACTTTCTTCACGGAGATGCGCGCCCGCGAAAGGGCAAAAAGGGAGGCCGCATCGGCTCATTGTGAAAATTCAACGAAATAAGAAAATCCGGCCGAGACGGTCGGATTTTTTCTTGCGCACGGGAGCGCATTATATCAGTTTTTCGTATTCATCATAGAGGGTTTCACTTTCGCGTTGCAGGGTCGCAAGCCGTGCGGTGATTTCGCGCACCTTCACGTAATCGGAAGCGTATGTTATGAGGGCCTCATTAAGTTCTGCTTCCTCGGCCTCCACGGTTTCCAGTCGAAGCTCGATCTCGCGGATGCGGTTTCTTGCCCGTGCTTCTCGCGCACGTTCTTCTTTACTGCGGTACCCATCCGTTTTCTTCTCCTTAACTGCGGGCATGGGTGGGGGAGATGTTGCCTTCCGCGCCGAAAGGTACTCCGCATAGCTGCCTTTAAAGTACGTGAGCTTGCCATCTTCAATGGCGAAAATCGCCGTTGCGATCTGTTCAATAAAGCGCCGATCGTGCGAAACGAAAAGGAGCGTTCCATCGAAAGCGATCAGCGCCTCTTCAAGCGATTCGCGCGCCGCCAGATCGAGGTGGTTGGTAGGCTCATCGAGAATTAAAAAATTCCCTTTTCTCGCCTCTAAAATAGCGAGCTCAAGCTTTGCGCGCATGCCGCCCGAAAGCTCCTTTACCGCTTTATCGATATCCTCGGAAAAAAGCCCTGCCTGTGCTAAGATCTTTCGCGCGTCCGTTTGAGAAAGTCCCACGTGCTGTCCCCAGAAGGCATCGAGCGTGCGCTCTTCAGGATCGAGATCGGCGTTCTCCTGATCGTAATACGCCGTCTTCACGAGTCGTCCGAAGGCAACCTTTTTATCGCCTGAGAGCAAAAATTTCAACAGTGTACTCTTGCCCGTGCCGTTATCGCCCACCAACGCACACTTCTCGCCGCGCATCACCTTTATTGAAGCATCTTTAAGGAGGGCTTTTTCGTCAACTTTGAGATCGAAGTGAAGCGCTTCGAGCACACGTTCGTAAGGTTTTTCTTCCGTTTCGAAGAAAAAACGCGGTGGCTTAGCAGGCGGCGTAGGAGGCTCAAACAGCTCCATGCGTTCCAATTTATTCACACGCGATAGAGCGCTCTTTGCCGTTGTGGCACGAACGATATTCTTATCCACGTACGTTTGCAACTTCGCAATCTCTTCTTGCTGTTTTTCATAGGCGCGCAGCTCTTCCTTGTAACGCTCCGCTTTTAAAATCTTATACTTCGAGTAGTTGCCTTTATACGAAGAAAGTTTTCTGTGCTCAAGCTCAAGGGTGCGTGAGGTGAGGCGATCCAAAAAGTAGCGATCGTGGGAAACGACGAGGATCGCACCCTTGTAGGAGGTGAGGTATTCCTCCAGCCAAAAGAGTGTTTTGAGATCGAGATGGTTCGTAGGCTCATCGAGAATGAGAAGATCCGGCTCTTCCAAAAGAAGCCGGCATAATTTGAGCTTTGTGCGCTCTCCTCCAGACATGGTATCCACGTTTTGGTTGTAAACGCGCTCAAAACCCATGCCTCCGAGCACCGTTTTGATGCGCACTTCATAATTATAACTATCGCGCGCCGCTATTCTTTTATTGAGGCTTTCAATGCGCGCGGAAAGTGCGTTCATCTTCTCCGGTGCGGCACTTGCAAGTTCTCTTTGTACATTTCCGAGGTGGGAAATCAGCGCCTCATCTTCGCGAAACACCTCCTTCATCGCACCGTACACGGTGGAATCGGATTGAAAGCCGCCCGTTTGCGCAAGGTAACCGATGCGAATGCCGCTCTTGCGAAACACACTTCCCTCATCGGGGATCAGCTCGCCGAGTATGAGTCTTAAAACGGTCGTTTTT
>JAFVQL010000070.1 GCA_017504785.1 Clostridia bacterium | reverse complement strand
TTATCCTTCTTTTTTCATTTTTCTTTTTTCTTTCTTCCTTCTTTCTTTTTTATTTTGCTTTTCTCCTTTTCCATTTTTTCTTTTTTATCCTCTCTTTCATCTTTTCCTTGCAAGGCCCCTTACATACTATTTTTTGAAAGAGAGATCTTCATGGCAACCGTGATCCCATTTAAAAATCCGCCGCATATTCTTTGTGCTGCCTCTGTGGGCGGCAGAGAGGAAGCGCGCGGCCCGCTTGCGCCCTTTTTCGACCATTTGGATGAAAGCTCCATGTTCGGCATGAAAAGTTTTGAGGATGCCGAGGGAGAAATGGAGCGGCTCTGCCTCTCTCTCGCCATGAAAAAGGGAAATATCCGAAAAGGCGAGCTTTCGCTTCTTTTTGCGGGGGATCTGCAGAACCAATGCGTTGCCAGCGCGAACGGACTCTTTTCCTTCGGCATTCCCTATCTCGGACTCTACGGTGCTTGCTCGACCTGTGCCGAGAGCCTGCTCTGCCTTTCTCTCGCCATCTCGCACGGAACGGTGGATATGGGTGCGGCAGTGACCTCCTCGCATAACGCCGCCGCGGAAAGGCAGTTCCGCCTTCCCCTCGAATACGGCGGCCAGCGCACGCCGAGTGCCTCTTGGACGGCGACCGCCGCAGGGGCATTTATCCTCGGCAGGGAGGGGCGCGCCGTGATACGCGAGGGTGCGGCGGGAAAGCTGATCGACGGCGCAACCAAGGATTCTACGAACATGGGCGCAGCCATGGCACCCGCCGCGGCAGACACCGTGCTTTCCTATCTTTCTTGCGGCGGCTTTTCTCTTCGGGAGATCGACCGCATCGTGACGGGGGATCTTGGGCGCGTGGGAAGCGAGCTTTTCCTTGCTCTCTTAAAAAAAGACGGCGTGGATATAAGGGAAAAGCACCTCGACTGCGGCCTTCTTTTATACGATAAAGGGAGCGAGGATTTTCACAGCGGTGCATCGGGCTGCGGCTGCTCGGCATCGGTGCTTGCCGCAAGACTGCTCCCCGCGCTTGAAAAGGGAGAATTTTCCCGCATTCTTTTTCTCTCCACGGGGGCTTTGATGAGCCCGCAAAGCACACAGCAAAAGCACAATATTCTCGGCGTTGCACACGGAGTTTTGATTGAAAGAGAGGGTTTCTCATGCTCGTAAAAAGCTTGCTTGCTTTTCTTCTCGGTGGTATTTTATGCGTAATAGTGCAAATAATTATTGACAAAACGGCGGTTATGCCGCCGAGAATTTTAGTCGGTGCGGTCGTTTTCGGCGTTTTTCTTGAAGCGATAACGCTCTACGATCCCATGAAGGAGATCTTCGGATGCGGCATTTCCGTTCCCCTCGTCGGCTTCGGGGCGGTGCTTGCCAAGGGCGTGCGAGAGGCTATTTTGAAGGAGGGTGCGCTCGGCATTTTGACCGGGGGACTCACCGCCGGTGCGGCGGGCATCTCGGCGGCTCTGCTTTTCGCCTTTCTTGCGGCGCTTCTCTTTCGCTCGCGTCCAAAAAGAATGTAAACTTTTGTAAATTTATTTTTCCCGTAGTACAAAATTTCGATGTAAATAAGAGTATTATTTTTTTCAGAAAATTATTGCAATTTTCTATATTATAAGTTATAATATACTATAATATATAATAGAGAAGGAGTTGCCGGGCAATGGATGAGCTGAAAAACATAATGGACGCCGTTTGTCCCATCATTCAAAAGCGGTTGAATTACACGGATTCGGTCTTTGCGGTCTGGTTTTCCGAGCTGGTTCTTGCGGAGCTGACGGAGGAGAACGCGATCTTTCATACCAAGTCGAAGTTAAAGCAAAAGATCCTCACCACCAAATACGCGACCGTCGTGCGAGAAGCGCTTTCCGAGGTGATCGGCTTCGAGGTGGCTCCGATCTTCGAATTCGTTGGCGAGGAGCAGGAATTTCCGACGCCTATGCCGCTCATCAAGAAAACCGAGGAGGAAAGTGAGGAGAAAAAGAACGAGCGCGCCGCGCAGTTTAAGCAGCTTCTCTCCTCCGATAGCGGCTCAAGCGTGCTCGACGGCTATACCTTCGAGAACTTCGTGCGCGGCGATTCCAACGAATTTGCGCTTTCGCTCTGTCTCGCCGTTGCCCACGAGCCGACGGCTTACAATCCGCTTTTTATTTACGGTGACAGCGGCCTTGGAAAAACGCATCTTCTCGCCGCCATCGTCAACTACATAAAGAAGAACAGCCCGCATCTTCGCATCGTCTATAAAAAGAGCGAGGACTTCATCAACGAGCTGATCCACGCGATCTCTACCGGCTCGACCGCTTCCTTCAAGGAAAAATACCGCCGTGCCGACGTTTTGCTGATCGACGATATTCAGTTCATCGCGGGCAAGGAAAGCACGCAGGAGGAGTTTTTCCACACCTTCTCTGCTCTCTACGAGGCAAACAAGCAGATCATTCTGACCTCGGACCGCCCCCCAAGAGAGATCCAACCGCTTGAGGACCGTTTACGCACCCGCTTTGAGGGCGCGTGCATCGCGGACGTGCAGCCCCCGAGTCTTGAGCTTCGCCTTGCCATTATCCGCAAAAAGAGCGCGGATATGGGGCTTGTGATCGAGGATGAGCTGATCAGCTATATGGCACAAAGACTGCAAAACAACATAAGACAGATCGAGGGCGTCTTAAAGCGCATCGGCGCGCTCCACACGATGTCAAGCGGCGGGCTTACGAAGGAAAAGCTTGAGGATATCATTTCGATCATCGCGCCCGACAGCATTTCTCCCGACGTGATGGTGGAAAAGATCCTTTCGGTGGTGGCAAAGAAGAACGGACTGCGCCCCGAGGATCTCAAATCCAAGAAACGGCAGGACAATATCGCAAAGGCAAGGCACGTCGCGATCTACATCGTGCGCCACCTGACCTCTCTGCCGCTGCAGACCATCGGACAGATCTTTAACCGCGATCACTCCACCGTCATCTCCTCCATTGAAAAGGTGGAGATCAACATTAAGACAAAGAAGAACGCGCAAGCGGAGATCATGGCTCTTATCAAGGAGATCAAGGGTTAAGTTTTTTGTGGAAAACCGTGTGGAAAACACGGTAAAAAGACGTGGAAAAGTATGTGGATTTTTCGGTGGAAAACTTCGAGAACGCTTTCCACAGCTTTTCCACAGATTTTAGAAAATAAAAATCACCGAAAAAGCAAGACGGGGCAAGGGAAAAACGAGATTTCCACATTTTCCACAGTCCCTACTACTACTTCTCCTACCTAATATCTAACTATTCTATCTCTTTTTTGGCTCGGCAAAGAGCTATGAAGGTGTAGACCAAAATAAAGCCTTCACAGTCCGAGATCTTTCATTCTCCTTGCCTAAAGGCGCGGATAACGAAAAAAATTCGGCTCTTTTTAAGGAATATCCTTTTTTAAAAAAGATTCGGTCTTCGCCGATACCCCCTTTCAAAAATACAGAATATAAAGGAAAGAAAAAATGAAATTTACCGTACATAAGTCAGACCTTCTTGAGAAACTTGCTCCCGCGATGGGAACCGTTTCGAATAAAAACACCATTGCTTCCATCGAGGGCGTGCTTCTCGAAACGATGGACGGGCGCATCCGCCTTTCCACCTACGATATGAATAAGGGCGTGAGAGCCATGCTCGACGCCGTGGATATCGAGCGTGAGGGCAGATATATCATCAACGCGCAAAGACTGTATCAGACCATTCGCGTTATGCCCGACGATGAGCTTACCATCGACGTTTCGGAGAACTGCAACTGCACGCTGACCTGCGGTAAGGCTTCCTTCTCTATGTTTGCCATGCCCGGCGCAGAGTTCCCGAACCTTCCCGAGCTTACCACCGAAAGAGGCTTTGAGATCGGCTCGGCACTCGTGAAGAAAATGATCTCCAAGGTCGTGCATTCCGTGGCAGAGCTGGATAATAGACCCATGCTTTGCGGATGCTTCTTCAAGATCACCGAGGGTGCTTTGGAGCTCGTTTCCTGCGACGGATACACGCTTTCCATCTGCCGCGAGAAGACCGAGATCGAAAAGCTCGGCAGAGATATGACGGGCGAGGTCTCCTTTATCATTCCCGGACACGCGCTCGGAGAATTATCGAAGATCCTTTCCGATAATGAGGACAGCCGCATCCGCTTCTACCTTTCGAGAAAGCACGCGATCATCCGCGCAGAGGACATCGTGTTCTTTACGAGAACCATCGAGAGCGAATACGTGGACTATAACCGCATGATCCCGAAGGATAACGATATTATTCTTTCTCTTGACAGAGACAGACTTCTTCAGGCCCTTGAAAGAGCGAACATCATCGCAGAAGAAAAGATCCAGGGCAGCGGCCGCAGCTACGTGAAGATCAACGTAGAGCAGAATATTCTTTCTCTCACCTCTACCTCGGTCAACGGTAAGGTTTACGACGAGATGGATTGCACCCACGAGGGCGGAGATCTTGAGATCGGCTTTAACTGCCGTTACCTTATCAACAGCGTGAAGGCAGCCGAGGGCGAGACGATCAAGGTGACGATGAAGAGCGCGACCGCCGCACTCACGATCGAGCCTTACGAAGAGGATGAAAGATCTTCTTACTTCTATATGGTCCTTCCCGTAAGAATGAACAACGGCAATAAATGAAATTAAAACGCTTTTGTGCGAAGGATTTTCGCAACATTGAAAACGTCGAAATCGACTTTCACGATGGAGTGAACCTTCTGTTCGGAAGCAACGCGCAGGGAAAGACCAACGCGATCGAGGGTATTTACCTCTTCGCGCGGGGAAAATCCTTCCGAAAGGCAAGGGAGAGCGATCTCGTTCGCTTCGGCTGCGAGGGCTTTCGCGCAGAGATCGAGTTTGAAACGAAGCTCGGCAGAGAAACGCTTTCTTACGCGGTCTTCGGAACAGAAAAAAAACGAATGAAAAACGGATACAAGATAGATAGAGCATCCGAAATGATCGGAAGCTTCCGTGCCGTGCTCTTCACTCCCGATCATTTGGGGCTTGTGAAGGACGGGCCTGAGGAGCGGCGCGCATTTTTGGACGTGGCGATCTGCCAATGCAAGCCCTACTATCTCTCCGCTTACACCAACTATAAAAAAGCACTGGAGCAAAGGAACTGCCTTCTTCGCATGATGGGTAAGGGAATGCCCGTGGATATCCATGAGGTATACGCATGGTCAAGATCCCTTGCGGAATATGCCGCGCCGATCTATCTCGAAAGAAGAGATTATATTTTGCGGCTGCAAAAGCACGCAAAGGAGACCATGCGGCAGATCTCGGATGAAAAGGAAGTGCTTTCGCTCGTTTATAAAAGTGATATTTCCTACGACGGAAACGATATACAGAGAGTCAAGGAAGCCTACTACGAGCTTTTCGTCAGCGATATTGCGCGCGAGGCAGCAAATATGGGAACGCTTTTCGGCATCGGCCGCGACGATATGGAAATTTTGATCAACGGCCGCCGCGCCCGCTCCTTTGCATCGCAGGGGCAGCAGCGAAGCGTTGTGCTTGCCTTGAAGCTTGCCGAGGGCGAGGTTTGCCTTGAGCTTTCGGGCGAATATCCCGTATTTCTCTTTGACGACGTTCTCAGCGAGCTGGACGAAAAGCGGCGCGCATACCTGCTTTCCAAGAGAGAGGACAGACAGATCATCATCACCTCTTGCGAAAAAAAGGAGATCGCTGATTTTTCCGAAAGCCTGATCCGTGTTTCGGACGGCGTTTTCACAGAGCAAAGGGACGAAGGATGAGGACTTTGGTGACGGATCATGTATTTGCATATAGGAAATAAAAAAAGCGTAAAGCAGAAAAGCATCATCGGAATTTTCGATCTCGATACCGCAACGGTATCCGCGCATACCAAAAAATTCATCGGCAAGATGGAAAAGGACGGACTTGTGGAATACGAGGATTTTGACCTTCCGAGAAGCTTTCTTTTGATAGAAAACGAAAATAAAGACAAAGCAAAATTTTCTTTAAAGCTCTCTCGCATCTCCCCCGTGGGACTCAGAGAAAGAGCACAGATCACACTCGCCTCTCTCGGAGAGGAAAAGTAAAGAATGAAAGGAATCATTTATGGAAAACATCAAAGAAAACCATGAATACAGCGACAGCCAAATTCAGGTTTTGGAAGGACTTGAGGCGGTCCGCAAGCGCCCGGGTATGTACATAGGAACGACGTCGATCAAGGGCCTGCATCACCTCGTTTACGAAATTGTGGACAACTCCATTGATGAGGCCTTGGCGGGCGAGTGTGAATGCATCCGCGTGACGCTGATGGAGGACGGCTCCGTCATGGTAGAGGACGACGGACGCGGTATTCCCTCGGGTATGAACGAAAAGCTCGGTATTCCCACCCTCGAGGTCGTTTACACCGTTTTGCACGCGGGCGGTAAGTTCGGCGGCGGCGGTTATAAGATCGCGGGCGGTCTGCACGGCGTGGGTGCTTCGGTCGTAAATGCGCTTTCCGAATGGGTCGAGGTGGAAAACCACAGAGACGGAAAGAAGTACACCGAGAGATTTGAAAAGGGTGCGGTGGCGCGTCCCTTCGCCTGCGTCGGTGATTGCGGCGATAAGCACGGTCTGACCGTCAGATTCAAGCCCGATCCCACCATCTTTGAGGAAACCGTTTTTGAATACGACACGCTCACCAAGCGTATGAGAGAGCAGTCCTTCTTGAATGCGGGCGTCAAGATCGTGATGCGGGATCTGCGCGGCGAGGAGCCGGTAGAGGAGGTTTTGCACTACGAGGGCGGTATTGTTTCCTTCGTTGAGTTCTTAAACAGCGAGAAGCGCGGCACGCCCATTCACGAGGACGTTATCTACATGAAGGGCGAGAAAAACGGCTCGATCGCAGAGGTCGCGATGCAGTATAACGACAGCTACAATGAAACGATCGTTTCCTTTGCCAACAATATGGCGACCATCGAGGGCGGTACGCACGAGACCGGCTTCAAGAGTGCCTTGACGAAGGCGATCAACGAGTACGGCAAAAAATACGGCATCATTAAGGGCGATCCTCTTTCGGGCGAGGACGTGAGAGAGGGCCTCGTGGCAATTATCTCCGTTAAGCTCACGGACGCGCAGTTTGAGAGCCAGACCAAGGCGAAGCTCGGTAACTCCGAGATCCGTACGCTGGTCGATAATATCGTTTACGCAAAGCTTTGCGAATATTTTGACGAAAATCCCGCCACCGCCAAGATCGTTCTCGAAAAGGCGATGGCAGCCAGCCGCGCAAGAGAAGCGGCAAGAAAGGCAAGAGAGCTGACGAGAAGAAAGAACGTTCTCGAGGTATCCACCCTGCCCGGCAAGCTTTCGGACTGCCAGGAGAGAGAGGCAAGACTCACCGAGGTCTATCTCGTAGAGGGAGATTCTGCAGGCGGCTCTGCCAAGGACGGACGCGACAGCCGCTATCAGGCGATCCTGCCCCTGCGCGGTAAGGTCTTGAACGTGGAAAAGGCAAGACTCGATAAGGTCTACGCCAATACCTCGCTGATCCCGATCATTCAGGCACTCGGCTGCGGCATCGGAGAGGACTTCAATATCGAAAAGCTCCGTTACGGCAAGATCATTATTATGGCCGATGCCGACGTGGACGGCGCGCACATTCGTATCCTTCTTCTGACCTTCTTCTTCCGCCACATGCGCCCCTTGATCGAAGAGGGCCGCGTGTATCTTGCACAGCCCCCGCTTTATAAGGTGCATAAGGGCAAGAGCGTTCGATACGCCTTCAGCGACGAGCAAAGAGATAAATGTATAGAGGAGCTCGGCGGCACGGGCGTTGAGGCAGAGAGATATAAGGGTCTTGGCGAAATGGACCCCGAGCAGCTTTGGGAGACCACGATGGACCCCGAAAAAAGAACCCTTCTGCAGGTGACCGTCAATGACGCGATCGCCTGTGACGAGATGTTCTCCGTTCTCATGGGTGATATGGTTGAGCCTCGCCGCGAATTTATATCCAAAAATGCAAAGTACGTAAAAAATCTGGATATTTAATAGGTTTTTGTAAACAATTCTTTGCATAAGAAAGGAAAAATGCTTTTAAATGGAACATACGTATAAGAGCCAAGATATAGAATTTCCTCTGCAAAAAATAGTTGATGCAGATATGGAAAAGGAAGTGAAAAGCGCGTTTATAGAGTATTCTATGAGCGTTATCACCTCCCGCGCTCTGCCCGACGTAAGAGACGGCATGAAGCCCGGCCAGAGAAGAATCCTCTACGCTATGTACGAGGATCATCTGACCTATGATAAGCCCTTCCGTAAGTCTGCAACGACCGTCGGTAACGTGCTTGGTAGATACCATCCGCACGGTGACGCCGCGGTGTACCAGTCCATGGTTCGTATGGCGCAGGATTTCTCCCTGCGTATGCCGCTTGTAGAGGGACACGGAAACTTCGGTAACGTGGATGGAGACGGCGCGGCCGCATACCGTTATACCGAGGCGAGAATGAGTAAGATCGCCGATCAGATGATGCGCGATATCGAAAAGAAGGTCGTTCCCATGACCCGAAACTTCGATAACACGCGCGACGAGCCCGAGGTGCTTCCCTCGCGATTCCCGAACCTTCTTGTAAACGGCTCGGTGGGCATCGCGGTCGGTATGGCAACCAACATTCCCCCGCACAACCTGCGCGAGGTCATCGAGGGAACGATCTACCGCATTGAAAATCCCGAATGCACGACCGATGATCTCATGCAGATCATTCACGGCCCCGACTTCCCGACCGCCGCGATCATTTACGGCACGAAGGGCATTCGCGACGCATACGAGACCGGTAAGGGCCGCGTATACGTGAGAGCGAGAGGCAAGGTGGACGACGAGCATAAGAGCATCATCTCCACCGGGATCCCCTACATGGTAAACAAGGCCATGCTCGTGGAATCCATTGCCCACCTCGTAAAGGAAAAGAAGATCGAGGGCATCACCGCTCTGCGCGACGAATCGGGCAGAAACGGCATGAGGATCGTGATCGAATACCGCAAGGATGCAAACGGCGAGGTCATCTTGAATCAGCTGTATAAGTACACCCAGCTGCAGGATACCTGCTCGGTCAATATGCTCGTGATCGACGGGGGCGAGCCGAAGATCCTTTCGCTGCGCCAGATCCTCGATAAGTACATCGCGTTCCAGAAATCCATCATTATAAAGAGAACGCAGTTTGACCTGGATAAGGCACTGCGCGAAATGCATATCCTTGAGGGCTACCGCATCGCCACCGAGAATATCGACGAGGTGATCGCCCTGATCAAGGCAAGCGAGAGCATTCCCGCTGCCAAGGCCGCTCTGTGCGAGAGATTTGCGCTCTCCGAGGAGCAGGCGCAGGCGATCGTGGAGATGACGCTCGGTAAGCTTTCCGGCCTCGAAAGAGAAAAGGTGGAGGAAAGACTTGCAAAGCTCGTCGTTCTCACCGAGGAGCTTCGCTCCATTCTCGACAGCGAGGAAAAGGTGAAGGATATTTTGAAGCAAGAGCTGACCGAGATCATGAATAAGTTTGCCGATAAGCGCCGCACCGAGATCTTGGAGGCGACCGAGGAGATCGATCTTGAGGATCTGATCGAGCGCCATTCCTGCGTGATCACGATGTCCAACACCGGTTATATCAAGCGCCAGAGAGCGGATACCTATACCGCGCAGAACCGCGGCGGCAAGGGCATCATCGGTATGACGACGAAGGAAGAGGATTTCGTGGAAAGGATCCTCGTTACCAACAGCCACTCCCTTCTTCTCTTCTTTACCAATAAAGGAAAGGTTTACAGCAAGAAGGCGTATCGCATTCCCGAGGCATCCCGCACCGCAAAGGGCACGAGCATCGTGAATATCCTTGAGGTGGAAAAGGACGAGAAGGTAACCTCTATCATTTCCGTCAACGGCTTTGCGGAAAACGAATATCTGACGATGGTCACCAAGAAGGGTGTTATCAAGAGAACGCTTTTGACCGAGTTTGCTTACCAGCGTAAGGGCGGTAAGATCGCCATCCGCCTCGACGAGATGGATGAGCTTCTCTTCGTTCGCCATACGAAGGGCGGCGAGAATCTGATCCTTGCAACCCACGAGGGTAACGCCGTTCGCTTCAACGAGGAAAACGTGCGCTGCATGGGCAGAACCGCTCGCGGCGTGCGCGGTATCACGCTCGCTGAGGACGATTACGTTGTCGGCGTTGCGATGGTTGAAGAAGAAAAGGATCTTTTGACCATCACCGAGGGCGGATTCGGTAAGAGAACGCCGTACGATGACTTCCGCGAGATGAAGAACCGCGGCGGCCGCGGCGTCGTTTGCCACAAGATCTCGGAAAAATCCGGTAAGCTTTGCTCCATTGCATCCGTGCAGGCAGACGATGACGTTATGATGATCACCGACCAGGGAACGATCATCCGTATCCCCGTCGAGGGCATCAACCTTTATTCCAGAACAGCATCCGGCGTTATCGTAATGCGCCTTGCCGAGGGAAGCTCCATCATCAACTTCGCGAGAATCGAGCGCGAGGATGAGATCGAAAAGCAGAGCGCCGAGGCAGAGGCCGCAGAGCTGAACCTTGCGGATGACGAAGAGGAAACGGTAGAGAATATCGAGAAGGAAGACGCACATCTTTCGCCCGAAAAGGATACCGACGACCAAGAGGCGACCACCGATGAAGAGTAAGCTTCTTTCCCTGCTTCTGTGCATTTTTCTCATCGGCGCGGTGCTCGTGTCCTGTAATGGGGACAAGGGCAAAACGGACCGAGAGTACGATGAAGCCGAGGTCTGCGTGGCGGCAAGGGTTCTGATCGAAAAAAGCAAGATCTTGAACGAGATCTATTACGGCGCGGGGATCCCCTATAAAGAGCCGATCAAGGAGGATGCAGAGATCGACGTGTATATGCTCGCCGATCCCGCATACCTTTCTGCACTTTACGAGGATCACGGCATCAAGGACATTGAAACACTCAAAGAAAAAACGAAAGAGGTTTTCAGTAAGACGGGAAGCGCATCCGTTATTTCCGCCTTTCTTCAAAACACGACGGGCATAAACGGCATGGCCGGCTATGCGCGTTACTATATGGCAAAGGAAAACGTTGACCTCGGCACGCAGGCCGGGCTGATGGTCCGCACCAATGCAAAAAACTATTACGAAAATACCGCGAGCGTGGAGTATATCTACGACGGTATGCACGTCAGTGCCGTGGATGGCGAGTATCTGACCGTTTCCCTGAAGGTGAAGACCACGGGTAAGGACGGCACGGAGAATACGCGCGATATGACGGTCAAGCTCATTGAGGAAGAGAACGGTTACCGCTTGAGCGGCTCCACCGTCGCAACACATCAACCTCAATTATAAAATGGATTCCCCTTATAAAAAATACATACAAAAGAGAGGATTTTTCGCATGACTTTTAAGGAGAAAATCGTAAAGCTCAGAAAACTGAAAGGACTCACGCAGGATGAATTTGCAAGCGCCGTAGGCGTTTCCCGCCAGGCGGTTTACAAGTGGGAATGCGGCCAGTCCTACCCCGAGGTCGCAAAGCTTCTTGAAATCAAGTTTTTGTTCGGCATCTCGATCGACGACCTTCTTGACGAGAGCTACGAGGTGATCGTGCCCGAGAAGAAGAAGAGAAAGAGAAAGCCCAAGGTAGAGGACGGCGCAGCCGCTGCGGCAGCACCCGCACCCAAGGCAGAGCCCGCACCCGCAAAGAAGGAAGAGGAGCCCTACTTCGCACCGATGGCAGACGAGGATATCCGCAAGGAGCTTCTCGGTCTTTCCGCAAAGAAGGCAGAGCCCGTGAAGGAAGAGGCACCCGCCGCTCCCGTAGTTGAGGAAGCACCCGTTGCTCCCGCCGCTCCGGAAGCACCCGTCGCCGCTGCCGCTGCTGCAGCAGAGGAAGTGCCTGCCGCACCCAAGGCAGAGCCCGTAGTTGAGGATGCACCCGCGCAGAGCGAGGAAGCGAAGAAGGAAGAAAAGAGAGGTCTCTTCGGCCGTCTTTTCGGCAGAAAATAAAAAATTTTCTATAAAAACCCCGCAAAATTTTGTAAATTATAGTTTGTAAAAACAAAAAGAGTGTCGGAAAAATAAATTTTTCCCGACAGCGTGTTCTGCGCCCATTTTAAGAAATTGCGAAAAATTGAAAATACTTCTTTACAAAAACGGGGCGGATCTCCTTGTATTCCGCCCCATATCCCTGCTTTCCAAAATGGAAAGTTTCATACGCATTGAGAGCTTAAGTTAACAAAAATAAAAGAGGGAATTTGCGCCGCGGATTGCATGACGGCCGCGGCGAACGGATATAATGTAACGAAAAACCAAAATTCGGCACATATTGTTTTAAAAGAAATGGAGAGGATCATTTGGCAAAGGATAAAAACAAGAATGAAATAACGGCGAAGGAGCCGAAGGATCAAAGCAAAAAGAAAAAGAACACGCCTCGCGCGCTTCCGAAAAAAGAGGGCAAGGCAGATATAAATGAAAAAAGGAACGCACCGAAAAAGAGCGCTCCCGAAAAAAAGGATGCGCCCGCCTTCAAGGTGAGCGCGCCGCAGCACAAGAGAAGGAAAAAGGCAGGCGCGAAGGATCTTCACGGCATGAGCGCCGCGCAGAAGGAAGCCGCAAGGCTGATCTCTCTTGAAAATAAGGCGGAGGAGAAAAAGCAGGCAAGAGCGCACGCGGCGGAGCTTGCATCGAAGGTCTCTTCTCCCGAAAAAAGAGGAAAAAGATCCGAGCCGCCCGTGCATCTGAAAAGCCATCGGCACAAGGGAATGAAAAAGCCGCTCGGTAAGCTGAAGGTCATGTGCCTCGGCGGTCTTATGGAGATCGGAAAGAACATGACCGTGATCGAATATGAAAACGACATCGTGGTCGTGGACTGCGGTCTTGCCTTTCCCGACGAGGAGATGCCCGGCGTTGATCTCGTGATCCCGGACGTTTCCTATCTTATCCAGAATGCCGATCGTGTGAGAGGTATCTTTATCACGCACGGACACGAGGACCATATCGGCGCGATCCCTTACGTTTTGCAGCAGCTCCGCGCGCCCATCTACGGCACGCGCCTCTCGCTTGGCATCATCGAAGGAAAGCTCGAGGAGCATTCTCTGCCCTTCCATCCCGCGCTTCACACCGTGGAGGCGGGCGAAACCGTGACGGCAGGTGCGATGCGCGTGGAGTTTATCCACGTGAACCACTCGATCGCAGACGCCTGCGCGCTTGCAATCCATACGCCGCTCGGCATCGTTTACCACAGCGGTGACTTCAAGCTTGACGTTTCTCCCCTCGACGGGCAGATCATGGATCTCGTTCGCATCGGAGAGCTCGGCAAGGAAGGCGTGAAGCTTCTTCTTTGCGAATCCACAAACGCGGAAAGAGCGGGCTTTACCCCCTCGGAGCGCACGGTTGGAAGCTCGCTTGAAAGAATATTCCAGCAGTATGAAAGCCGCCGCCTCATCATCGCTACCTTCTCGTCCAACGTGCATCGCGTGCAGCAGATCATTAACGCGAGCTATCGCCACGGCCGCAAGGTTGCCGTGCTTGGCCGCAGTATGATCAACGTGATCGGCGCGGCATCCGAGCTTGGATATATGGATCTGCCGGACGGCGTTTTGATCGACGTTTCGGAGATGAAGCGTTATAGGCCCGAGCAGATCACGCTAATCACAACGGGAAGCCAGGGAGAGCCGATGTCGGCACTTTATCGCATCGCATTCTCCGAGCATAAGGACGTGAAGCTCGCATCGAGTGACGTGGTCGTTCTCTCGGCGCACGCCATTCCCGGCAACGAAAAGCTGATCGGCAAGATCGTGAACGCTCTGGTGCAGGGCGGCGTGAAGGTCGTGAACGATTCGGTTGAGGACGTGCACGTTTCGGGCCACGCCTGCAAGGAAGAGATCAAGCTTCTCATGGCGCTTCTGCGCCCCGAATACTATATGCCGATCCACGGCGAGGCAAGACACCTTTATGCCGGCAAGGAGATCGGAGAATTTATGGGTATACCTCCCGCAAACATCTTCCTTTCGGACATCGGCAAGGTGCTTGAGATCGATGCCGACAAGGCGATGCTGCGCGGCACAGTCCCCTCGGGTAAGGTCATGGTGGACGGCGCGGGCGTCGGTGACATCGGCAGCGTGGTCCTGCGCGATAGAAAGCATTTATCCGAGGACGGCCTCGTGGTCGTGGTTGCCACCGTGGATCTTTCGGAAAGCATGATCATGTCCGGTCCGGATATCGTTTCCCGCGGCTTCGTTTACGTGAAGGAAAGCGAGGAGCTTATGTTTGAGGCGCGTTGCATTGTGGCAAAGACCTTGGACGGCTGCCTTACCCGTGGTATGCACGACTTCGTGGAAATCAAGGCAAAGATCCGTGACGATCTTGCAAAATTTATTTACAAACAGACCAAGAGAAAGCCGATGATCCTTCCGATTATCATGGATTTGTAAATAATTGTTGGCATTTTAAGTAAACACAGACGATAAACGCTCGGTTTTTAGAGCAATTAAGAAAACGAATGATTAAAGTACTTTATGGGGATGCAACCCCGCTTTTAGAGAACAAGGCTTTTTCTTTCTTTATAGAAGGAATCGACATCGCGGCAAAAGGGCGCATTCTCGATCCGGGGAGAAAGGATCGAAGAGCGTGCAGGCTCATGAGCTATCTTATGCTGAACGCTCTGCACAAAAGAGAATTTTCCTCTCCTCTTCCCCCGCTTCTCATATCAGAGCTTGGAAAGCCGTATCTTGAAAACGGACCCGCCATTTCTATCTCGCACGATAAAATGATGGTTGTGGTCGGTATGACGGCGGACTACAAGCAGCTGGGGATCGACCTGCAATCCGAGCCCAACCCCGTCATGGCGTCGCGCGTGCGCCGCCGTTTCCTGACACCGACACCGCCCTACCGCAAGGGCGATCCCGAGGTGGAATTTTTGATGGCGCATATTGAGGTCGGCGCGCTGGATATCACGCCCGCGCACGCCTTTGGCACGCCGTCCACCTTCCTTTCGGATTACGTGCGCGCCGAAGCGATCATGAAGATGACCGGCGGCGGCTTTGCCGATTTCCCAAACCTTTCCGCGCTTTGCGCGACCTGCGAAACGGCACTTATCCCGTTAGAGGAAAAGGGCGGCGGGTTTGCCATTGGTCTTGCTTATAGATAGGGCTGTCGCTTTTTAAATATGAAAAGCATCGAAAGCGTCTTATAAAACCAAAAACCAAGAACAAAAAAAAACCTCTTGCGGCAGAAGAAGATCCGTCGCAAGAGGTTTTTTCTATGGGTGAAAAAAGACGTGTTTTTTATGGATGAAAACCAAGATGATTTTTTCAGCCTACGGGCGGGTGCACGCTCCGAAACAGAGGTAAGGAAATGCAAAAATGGGTGATTTTGTAAAGCGTTTTTGTCATTTTCTCATTTTTTAAGAGAGGCGCGCGTTTTGCCGCGCGGTGCTGCATCAAAAAGCGTTTCGCCGCTTTCAGAAAAGCATCGGTAAAAGGTAGGTTGCCAGCGCGCCGAGTCCGAAATAAAGCACTAAAATCAGGGCGCAAAGACCAACCGTTTGCATAAGTCCGCCCTCGCCGCGGGAAAGGATCTCCTTTGCGCGGTCCATTTGCCCCTCGGAGACGTAATATTTCGGCTCTATGGGGCGGATCGGTGCTTCCTTGGCGCCAATCTCTGCCTTTTTTGAAAGATCGCAGATTTCAGCCATTTCCGCGACCGCTTCCCCGTCTGCGCCGTCCGTAAGGTCGGCGTTTTCCGCGGTGGGTGCGGTGGCTTTCGGTACCTCTACGCTGATATGGCGCATAAGCATGGGGTTTTCGCGCTTGATGGCGAAGGCGATCCACCGATCGTGTGCAAGGCGAAGCTCTCCGAGTGTTTTTGCGCTTTCCTCGTCCGTGCATTTATGGCGCATGAGTGCCTTGACGGTGCGGTAAACGACCGCATTCGTGATCTGGATCACGACCGTGGCAAGGATCATGCCGATGGCAAAGCATAAAAGGATCAGCCCGATCGGAATATCGGCACCGCCGAAATCCTCGGGGTTCAAGGCGATCATATCTTTAAGAAACTGCATGGCTTTTTCCTCTTCGCCCAAGACTTCAGCTCTCGAAATTCTCGCCGCACAGAGAATCCAGAAGCTCGGTCAGATCCACGTTGTCCTCATAGAAGAAGCAAAGGCACTTCTTCTTGCCGCCGTCCTTGATGCGGACCTGGCGGCCGAAGCGGCGCTGCAGATTCAGCTCAAGCTCGCGGCGGTAATCCACGAGAGGAAGCGCCTCGGCTTCCTTCACGGGTGCGGTGCGAATGGGGCGGTTGATGCGCTTCACCTCTTCCTCAAGAACGCGCACGGACCAGCCCTTTTCGATCGCGGCGTTTGCCAATGCGATCAAATTCGCGGGATCCTTAACGCCAAGAAGCGTTCTTGCATGGCCCGCGGAAAGCGCGCCGCCTGCTACGAGGGCAAGCACATCGTCCGGCAGATCGAGAAGGCGCAGGGCGTTTGCAATGGCACTGCGGCTCTTTCCGACCTCGGAGGAAAGCTCCTCTTGCGTCATATTATATTCGTCTGCGAGAGAGCGGTATGCCATCGCCTCTTCAATGGGGTTGAGGTCCTCTCTCTGGATGTTCTCGATCAGGGCGATCTGCGCGGTCTTCTGGTTATCCTTATCCAAGATGATCGCGGGGATCTCCGAAAGACCCGCCATTTTGCTGGCGCGGAAGCGGCGCTCGCCTGCGATGATCTGGTAACGGCCCTCGCCGTACTCGCGCACGAGAATGGGCTGGAACACGCCGTTTTTAAGAATGGAATTTGCAAGTCCCTGCAAAGCTTCCTCGTCAAAATTCTTTCTCGGCTGATCCGCGCGAGGGTCGATCAAGGAAAGCTTCAAGCCGATGACCGAGCCTTCCCCGGTGGGGGCATCATCGGTGAGAGAATTATCTAAAAAGATGGCGTCAAGACCGCGGCCGAGACCGCTGTTCTTTTTTCTTGGCATAGCTGTATCTCCTTTATATAGGTGAATTTGTAGGTGAAGTTGTAGGCGGATTATAGGTGAATTTATAGATAATTTACAGGTGAAGTTATAGGTAATTTATAGGTGAATTTTTGACCGTAAACGGACTGTATGGGAAAGTGCAAGGTTTTTTTGTTTTAATGGAAATATTTACCATTTTTTAAAAAACAAGCGAGATTTTCCTTGAAAATACGGCTTTTGCGAACGCCGCGACGGTGTTTTTTGGTTTTTTGCGGATCGAAAGCCGCAAAAGGGACGCCGCAAGCGGGTGAAAGAGTCGCAGCAAGCGGGTGAAAGGGTCGCCGCAAGTCATTGCAAGTCGCCGCAAAGTGCGAAAATGCCCAAAATTAAATACGCATCATCAGCTCTTTTGCCACGGCAGCGTATTCAAGCGAGCCCTTGCCGTAAGGATCGTGGTAGCAGATCGGCTCGCCGTAGCCGGGGGCCTCGGAAAGACGCACGGAGCGAGAGATCGGAACCTTGAAAAGCTGCTCTGCATAGTATTTTTTCAGCTCTGCGACGACTTGTCCCGTCAAGGTCAAGCGGCCGTTATACATCGTCAAAAGAATACCGACCACGCGAAGCTCGGGATTATAGAGTCTGCGAATGGTTTTCACGGTGTTCAGCAGCTGTGACATACCCTCAAGAGAGTAAAATTCGCACTGCATGGGAATAACGATGCCGTCCGAAACCGAGAGCGCCTTGACCGTCAGCATACCGAGCGAGGGCGGGCAGTCAATAAATATGTAATCAAAGCGATCCTTTACGCTTTCGAGCGCAAGCTTTGCGAAATTATCGTCCTCTTCTAACTCGTAAAGCTCAAGCTCTGCGCCCGCGAGATCGATCGTCGCGGGAACGACCCAGAGATTCTTGAAATTGGACTTAATGATCGTTTCTTCGATCTCGGAATGGCCGATAATAACGTCGTAGATCGTCTTTTTGATCTTGGCTTTTGAGATGCCGAGGCCGCTCGTCGCGTTGCCCTGCGGATCCATGTCGATCATTAGCACCTTTTTGCCCTTTGCGGCGATCTGCGCCGCGATATTTACGCATGAGGTGGTCTTACCCACGCCGCCCTTCTGGTTCGAAAAGGAAACAATTTTTCCCATTTTTATTCTCCCGTTCGTTCTGATATAAGCCAAAGCCGTTGGCTTATTCCTTATTATATATTCTACCTTTTATTATGACATAAAACTTTAAAAAAGTCAATATTTCGTTAAAAATATTAAAAAAATTCTTTGATTTTTCCGTTTTTGCATCCTTGTAAAAGGGGCGCGAAGCGGCGGCGCGGCCCGCGGCTGATCGGTCCCCGCGTTCGTGCTGTCGTTCTCTCTTTCGTTCTTCCTTTTGATTCCTCTTTCGCTCTTCCCTTCGCTCCTCTTTTGGATCTCCCTTTTCTCTCCGCTTCTCTCTTCGTTTCCCTCTTTTTTGATCTTCTGTATGCCCCTTGTCGCTCCTCTTTTTTTACTTTTGCTTTTACTTTTACTTTTGCTTTTTACTTTCCTCTTTATTCTCTCTTCATTTCGCGCCTCTTTTTTTGCGTTTTTGCGCCCTTTCGGACTTTTTTATGCTCTTCTCTTCTCTCTGTCAAGTCTTATTTTCTTATCGTTTTTACTGCTTTCTGTTTTTTGTTTTCCTTTTTTTGCTTCACGAAAACGCTTGTTTTTTACAATATGTGGTAGAAAAATGCAGAAAAAGGCACTATATATAGTATTATTTATGGTATAAGCGAAAATCGTTATATCTTTTTGGGATCGGCCGCTTGTTTTCGCGCTCACGTCTATTCCCCTTTTTTGGCATCATGCTCCGTTTTTTTCACTGCTCGGCACCCGATCTGCATTTGCTTTTTGTTTGACCTTCGCGGAGCTGCGCTCGATTGGCACCGGATCGTCTGTACTTCCACCTCTCGTTTGATCTACGTTGTATCTCACTCCATCACAGCTTCTTGGCTTTCCGATCTGCATTTCGGCTTCGCGACCGCAACGAAAACAAAAAGCTTGTGTTTTTACAATATGTGGTGCAAAAACAAGGGAAACTACACTATATATAGTACAGGTGCGGCAGCAGATGAAACAAAGTAAAGCGTTTGAATCAATCAATGAAAGCCCAATCACACACATAAGCGCGCCCTATGTTTTTATTGAAATTTTGCGCGATTCGCTTTGTAAAACCACGAAAATAAGCATTTGCAACACGCAAAAAGAGAATGTTTCACGTGAAACATTCTCTTTTTTATCAAAAAACGGCTCAAACACCATGCTTTTTGTAAAATTCCGCGTTTTTAGAGAAAAATGGGGTGTATGCATTGCATTTTAGGAAAAGAAGAAGGGAAAGAGTTGATTGGGGTGGTATGAGCGGGAAAGTCCGTAGATTGGCTATAAAACACATATTTATTTGCGCTCTCCGATCCTTATCTCTTTGCCATTTTCTTCACACTTCCCTCTGCGCTTCCTCGTTTTGCTTCCTTTTGCGTTTCCCTTTTTGCAGCTCCTCTTTATACTTCTCTTTTGCAGCTCCTCTTTGCAGTTTCCCTTTGCAGTTCCCGTTTGTATTGTTTCGATAATGTTTTTGATCTCCGGGAGCTAAAACTGCGTTTCTTTGTTGAGATGAAGAAAAAAACAACAAAAACAAGAGAAAACGCTCTTTTGTGCGCGGTTTTTGCTGTTTTTAAGCACGATTTTGCGCCTTTTTCAAATGTTTCACGTGAAACAATGCGTGAAAACCCACAAAAAACGCCAAAAACCCACGAGAGACCCACAAGAAACTTACGAGAAGCCCAAGAGAAACTCAAGAGAAACCCATAAAACTAACCCAAAAAACAAGGCGCGGGTGGCGTATTTTGCGCGCTTGGGGCGGAAAAATCAACCATTTGCCTATCTCTGCATCAACCAAGCTGGATAAGATTTGGGCTTTTTTGGAGCAAAAAATGAATATTGTTTCACGTGAAACAATTAAAAAACAGAGATTTTTTGCCTGATTTACAATAAAAAATGAAAAAATGGTATAAAAAACACTTTAAAATCGTCTAAAGCAATCAAAAAGAGCTTGGATTTAGGATTAGACGTAGCCGGAAAAGCGAGAAGAAGGAGCGAAAATGGGGAAAATGAGAGCCGACGGAGCAAAAATCAAGGATCAGAGCGGCATTTTTGCGCTTTTGGTTCTATATTTGAGGTATTTTTGCGATCATTTGCGCTTTTGCACCCTATTTATGCCTTTTCTATCTTTATTTACCCTTTGCTTACGCCCTGATTTTACCCTGTTTGCGTTATATTTTGCTCTCTTTGTACGTTTTTTGCTCGCTTTTTGCTCATTTTTTTCTTGTTTTTGCACTTAACCCCACCCGAGCATCAGGCGGAGTATTGGCTTTTTCTCGCGCTTTTTGTGCCGATTTTTTCTTTGTTTTTCTTTATAAATGGTAAAATATGGAAAAATCATCGTTCGTTAGGCTTTCTCGGGTGATTTATGCCCTGTTTTTTGCGTTTTTGAATATTTTTGTTGTAAAATATACGAACAAGAACAAAAAAGATACTTTTGTGACACAAAAATATTGTAAAAAACAATCGAAAATGGCTTATTTTTCTTTTTGATTTTCTATAAATTCGTAAAATATGCGAATGAAAACCGCCTTTTCCGTTTCGATCGGCAAGCAAAAAATTGCCCCGATCGGTGGAGCGGGGTGCATCGTTTCTTGCTTTGTGTGCCGGATCTTTTGCTTGTGCACGTGGGCTTTCTCCTGCTGGCACAAGTTTTTTGCGCGCCTATTTGCTTTACTTGTTTTTTCTTTGGTGGGGAATTGCTTCTCTATTTTCTTTAAAAAAGGGAGCTTTGGTGTGGATTCTTTTCATAAAACAAGGCAGAAATATATAAGAATGTGGGGAATTTAAAACCATCGGGGCGAGAGGCGGGGGCGGAATATAACGAAAAATATAAAAATGAAAGGCAAAAAACGAAAACAAAAAAAGAAGGTAAGAATGTAATAAACGGCAAGGGAACAATAGAAAAAGGGGAGGACATGAAAGGGAGAAGGGGGTAGAGGAAGGAGGAAGGAAACGGAGTGCCGCGAAAGGGAATAAACAGAACCGAACAAGGCAGCAAAAGAGAGCGAGATGCGAACCAAGGGAAGCGAAGCGGGGCAGGGAAAAAGAAGCGAAAAAAAGCCGTGCGGTCGCGCGCTCGGGCTTTCCATCCTTTTGTTTTTTTCCCTGCTTTTGCCCTGATTTTCCCTGCTTTTGCCCTGATTTTTCCTGCTTTTTCCTTGATTTTTTTCTTACTTTTGCCCTGCTTTTTCCTTACTTTTTTCTTGATTTTTTCTTGCTTTCCCCCTGTTTTTTTCTTACTTTTTCATTGTGTCTTCTTGGTTTTTCTTTTTTTCCTCTATTGCAAAAAAGCTTTTCGTATGCTATAATTTTCATGTATCGTCATGATCTTACGATCATAAGCATCATATTTCATTGTCACACATCGGCCTTTTATGGCTTTATAGGGTGCATCCGAGGTACGCGCCGTATGCGCGCCGAGGCAAGGCTTTTGGGTTTTGGTTTGAAAGAAAACGAGAAACCGAGGAACCAAAAAACCGAGAATCCGAGAAACCACGGAACTGCGGAATCGAGAAGATGTGCGCCTCGCCTTTGTGCGCCCCGTCAGCATTTTACCGACTGAAAATAGGAGAAAAGAATGAAAACGACCCTTTATCTCGTCCGCCATGGGCAGAGCCTCGGCAATCTGAACGAGCAGATGCTCGGCCACACGGATCTCGATCTTTCCGAGCTTGGCTACCGACAGGCGGCGGCGACCTTTGAAAGACTGAAGGACACGCATTTTGACGCCGTGTATTCCTCGCCTCTGCAACGCGCGTATAACACCGTCTTGCCGCACGCCAAGCACCGCGGGCTTACGGTCGTGCCGCTCGATGCCTTGAAGGAGATCTATCTCGGACGGTGGGAAGGCATGTATCTTGCCGACGTCGTTCGCCGCTGGCCCTACACCTTCTGGGAGCTGTGGCGCGCAAATTTCGGCATTTGCACACCTCCCGGGGGTGAATACGTGCAAAAGGCCGCAGCGCGCGTGCAAAACG
Organism: Clostridia bacterium; assembly: GCA_017504785.1. Taxonomy (GTDB): domain Bacteria; phylum Bacillota; class Clostridia; order Oscillospirales; family CAG-272; genus UBA1740. The sequence continues at coordinate 12,222 of JAFVQL010000070.1, read as the reverse complement.
CGCTGACCGAGATCGCAAGAAGGCACGAGGGGCAGACGGTGCTGATCGGCGGCCACGCAGGTATCTTCCGCGCCGTGTGCGCGAACATTGCGGGCATTCCCGCCGAGCGCGTGGGTGCGGAGCTTCCGTACATGACGAATGCTTCCTTCTCGGTTTTGACCTGCGAGGGGGGCGTTTTTACGCTCGAGAAATATTCCGAGGACGCGCATCTCGAATCCGTCGGCACAATGAAGGTCATGCCCTACTGACCGCCTTCTCGCGCGTTTCTTGGAAAAATGTATATTTATTCTATATTCTCACCTTTTATGCATTCTTCGGTTGCGCGTATTCCGATCGGGGATCGGCGTGATGCGCCGAGCGCGCATTTTTCGCAAAATCCGTTTTTCGCAAAATCCGTTTTTCGCAAAATCCGTTTTCCGCAAAATCCGTTTTTTGTATAACGGGGAAGCATAAGGGAAGAAGAAAGATCAAAAAAAGAGCAAAACAAAAAGCAGAGCGAGTCCGTTTCGGAGCCTCGCTCTGCTTTCTTTATTTGAAATCTTTACCGAAAGATCAAACGCTTTTATCTTTCGAGAATGCCCTTGACCGCCGCGAGAGCCTCGTCGATCTTATCGAGGTCCTTGCCGCCGCTCATTGCATTGTCGGGACGGCCGCCGCCCTTACCGCCGCAGATCACGGAGATCTCGGAGAGGATCTTGCCCGCGTGTGCGCCCGCCTTCACGGCCTCTGCGCCCGCCGCGGCAACGAAGTTCAGCTTTCCGTCCTGCACGGTGGCGAATACGGCAACGCCCATCGGCTCTTTTTCCTTCACGGTGTCGCAAAGACCGCGCGCCGCATCGGGGCGCATCTCGAGCTTCGCGGTGAGAAGGCGGAATCCCTTTACGTCCTCGAAGGACGAAAGAAGGCTCTCAAGCTTCTGGTTGGCAAGCTTTGCCTGCATGGATTCAAGGGCACGCTTGGTCTCCTTCAGCTCGGCCTGCAGAGCGGTTGCCTTTTTGGCAACGTCCTGTACGGTGGGGCATTTCAGCTCCTTCGCCGCATCGGCAAGAAGCGCATCCTTGCTTGCCATGAGCGAAAGCACGCCGAGGCCGGTAACGGCAGTGATACGGCGCACGCCTGCGGCAACCGAGGATTCTGCGGTGATCTTGAAAAGACCGATCGCACCGGTGTTCTTCACGTGCGTACCGCCGCAAAGCTCGGTGCTGGTGCTTCCCGCCTGAAGAACGCGGACGGTGTCACCGTATTTTTCATCAAAGAGAGCGATCGCGCCAAGCGCCTTTGCGCCCTCCATATCGGTAACGGTCGTAACGACCGGCTCGGAAGCCAAAATCGCCTCGTTCACGAGGGCTTCCACCTTGGCGATCTCCTCGGCGGTCATAGCCGAAAGATGCGAGAAGTCGAAGCGCATCTCGCGTTCGTCCACGTACGAGCCTGCCTGCTTGACGTGCGTTCCGAGCACGGTGCGAAGCGCGCTCTGAAGAAGGTGTGCCGCCGTGTGGTTGCGCGCGATCGCGGCGCGCCGCGCCTTGCAAACCGAAAGCGTCAGCGTATCGCCCACGCGCACGGTGCCGTTTTCAAGCGTAACGGCGTGCAGATAAATGCCGTCGGTCTTCTTGGTGTCGGTGACGGTCAGTGCGGTGTCGCCCGCAGAGATCCTGCCCTTGTCACCAACCTGGCCGCCTCCCTCGCCGTAGAATACGGTGCGGTCGAATACGAGGGTCGCCTCACCCTCGGAAAGCGTTTCCACGCTCTCGCCGTCCACGAGGATCGCAAGAAGCTTGCCCTCGCAGTCGAAGGCCTCGTAGCCGAGAAATTCGGTCTTTTCAAGGGTCTTCAGTGCGCCGAGGGATTCCTTCGACCAGCCCGAAACGTTGCCTCTTGCGGCGCGCGCGCGTGTCTTCTGCTCGTTCATCAGCGCGGTGAAGCCCTCCTCGTCGAGCGCGATGCCCGCCTCGGCGGCGATCTCGCGCGTCAGATCCACGGGGAAGCCGTAGGTATCGTAAAGCTTGAAGGCCTCCGCGCCCTCCAGCAGCGTTTTGCCTTCTGCCGAAAGCTCGGAGAGTCTCTTTTCGAGCATCGAAAGGCCCGCGTCGAGCGTCTGGCGGAAGCGGTCCTCCTCCATGTTGATGACCTTTAAAATATAGTCTGCCTTCTCGGCAAGCTCGGGATATGCGCCCTTGTTCTGATCGATCACGATCTCGCAAAGCTCCGCAAGGAACTTTCTCTCGATCGAGAGAAGCTTGCCGTGGCGGCAGGCGCGGCGCAGAATGCGGCGAAGCACGTAGCCTCTGCCCTCGTTGGAGGGGATAACGCCGTCGGAGATCATAAAGGTGGCGCTTCTTACATGGTCGGTCACCACGCGGATGGAAATATCGTTTTCTCTGTTCTTTCCGTAGGTCTTGCCCGCGATCGCGCAAACCGTGTCAAGCAGCTTGCGTACGGTATCGACCTCGAAAAGGTTGTCCACGCCCTGCATCACGCAGGCGAGGCGCTCAAGGCCCATGCCGGTGTCGATGTTTTTCTGCTTCAGCTCGGTGTAGTTGCCCTTGCCGTCATTATCGAACTGGGAGAATACGTTGTTCCAGATCTCCATGAAGCGGTCGCAGTCACAGCCGGGCTTGCAGTCGGGACTGCCGCAGCCGTAGGCGATGCCGCGGTCGAAATAGATCTCGGAGCAGGGGCCGCAGGGGCCGCTGCCGTGCTCCCAGAAGTTATCCGCCTTGCCGAGGCGAACGATGTGGCTCTCGTCAATACCGATCTTATCTCTCCAAATGGCGTAGGCCTCGTCGTCCTGCTCGTAGACCGAGGGCCAGAGCAGCTCCTTCGGGATCTCGAGAACGCCGTTCAAAAATTCCCAAGCCATGGGAATGGCCTCTTCCTTAAAGTAATCTCCAAAGGAGAAGTTGCCGAGCATCTCGAAATACGTGCCGTGTCTTGCCGTGTGTCCAACGCGGTCAAGGTCGGGGGTGCGGATGCATTTTTGGCAGGTGCAAACGCGCTTGCCGGGCGGGGTCTGTTCTCCGGTGAAAAACTTTTTCATCGGCGCCATGCCCGAGTTGATGAGCAGAAGTGACTTGTCGTTGTTGGGGATGAGCGAGAAGCTCTTGAGGCGCACGTGTCCGTGGCTCTCAAAGAACGAGAGAAACTTTTCTCTCAAATCGTTCAGCGAAGTCCATTTCATAAAAACCTCCGATGCGGCGGGGAAGAATGCACCCGGCGCAAATAAAATATTTTCCTAATTTAGTATTATACACTTTTTCTATCCATATGTCAAGGACAAACGCGCGTTTTGCTCGCAAAAAAACGAAAAAGAAAAAAGTAAATTTTTTTCTGTCAGATAAAAAAATATTTACTTTTCACCTGATCTATGCTATAATCTCTACGAAGAAGTGTCGGCTTTGCCGAAAAGAAGAGATCACGGAGGAAAAAAGATGAAAAAACGCATCTTATTTTTGTGTCTTATTTGCGCCCTGGCGCTCACCCTTCTCGTCGCTTGCGGCGAAAAGGGCGCGGGAGCACAAGGGCTTGAATATACCCTGAAGGCGGACGGAACCTACGCCGTTACGGGAGTGAAATCGAAGGACGTTGAAAACGTGATCATTCCCGACACGGTGCAGAAGAGTGCCGTCACGGAGATCTCCGCCTCCGCCTTTGCGGACTGCGAGGCGCTAAGGCAGGTCACGATCCCCGATAGCGTTACGTACGTGGGAGAAAATGCATTCTCGGGCTGTACGGCGCTGGAAACCGTGTCGGGCGGCGCGGGCATCACCTCGATCGGTAACGCCGCGTTCTCCGGCTGTACCTCGCTGAAAAACATCGTGCTTGCCGAGGGGCTGACGACCTTGCGCCAAAGAACCTTCGAGGGCTGCACCTCGCTCAAAAGCATCGCGCTCGGCAATCATATCACGAGCATTGGCCGCCGCGCCTTTTCGGGCTGCACCTCGCTGATCCGCATTGACATCGGAAGCGGCGTTCGCACGATCGCGCACAGCGCGTTCCTTGACTGTGATGCGCTTTCGCACGTAGAGATCGCGGATCTTGCGGGCTGGTGCGAGATCTCGTTTGCGGACGTGGATGCCAACCCCCTTGCGTACGCGGGCGGATTTTATCATAGCAACGCACTCGTGGAATATCTCGTCCTTCCCTCGAAGGTCACCGAGATCTCGGCGAACGCCTTTTACGGCTGCGACGCTCTCGTGAACGTCAAGTTCCCCGAGACGCTGACGGCGATCGGAGAGCAGGCATTCTACGGCTGTGGCGGTCTTGTGAGCATCACGCTTGGCGATTCTCTTGCCTCGGTCGGCGAAAATGCGTTTGCTGCCTGCGGGGCACTGAATGAGGTACATATCAGCGACCTTCTTTCATGGTGTACCGTTTCGTTCCCCGCCGCGAATGCAAACCCCCTCTTTTTCGCAGGCAACCTGTATCTTGACGACGTGCTTCTTTCGGAGCTTTCGATCCCCGAGGGAACGACGCATATCAACGATTTTGCTTTCGTCGGCTTCGAGTCGCTTCGCCGCGTGAAGCTTCCCGCATCCCTTCGCTCGATCGGCGACCGCGTCTTTATGGCTTGTGAGGGCATTACGCATCTGGAGCTTCCCTTCGTCGGCGGCAGCTTGACGGAAAATACCTTCATCGGCTATCTCTTCGGCGCGAAGAGCTATTCCTCTAACTCCACCATCGTACCCAAGAGCCTCGAGGAGGTCACGGTCTATCACACCGAGACCGTACCCGAGTGCGCCTTCTACGGCTGCTACTATTTGGATACTATCCGCATCGGTGACGGCGTAAAGACCATCGGTGCGAATGCCTTTAACTACTGTACCTCTCTTCGCAGAGTTTACTTCGGATCGGACCTTGAGAGGATAGAGAACGCCGCGTTCTTGAACTGTCAGGCGCTTTGGGGCGTGGACATTTTAGATCTTTCCGATTGGTATAAGATTGAGTTTGTCTCATATTCCTCGAATCCCCTTTACTACGCGACGCGCCTTTCCTGCAACGATCTGTCCGTCACGAGCCTTGAGGTGCCTGAGGGCGTGGAGCATATCGGTGCGTACGCTTTCTATAACGGCGTGCAGCTTCTTTCCGTAAAGCTGCCCGAGAGCCTCAAGAGCATCGGCGCGTTTGCCTTCTATAACTGTGAGATGCTGGATGCGATCACGATCCCCGATCATGTGGAAACGGTCGGTGAATCTGCCTTTGCAAACTGCATAAGAGCAAAAACGATCACGCTGGGAAGCGGCGTGAAAACCATTGAGAAGGCGGCGTTCTCAAGCTGCAAAGCGGCACAGACGCTCTCGCTCGGAGCGAGCGTGGAGTTTATCGGAAACCATGCGTTTTTGGATTGCAAAAATCTGCAGGGCGATCTTTTCCTTCCGCTCAACCTGAAAAATATTGACGAAGCCGCGTTTGAAAACTGCAGCGCGATCGTCGGCTTCCATCTTCCTGCCGGCCTTAAATCGATCGGAAAGTACGCCTTTCGCGGCTGCCAAAATTACTCGATCTTTATCGAGGATCTCGTGTCTTGGTGCGGCGTTACTCTGGAGAACGCCACGGCAAGCCCCTTCCTCAGCGCGACGCGCTTGTATATAAACGGCATAGAGACCACCGCGCTGCAGATCCCCGCAGAGGTGAAAAGGGTGAGATCCTATGTGTTTGCTTACGCGAGGATGCTTCAGAGCGTGGTGTTTGCCGAGGGAATCGAAGCGATCGAGCTGGAGTCCTTCATGTCCTGCACGATGATCTCCTCAATTACGCTCCCCGATAGCCTCCAAACGATCGGAAACAATGCGTTCACAAATTGTAACCTAAGATGGCTTGCGCTTACTTTCGGCACGAAGCTGACCGCCATTGGCGACAGTGCGTTTGCAGGCACTCGTATTATGGCGCTCGAGATCCCCGATAACGTAACGATGGTCGGCACGGGTGCTTTTGAGAACTGCCAGTATCTGCGAACCGTAACGATCGGAAAGGGCGTTAAGACCACCGGCAAATATATGTTCTCGAACTGCCAGCGCTTGACGAGCGTTACCCTCAGCGATCAGCTCGAGGTGATCGATAATACCTCCTTCCAAAAGTGCGCGAGCCTTTCGAGGGTGGTGATCCCGAAATCCGTCAAGAAGATCGGCTATCAGGCCTTTGCCGAGTGCACCAGACTTTCCTACGTTTACTACGAGGGAACGGCGGCAGACTTCGCGGCAATGGAGATCGACAGAGCGTCGAACCCCGATTTCAACATCAAAGACGAAGAGAACTTCTGCGTGTATTTTTACAGCGAGCTTGCGCCTGAAGAAGAGGGCCGCTTCTGGCATTACGATGAAAACGGCGACGCCGTGATCTGGGAAGTACAATCATAAAAAGATTTGAAAGCGGTGCAGCCCGAGAGGGAAGCACCGCTTTTTCTGCCTTTTTAAATACGTTCACCCGTTACACGCAAGCGCGCGGGCGCGCGAAAAGTTTTCTTTTTTCCCGAAAAGGGGTTGCTTTTTTGGGGGCATTGTGATATAGTGAAAATGCACGAGGCGGTGCAAATTCAAATTGCCTATCGGCAAGGAGAAAAATATGGAAACGACAACGAAAATGCTTCTGAAGAACAAGGAGCTTCCCGAGAGGGCGGCGGCTTTGGCGGAGTCGCTGGCAGAAAATGGAGATGCGGCGCTGTTTGCCATCGTCGGCGATATGGGTCTCGATGGAAAATACAGCAAGACCGCTCTTTTGTTTACCGCGAAAAAAGCGGTGCTCTACGACGAGGATCTCTCCGAGGTGCGTGAATATCTTTATGAGGATATGAAAGAGGTGCGCGCCAAGCGCATGTACGGAAACGCCACGCTCTCCGCGAAAATGAAAAACGGCAAGCGGGAGATATTTTTCCGCTATACCTACGGCGTTGCGCCGCTTTGCGATGCCGCCGCGCTCTTTATTTCGCACCTCAACGAGGGCAGATCCTTCCGTGAGGAATACGCGATCGTCAGCGTGGCGTACGAGAGGGCGCTCAGCGTGTGCCCCAAGTGCGGCCGCCCGCTTCTGCACCCCGGAGCGGAATGCATCATGTGCCGCTCGAAGAAAAAGGTCGTAAAGCAGCTCTCAAAGTACGTGCTGCCACACACAAAAACCCTCATCTTTTGCATCTTCCTTTCGCTTTTCACCACCTTTATGGCGCTCATTCCGCCCGCGATCACGGGCTTTATCGTGGACGCGGTGTTCTCCGAGGGAACGAGCACCGTGCCGATCCTTGGTAAGATCGCAGCAGCCTTTGCGGGCGAGCCGAAGAAGGTGCTCACCGCGATGATCCTTCTCCTGCTTTCCACCTATATTCTGCAGTACGGCGTCGGTATCATTCGCGCGTATCTGATGCGAACGGTGGGAAATAAGACGGTTGCCGCGCTTCGCAACGATATTTACCGCAAGGCGCAGTACCTGCCGATGAAGTTCTATGATAAAACCTCGACCGGCTCGGTCATCAACCGCATTTCGGGTGACTCCGCGACTCTGCAAAACTTCATGCTCCGTATCACCCAAGAGGCCGTGGTGCATCTTTTCCAGCTTGTAGGCATCGTGGTCATCATGATCTCGCTGAACCCCTCGCTGACCCTGCTTTCGCTTCTTCCGATCCCCTTCGTCGTGTTCGCAACGCGCGTTTTCTCAAAGAAGATGCGCCCCCTCTACCGCCGCATTTGGCGCAGATGGACGAAGGTTTCCTCCGTCATGGCGGACACGATCCCTTGCATCAAGGTCGTCAAGTCCTTCACGGGCGAGGAGCGCTCCACCGCGGTGTTTGAGGAAAAGAATCGCGATTGGCTGAATATGGAGCTTCACCTCGGCAAGATCGTGACCGCCTTCCCGCAGATCATTTCCTTCTGCGTGACCTGCGGCTCGCTGATCATTTGGGGCGTCGGCGGCGGCAAGGTGATCGACGGTGTCGGCGGTTACAGCGCGGGTCTGATCGTCGCGTTTATCTCTTACGCCTCGATGTTCTATAACCCCGTGACCTTCTTTGCCAACCTTTCGGACTCCTTCCAGAGCGCCTTGGCATCCACCGAGAAGATCCTCGATATTTTAGAGGCAGAGCCGGAGCCCGAGCTTCCCAACAGCGTGACCCCCGATCATTTCAACGGAAGGATCGAGTTTAACCACGTGTCCTTCTCCTTTGACCGCATTAAGAAGGTGCTCGATGACGTTACCTTCACCGTTGAGCCCGGCGAGGTCGTCGGCATCGTCGGCACGACGGGATCGGGCAAATCTACCCTCGTAAACCTCTTGATGCGCTTCTATGACGGTTATAGCGGCGAGATCTTGGTGGACGGACACAATATCAAAAATTTTTCTCTCTCGCCTTACCGCTCCCAGATCGGCTACGTGCAGCAGGAGCCGCAGATGTTCTCCGATACGATCTTTAATAACATCGCGTACAGCGTTCCGGGCGCTACGGCGGAGGAGGTCATGGCGGCGGCGGATACCGCGAATGCCCATGGCTTCATTTGCCGCCAGCCCGATGGATACGATACCGTGCTCGGCGAGCGCGGCGTCGGCGTTTCGGGCGGCGAAAAGCAGCGCCTTTCCATTGCGCGCGCCGTGCTGATGCGCCCCTCTATTCTCATCTTTGACGAGGCGACCGCTGCGGTCGATTCCGAGACCGAGCATCTCATTCAGGATGCGATCGATAAGCTGATCGAGGGAAAGACGACGCTGATGATCGCGCACCGCCTCTCCACTCTGCGCCGCGCAAACCGCATTCTCGTGGTAGATAACGGTCATATCATCGAGAACGGAACGCCCGAGGAGTTGATGGCCTTGAAGGGCAAATACTATAAGCTCGTGCAGATACAGTCCATGGCGGCAGAGTCCGAGCGTATGCGTAAAGAAGAAAGATTTTGAGCCAAACGGCAAACAATTCTTTACATTTTGGAGGAAATATGAGCCGTATTTACTTAACGAAAGACGATAAAATTGAAAAATACGAGAATCATCTCGTAAAGCTCACCCTCGCGCCCGATAAGGGCGAGGCCGCGGGCGAGATCGAGGGGCTTGAGCCGAGAAGGCTCTTTCCCGTCTCAAATCCCGATTCCTATATTACGCTGCTGGACAGAGAAGGAAGGGAGCGCGCCGTGATCCGTTCCTATGCGGATCTGGATGCCGCATCCGCCGCCCTCGTCAAGCAAAGCCTTGAGGATTATTACCTCGTTCCCAAGATCCTTCGCATCATTTCCAAGGCCGAAAAGTACGGCACTCTGCGCTGGACAGTGGAAACCGATCGCGGCATCGTTTCCTTCGATATCCGCAATCGTAACCACGATATTCACGTGATGCGCTCGGGCTTCGTTCGTGTGCGCGATGCGAATGATAATAGATATGTGATCGAGGATTGCAACAAGTTAGACCGACATAGCTACGCTCTCCTCATTGCCGACACATAATTTTGCTTATTATATTTTGGAAAATACAAGAAAAAACGAAAGTGCTTTTCAAAAGCGGCGTTTATGGGCTGTCCGAGGCTGGATTTGCGGACAGTCCTTTTTTCGCGCAAAAGGTTTTCCTTCCTTATAAGTATATTTTTTCGGGGGGGCGAATAAAAGGCGGTTGGTTGGCAAATAATTTTTTCAAAAATTGAAAATTTTTCCCAAACCCTATTGACAAATAATCAAAGGTGTGTTAGAATGATTACAGAAAATATAGAATGAGTCTAAAAAGGAGAAAGAAAATGCAGTGTACGAGAAAAGTCACGCAGGATATCCTTTGGGTGGGCGCGGATGATCGCCGCCTTGCCATGTTTGAGGGCGTTTATTCCGTGCCTCGCGGCGTGAGCTACAACTCTTATCTTCTGTTGGATGAAAAGACGGTTCTCTTTGATACGGTGGATCGCGCGGTGGAAAAAACGTTTTTGGAAAACGTTGCGTACGGCCTCGGCGGCCGCGCTTTGGACTACGTGATCGTGCATCACATGGAGCCGGATCATTCCGCAACGCTGATGTCCCTTCTTGAGAAATACCCCGAGGCGGTTGTGATCTGCAATGATAAAACCAAGAAGATGATCGAGCAGTTCTTTGGCAAAGCGCCGAACGCGCAGATCGTCAAGGAAGGCGAAACCCTCTCTTTTGGTAAACATTCGTTGACGTTTTACATGGCACCCATGGTGCATTGGCCCGAGGTCATGCTTTCTTTTGATCACGAAAGCGGCGTTCTGTTTTCGGCAGATGCCTTCGGCACCTTCGGTGCGCTGAACGGCGCACTCTTCTCGGACGAGGTGGATTTCTTCGGCGAGTATCTTTCGGAGGCGAGAAGGTATTATACGAACATCGTTGGCAAATACGGCCCGCAGGTGCAGGCGGCACTCAAAAAGGTTGCGCCCCTGCCCGTGAAGATGATCGCTCCCTTGCACGGCTTCGTTTTCCGTGACGGCGAGACGATCCGGCGTTTTATCGGAAAGTATGACGCCTGGAGCACCTACACGCCCGAGAAAACAGAGGTCGTGATCGCGTACGCTTCGATCTACGGCAACACCGAGAACGCGGCGAATATTCTGGCTTGCCGCTTGCGCGAGCGCGGAATCGCGGTGGATATGTTTGACGTATCCGTTACCGCCGCATCCGAGATCGTTTCCGCGGCCTTCCGCGCATCGCATCTCGTCTTCGCTTCTCCCACCTATAATAACGGCGTGTTCGTCACGATGGAAGCACTTTTGCACGAGCTTGCATCTCATAATCTGCAAAACCGCACGGTAGCTCTGATCGAAAACGGATCGTGGGCACCCTCGGCGGCAAAATGGATGCGCGAGATCCTTTCTCCCTGCAAAGCGCTCCATATTCTTGAGCCAGCCTTCACCGTGAGAAGCGCGCTCGGCGCGCAGGATGCACAGAGCTTCGATGCATTCATTGATGCGCTGGTCGCAACCATTCCCGAAAAAGCATAAGAAAAAACAAAACACATATAATATAAAAAATCAAAAGGAGATCTTATCATGAAATTTTACCGTTGCAATCATTGTGGAAACATTATCGTTTATGCTTACAGCAAGGGCGTTCCCGTTGTGTGCTGCGGCGAGAAGATGACCGAGCTTGTTCCCGGTACGGTCGATGCTTCCAAGGAAAAGCACATCCCCGTGGCAAAGCTTGAGGGCAATCTCGTGAAGGTTGCCGTTGGCAGCGTGCCCCATCCGATGACCGAGGAGCATCACATCGCGTTTATCGTTTTGGAAACGGATCGCGGCTTCCAGAAGGCAGACCTTGCACACGAGGGTGCGGCAGAGGTTGTGTTCGCGCTGGCAGAGGGCGAGAAGCCTGTGGCGGTGTATGAATACTGCAACCTGCACGGACTCTGGATGAGCGGTGATTTTCAGTAAGACCGAAAAGGATAAATGTTTATTAAATAGTGCCTCTTTGCAAGTTTGCAAAAGCTTGGTAAGGTATTAAGGTTGGAAAACTCCGTTTTCCTTCCAACTTATAAAAATCCTTTTCTATTTCCGTTTTCGAGGCTCGGTGTACCCTCGTACACCTCTCGCCTCGAACAACGAAAATTCTTCCGCGAAACTCCCTCGCTCATCCGCTGTGTGCGCAGACGGTACTTTGAGCGAGTTCGATTGGTGATTTTCAGTAAGACCGAAAAGGATGATTTGTTAATTCCCCGAAACTCCCTCCGCCACCGCGACGGGTGATTTCGTAGGGGCGATTCACGAATCGCCCGCAGGAAGATGATATTTTCCAAAAAATACAAAACATAAAAATACAAAAATTTAAAGGAGAAAAAAATATGGCAAAATATGTATGTGACCTTTGCGGTTATGAATATGACGAGGCGGTAGGCGAGCCTGCAAACGGCATCAAGGCAGGAACGAAGTTCGAGGATCTTCCCGACGATTACGTTTGCCCCCTTTGCGGCGCGGATAAGGGTTCCTTCTCTCCCGCTGACTGATAAAAGGTAAAAGATAAGGCTGAAAGCCGCCAACGGTAAGGTTCGTACTCTAAAGGACAGTTTTTGAAATTTAATAAAGTACGTTACCTGCCGACAGGAAAAGGACGAAGAGCGAATCAAAACTCCTCGTCCTCTTTTCTTTACAAGCACTGCATTTGTAGACACAAATGCATATAGTGAAATATTTTGCTCCGCAAAATGTGAAATAATGTTCTATCGAACATTGTGAAATATCTCGCTCTGCTCGATGTGAAATGAAATAAATCCCCTCACGCCCGCAGGCATTTCACTCGCTGAAAGCGAATTTCACGCACAAAG
>JAFVQL010000069.1 GCA_017504785.1 Clostridia bacterium | reverse complement strand
CTCCTTCTTCTTTCCCGAAGAATGCTTTTTCGCCTTCAGCTTCTTCTTAAAGGGTCTTGTGATCCAAACACCCGCGGCGTCAACGCCCTTGGTGATCGCCTGGCTGAGGGGGTCGTTCTCCTCGGGCTCGGGCTCGGCGGTCTTGTAAAGCTTGACCACGCCCGCGCTGTTAAGGCTCTGGCAGAGCGCGATGGTGACGGGGAGCAGAAGGATTCCGATGCCGCCGTAGATAAAGTTACCCGCAAGCATCGCAAAGAGCGTCAGGAAGGGGTGCATACCAACGCTGTTGCCCACGATCTTCGGCTCGATGATCTGTCTGACCACGCAAAGCACCGCCCAAAGGATGAAAAGTCCGATTCCGATGCCGATGTCGCCAATGATGAAGCTGATGATCGCCCACGGAACGATGATGAGTCCCGAGCCGACGACGGGGAGAATGTCGAAAACCGCGATCAGCACCGCGATCAGCGCCGCGTATCTGACTCCGATGATCGAAAGCCCCGCGAAGATCTCGGCAAAGGTGATCAGCATTATCAGCGAATAGGAAATGATGTATTTTTTGAGCACCTTTCCAAGGTGGGTGCCGATATTGTTAAGCAGCGTGTTGGTCTTTTCGGGGAGCTGTTTTTTGATGAAGGCAAGTATCGATTCAAAGTCAACCAGCAAAAAGATGGTGGCAACGATCATGATGACGATGTTGAGCAGGAACGAGGGAACGCTCACCGCAAAGCCCGTCAGCTTGCCCACAAGCTGTCCGGAAAAGCTCATGACCGTGCTTCCGATGGTGGAAAGAAGCGAATTTGCCGTGTCATCGAAGTTGAGCGCCATTTCGGGGTCGAAATTGTGGAGGATTTCCTGAATCTCGTCAAACAGATCGTTCAGAAAAGGACTTATCTGATTCTGAAAGAAGGAGGGCAGATCCTTTATCTTCTCTGCGGCAAAGGAAACGATCTCAATGAGCATCCAGATAACGATGACACCGATCGTGCCGTAGAAAAGTATGACGAGTATGACCGAAAGCACGCGCGAGCTCAGCTTCAGCTTGTTGTGCAGAAAGCGCACGACAGGCCGCAATATCATCGTCACGATGAAGGCGACAAAGAAGGGGAAAAGCTCGGGCAGCGCATATCTTATAATCCATATTGAAAGCGCGAAAATGAGAGCGAAAAAGGCAAAATTAATTAAAAACCTCTTGCGCTTAACGGTTGGGGTGTGTTCGAAATTCTGCATTTTTTACTCCTTTTTTGCCAATTATAAAGCTACGCTTTATAATTGATAACCGCGCGGCGGGGATTCGCGCGCTTATCGCCGCTTGCCAAAATCTTCGATTTTGACAGCTCCCCTCGGCGCGCGGGCTCGCCCTGCTCGCCTGAGAGGTGTTTTTTCGGAGGCAAAGCCCCCGAAAAAACGGATTTTATTATAATCAGCGTAATTTACAATCGGCAGTTTTTAGTGTTTTGGTTACCCCCCAAAACGTTCACGGGTGGGGGCATATCTTGCGTATTTTTGGATTGAGTTATAGAGGTCGAGGGCGGCGGTGGCGGTGGAGCAGTCGGGGCTTTTGCCGACGCATTTGCCGTTTTTGGCGTAGAGCGAGAGGGTGTAAACTCCGCGGCCGCGGCGTTCCGCCTTGAATTTCGGGTAGCCAAGAAGCTCGGTCGGTGCGCCAAGGCAGCCTGTGACGTCCTCGAGGGGGCTGTCGCAGATGATGCGGAGCGAGGCTATCGAGGCGCGGCAGAGCGCCTGCGTGCTTCGCTCGCCTCCGCGAAGAAGAAGGCGGGTCTCGGTCGAGCGGAATTCGTAGTAAAAGCGACCCTCAAAGGTCCTTTTTATCTCGTAAAACGCGCTCATATCTCGATCTCGGAGAAGGTTTCGGTCTCCTCGAAGGGAAGCTCTGCCAAAACCTCGTCGATCCAGCGGTCGATGAGGGCAAAGGTCTCTTCGCGGTCGGTCTCGTTGAGGACCTCGTGGCGCGCGCCGGGGATGATGACCGTCGTCAGCTTGCGCGCTCCCGCGCCCGTCAGCGCTCCCGCAACCTTCAGGACGCCCTTGCCGTAGCCTCCGACGGGATCGTCCTCGCCGCTGATCAGCAGGATGGGCAGGTCGGTGGGAACTGTGGGCGCCCATTCCTCGCGGCTGACCGCCTCAAGCATACGGAAAAGATCGCGGTAGCCCGAAACGGTGAAGAGGTAGTTGCAATATTTGTCGTTGTTGTATTTTGCCGTGATCTCGCTGTCACGGGTCAGCCAAGCGGCAGGATCGGCACCCTTGCCGCATCTTTTAAGATAGCCCGCCGACTGGATCGATGAGAGAAGCTTGCTTCTGTGCCTCTCACCGCGGAAAAGGGAGATGATGTTCGCAAGCGCAATGCCCGCGCCCGTGGGAGCGTCGGGTCCGCCTGTGCCCATGATGATCGCGCCCGCAAGGTTTTCCGCGTACTGCGAAAGATAAAGCCTTGCAAGGAAGGAGCCCATCGAGTGCCCGAGCCGAATGAGGGGCTTGCCCTCGTAACGCTCAAGCAGAAGCTCGGACATCGTCCTCAGTCCCTCAACCGTCAGCTCCACGCCGTCCTTTTCGGCGAAAAAGCCGAGATCGTCGAGCGAGGCGGCACTTTCGCCGTGGCCGGGGTGGTCGTTGCCCGCAAGAACGATTCCAAGTGAGCAAAGATGCTCGGCGTAGCTCTCGTATCTGCCGACGTATTCGCGCATACCGTGCGAGACCTGAAGGATCGCGCGAATCTCGCCTTCGGGCTCATAAATGCGGTAGGCAAGACTGCCGCCGCTGTATTCAAATCTGTCTTTGATAAGTTTCATTTTTTACCTCACCATATCGCGCACGAGCGAGAGAAGATTTTCGCGCGTGTTGAAATCGGGATTTGCAAGCACCGCCGCAAGCAGCTCGGAAAGGACTTCGCCGACCCTCGCGCCCGGTGCAACTCCGCAGTCAAGCAAGTCGCGCCCGCTGACGGCAAGCTCGGATATCGACATCGGCTCGCCCTTTTCGGCACACTCAAAGAGATTTTGTGCCGCAGTCATCGCGCTCTCGCCCGAAAGCAATCGCTCGCTGCGAGCACCCGCCGCAAGAAGGATGAAATAGGCGAATTTCGGGGTGATCTTGCCCGTCAGCCCCGAGGCGTAGGTGCGAACCGTGGCGGGATCGCCGCGTTTGGGCAGGACGCCCGAAGCGCAAGCTGTTGTGACCGCCGAAAGCTCGGTGCTCATTTTCAGTTTTTTCGGAATTTCGACCGAAAGATCACGGTCGCTGTCGCGTAGGAGCATTCCGAGGCGGATAGCCGCAAGATGCGCCCGCGCGGAGAGAAATCCGAGCGCGGCGGCTTCTTCGCGTTCCTTTTTAAGATAAAGCCCCGCGGGGAAGCGGTCGGGGATAAAGTCGAGCGCCGCAAAGCCCGTGCGCGAGAGAGTTTCAAAATACGCGCGCGGTATGACCTCGCCGAGGACGTGCGCCGAATGCATCAGCGCGAGCGAGTGCGCGGGCTTTTCTGCCGAAAGCAGACCGAGGATCTCGCCTCCGATACGCTCCGCGCTGACGGCAGAAAGGCGTTTGCGCTCGCTTTTTGCCGCCGAAAGTGTTTTTTCTTCAATTTCAAACCCGATCCGCGCCGCAAAGCGGAATCCGCGCAAAATGCGGAGCGAATCCTCGGTGAAACGCCGAACGGGATCGCCGACGGCGCGAATGACGCCGATCTTGAGGTCATCGGCACCGCCGAAAGGATCGCAAAGACCGCGCGTGGGCGAATACGCCATCGCATTGACGGTGAAATCGCGCCGCGCGAGGTCTTCGGTAATATTTTTCGTGAACTCAACCGAGTCGGGACGCCGCCCGTCGGTGTAGTCGCCGTCGATGCGGTAGGTGGTAATCTCAAGGGGCATACCTTCGATGACGACGGTCACGGTGCCGTGCTTTTCACCCGTCAGTATCGTGTGGAAATCAGCGAAGACCGACTTGATTTCATCGGGCGACGCCGAGGTGGTGACGTCGTAGTCGTGCAAAGGACGCCCGAGCATAGCATCACGCACCGCCCCGCCGACGACGTAAGCCTCGTGACCGAAAGATTCGAGTTTAGTCAAAGCGAAATTGACCGCACGCGGCAATTTCATATTAAATTGGGGCATACGATCAACTCCTTTTTTGAGTGCAGAATGCAGAGTGCAGAGTGCAGAGTTAAGGAGAATTTCCTCGCGTTGCTCGGAAATTTCCATTAAAATAAAAGACAACAGTAGCGGGAAGTTTTGATCGAACTTTTTCAGAAAGTTATGCTTGCCTGCGGCAAGCTTCGACTCTGTCTTGTCGGCTCACGCCTCCATTTTCCTTCGGAAAAACGCCAGAGCCGCGCTCGTATTGAAAGCTTTTGAAGATTTTTAAGAAACTTTTCTCGAAAAGTTTCTTAAACGGAGCACGAGGCAGAGCCTCGGACTAATGCGAGAGCTTCGGCTCTCGCTTCCGTGCTTCAAACAGGTGAAGCTCTGCTTCTCCTGTTTGGACAGAGTCAATACTTCCCGAATGTAGGGAAGTGCAGCTCTTGCGGTTTTCCGAAGGAAAATGGAGGCGGGAGCCGACAAGCAAGAGTTGCAACTTGCCGAAGGCAAGTACGCGCTCCTGTCACCCTTTGCTACGCGAAGAGTCTTCGCCGCGGCAACTGTATACCCACCCAACCCTCCCGCAAGCGGGAGGGCTTAAATTTAATCGCGGAGATGTAGTTGGGTATTATGAATATTGATTATAATCGAACTAAATAAAAATATACGCTACGAATACTTTGTTCACCCCTGCCCCCGAGTGCAAACATAGACAATAGTGATGCCGCAATCCTCAAAACACCTTATTCATCGGTAGAAATAACAACCTTTTTACACTTCGGGCAATGGTATGCTTCGGCAAAGCAACCATTCCAATATCCTTCGCTGATAGTGAAATCGTCGGATGTTGTTGCGGAAAATACCAGCTTCTTTTTGTCCGGACTCCAAATTACAGGTCGCGCGCTTTGCACGAAGCCTTTGTCCATTTCTCTACCGCACCAAGGACATTTCATCTTACTACCTCAATTATAAATAAAATCACTTTTTGAGCGAAGCGAAAAAAGTTACCTTCAACTAGCAACTAGCAGCTCGCAACTAGCAACTAGCAACT
>JAFVQL010000009.1 GCA_017504785.1 Clostridia bacterium | reverse complement strand
ATTTCGTCAAAATCCGACAAAATCAACCGGAAATTTATTTGCCGTATGGTGCGAAGCAGTTTCGAAGTAGCGGATTTTTTCATAGACGAGCCAATTTTTTTGAGAAATATGCGGATATTTAAGAAAAAATCGGCGAAGTATGGGGGAAAACCCGCACTTCCAAACCTTATGTGTTCGACTCTCTTACGGCTACCCAATGACAAAAGAACGGAGGTTTTTTACAAAGATGAAGCTAAACCAAGAACAGCTGAAAAGGCTTTCCGCCCTCTCCGATGCCGAGCTTGAAAGAGAGATCCGCCGCATAGCGGCAGAGAAAGGGCTAAAGCTTCCCGCCGCATCTTTCGCGCACGAGGATCTCGAAAAGCTGCGCGCGCTTCTGACGAGCGAGGGCGGCTTCGGCATGATGGGTGCTATGCGCTATTACAACGAATACAAGAAAAAATACGGAAAATGAGCACCGCCGGCGGGCAAAGCCCCGATCTTTCAAGAATCGTAAGCCTGATCATGCAAAACCCCGATCTCATTCGCCAAATTGAAAATCTCGCAAAGCAGGACGCGCCGCCCGAAAGCGACAGCGAGGCGCGCACCGAAGAAGCGCCGCCGATCACGGCGGCCGAGGAAAGCGTCCCCGCGGCAATCCCTGCACATAGCATAGGCACACGCGAAAAACGAACAAGACTTCTTTGTGCCCTGCGCCCCTACGTATCCGAAAAGCGCTCCAAGACCTTGGATACGCTGATCGGGGCAATGGATATTTTCGAGCTGATCGGAAGGGGGTAAATATGTACGCACGAAGCTATGAAAAAAACGATTACGAGCAAGCGCCCCCTTTGCCGAGCGGGTATCGCGGCACCGCCTTTGAGAACGAGGGGATCGAAGAGATGGGCGCCGGCGCACAGGAGAGCATCCCCGCATCCGCACCCTGCGAAAAAAAGGAGGAGGCAGGGCCTCTCTCCTTTTTGGATAAGATCTTCCCCAAGGGGAGGATGCGCTTCGCGGAAAAGGGCGGCCTTTTCGGCGCGCTCCTTTCAGACACAGAGGATATACTTCTTCTTGGCGTTTTCCTGCTTTTGCTTCTCTCAAAGGAAGGAGATCCGCTCTGCGCCGTGGCAGTACTAATTCTTTTGATCTCCGACAAAATATGACATAATGACAACAAAGAATTACATTTTAGCAAAAACATCAGAACAGAGAGAACTGATTGGTTTCGGAAAGACCGTCAAGCACGCGGTTTCTGCGAAGGATCTCAACCACGGTTTTTGAGATTCCCGTGCGGCGACGGAGATCCTCGACGGAATAGATCTCATAGTTTTCTCTTGCCTCAATGATCTTCTCTGCGGCGGTATCGCCAAGACCGGGAAGCGAGTTGAAGGGCATACGGATCTTTCCGTTTTCGGGCAGAAACGCAGATGCATCCGAGCGGCGCAGATCGACGCTTAAGAATTGCACGCCGCGCGCAAGTGCTTCGCGCACGAGCAGCAGAGTGGTGAGCATTTCGTTGTCCTTCTGCGTTGCCTCCTGCCCCTTCTCCTCAAGCTCCTTGATGGTTTCGTTTACCTTGCGAAGGCCGCCGCCCACAATCTCGGCATCAAAGCCGCCGGGCGCAACCGTCAAAAACGCGGCGTAAAACTCCATCGGATAATAGATCTTATACCAGCAAAGACGGATGGCCGACATAACGTACGCCGCGGCGTGCGCCTTCGGGAACATGTATTTGATCTTTTTGCAGGATGCGATGTACCAATCGGGTACACCGTGATCGCGCATGGTCTGCTCGTATTCGGGCTTCAGTCCCTTACCCTTTCGCACGTCCTCCATGATCTTGAAGGAGATCGAATCCTCGATATCGTGGCGAAGAAGGTACAGCATGATACCGTCGCGCGTGCCCACGACCTCGGAAATGGTACACGTGCCCGCCTTGATCAGGTCCTGTGCGTTTCCAAGCCATACGTCCGTACCGTGCGTGAGTCCCGAGATCTGCAAAAGGTCGGCAAAGGTCTTGGGCTTGGCATCGATGAGTACCTGCTGAATAAAGCGCGTGCCCATCTCGGGAATGCCGTACGTGCCGAGCTGACAGCCGCCGAGATCCTCGGGCGTGATGCCGAGAGGCGCGGTGCTGTTAAAGAGCTCGTAAACGCTCCTATCGTTCATCTTCACGTCGAGAACGCTGGTGTTCGTATACTTCTCCAGCATCTTATACTTGGTAGGCATATCGTGTCCAAGCTCATCGAGCTTCAAGATCGTATCGTGCAGATACGAGAACTGGAAGTGCGTGGTGATGATATCGGAATTGGGATCGTCCGCCGGATGCTGGACGGGAGAGAAATCGTAGATATCGTATTCCTGGGGAACGACGATGATACCGCCGGGATGCTGACCCGTGGTGCGCTTGATGCCGACCATCTGCGTGACCATATAGCCGACCTGCGCCTTGGGGATCTTGATGCGGCGCTCCTCAAGATATTTATTGATATAGCCCCATGCGGTCTTATCCGCAAGCGTGCCGATCGTTCCCGCGCGGAACACCTGCCCCGCGCCGAAAAGCTCCTCGGTGTATTTATGGACGAGACCCTGCACGTCACCCGAGAAGTTCAGGTCGATATCGGGGGATTTATCGCCGTAGAAGCCGAGGAAGGTCTCGAAGGGAATATCGTGACCGTCCATGATCAGATCCTCGCCGCATTTCGGGCACTTGGCATCCGGCAGATCAAAGCCCGAGCCGATCTTTCCGTCCGTGAAAAACTCGGTGTACTTACACTTCGGGCAGCGGTAGTGCGGCGGCAGGGGATTTACCTCGGAGATGCCCGACATCGTGGCAACGAAGGACGAGCCGACCGAGCCGCGCGAGCCGACCTGATAGCCGAGACTTTCGGAATATGCAACCAGCTTTACCGCGATCATATACAGCACGGCAAAGCCGTTTTTGATAATAGAATCCAACTCTCTCGTCAGACGTTTGGAAACCAGCTCCGGCACGGGATCGCCGTACCAATCCCTTGCTCTTTGCCAACAAGAGTTTACAAGATCCTCTTTTGCACCCGGAAGATCCGGCTCATAACGTCCTTCGGGAATGGGGCGGATCTTTTCAATCATATCCGCGATCTTGTTCGGATTTTCGATAACGACCTCTTCTGCAAGCGCCTTGCCAAGATAAGAGAACTCCTCGAGCATCTCATCGGTGGTGCGAAGATAGATGCCGGTATCCTTATCCGCATCCGCAAACTTCTGCCCGGCGAGCAGGATCTTTCGATACAGCTCGTCTTCCTTATTCATGAAGTGTGCATCGCAGGTCGCGCAGACGGGCTTGCCGGGCTTTTTGCCGAGGGCAATGATCTGACGGTTGATATCCTTCAAGGCCTCCTCACCCGCAACCTTTCCCTCCTCGATGAGGAAACGGTTGTTGCAAAGCGGCTGAATTTCGAGATAATCGTAGAAGGATGCGATCTCCTCTATATCGGCGGTGCTGCGGCCGTCGAGAATGGCCTTATACAGCTCGCCCGCCTCGCAGGCAGAGCCGATGATCAAGCCTTCTCTATACTGCTCGATCACGGACTTCGGCATACGCGGAAAACGCTTGAAATAATCGAGATAGCCGAAGGAAACGAGCTTATAGAGGTTTTTGAGTCCTTCTTTATTTTTTGCGAAAATGATAATATGGTGCGTAGGAAGCTTCTTCGGGTCGGTGCGCTCGCTCATCGCCTCCATCATGCGCGGAAAGGTATCAATTCCCTCCTCGGCAAGTCTTCTCTGCATTTCAAAAAAGATATGCGAAAGAATCTTTGCATCGTCCGATGCGCGGTGGTGGTGGAAATCCTCGAGATTATAATATTTTGCTATCGTATCGAGCTTATGGTTTTTCAACTCGGGGTTGACGTATTTTGAAAGACCGACGGTGTCGAGGAAGGTGTTTTCAAACGGCATTTTCTGCCGCTCTGCGGCAACGCGGATAAAGCCGATATCGAAGTTTGCATTGTGGGCGATCAGAAGGCGGTCTCCCACGAAGGCAAAAAACTGCTCCAAGGCTTCCCTTTCCTTCGGTGCGCCCGCTACCATTTCATTCGTGATCGAAGTAAGTCGCGTGATCTCCTCGGGGATCTCGCATTCGGGATCGACGAAGATATCCATTTCGTCCACGACCTCGCCCGCGCGGATCCGAACGGCACCGATCTCGATGATACGGCAGGTGCGGTTGGAAAGACCGGTGGTTTCAATATCAAAGACGACCATTTCTTCGTCAAACGCGGGATATTTGCTTCCGAAAACGCATCTTGCGGTATCGTTTACAAAATAGCCCTCAATGCCGTAGAGCACCTTGAAATCCTCTACCTTTGCCTTTTCGAGGGCAAGCATCATTTCGGGGAAGGCCTGCACGTTTCCGTGGTCGGTCACCGCGACGGCCTTATGCCCCCAGCGAATGGCGGTATTCACGATCTGCGCCGGCGTCATGATCGCATCCATTTGCGACATATTCGAGTGCAGATGCAGCTCCACGCGCTTTTTCTGTGCGGTATCCATACGGCCGACCGTTTTGATCTTCATGATGGCCTTCGGGCTGACGATCAGCTCGCCATCGAACTTATCCACCATGATCTTACCGATGACCGCAATGGGGATCGGGCCGCCCTTCAGCCCCTTTTCCAGCCCCTTGGCAAAGCCAAGCTCCTCGGCGCCAAGGTTCTTTTTTATGTAGATGCCGCCCGCACCGTCCGAGATGCCGATGGTGACATTGGCACGGTCACCCGCACGGTTTTCCTTGATCGTTACCTCAAATACCAGACCGAGAAGGATCGTGGCACCGGATCTTGCGCTTGCGACCTCGGCGATCGGCGTCGGCTCCGAGATCTCGAAGGGATCGCCGAAGATCGCCTCCGCGCCCTCGCATTCAAAGGTGGTCGCACCCATCAAAAAGCGCGTTTCGGTGAGTGCCTCGGCGACGTTCACGGCGGCGGAGATGCCCGCGCGCTTTTCAAAATCGTAATGCGGGTCAGCGGCGCGTGCCGCATCCTCGCGCTCCTTGGCAAGCGCCAGGCGCTGTGCCTTTGCCTGCTCGATGCCCTGCCTTTCGGCTTCCTCTAAAATTCTGCGGCGGTTTTGCTCCCGCTTTTCCTCTGCGGCACGCGCCGCCCTGTCCGAGGACGAGATCACGAAGCGGCGGCGAACGCCGTATCGGCTCTCAAGAATACGGGAAAGAATGGCTTCGGTATCCGCATTTTTTACAAAATTTACGCCGCGCTCAAAGAAGGGGATCGTGATCTCCACGGTCTCTCCGTCATCATCGTAGGTCGCATGGTTGAAAAATCCGTGCGTGACCGCACCGCTCATCGCCGCCTCGGTGGCGATCTCCGTCATGCGAGAAAGATCAAAAAGTGCCGGCGGGAAATGCGGAAAAATACGGAAGGATGCCGCACCGTAAAGGGTGCAGCATTCGTCCGCTACCTCGTATATAGTTTCCGCGTCGATGCGTCGCTCGGAGGCGATCTCTACCTCGATGCGGCCGTTTTCCTTATCGTACCGAAGGGTGGTTACCCTTGTGTTTTGAAACGCATCCAGCTTTTCGGGGGCGGGATGGTATCTCGAAAACACCTCAAAAAAACCTTTTTCCATCTTATCCTTTATATCCGCGCTTCCTTCGCGCAGATCCGTCTTTTACATTTTTTTAATTTCTTCGATCAGCGTATCGATCACGCGATCCTCGGGGATCTTTCTGACGATCTGCCCTTTCTTAAAAAGCAGCGCCTCTCCCCTGCCGCCCGCGATGCCGATATCCGCCTCCGAGGCCTCGCCCGGCCCGTTGACCACACAGCCCATCAGGGCAACCTTGATGCGCTTTTCGAGAAGTCCCTCGCTTGCGGCACGCGCCTCGAAGGCACGGCACAGTGCGATCAGATCGATCTTCGTGCGCCCGCAGGTGGGGCAAGAAACGATATCCATCATAGGCTTGTCCGAAAGGCCGAGAGATGAAAGAATGGCCTTGGCGGCACCGATCTCCTCCACAGGGTCGTCCGTCAAGGAAACGCGCACGGTATCACCGATGCCGAGCGAAAGAAGCGAGCCGATGCCGACCGCGCTCTTCACGAGGGCGCGATTGCCGCCGCCCGCCTCCGTTACGCCGAGATGCAGGGGGTAATCGGTCTTCTGTGCTAAAATGCGGTTTGCCGCGATCATGGTCGGCACCGTGGACGCCTTGACGGAGATCGCGATATTTCTATACGAAAGCTCCTCCAAAAACGCCGCGTGATAAAGCGCGCTTTCTGCCAAAGCCTCTGCCGTCGGTGCGCCGTATTTTTCCAGAATATGCTTTTCAAGCGAGCCGGAATTCACGCCGATGCGAATGGGGATCTCGCGCTCGCGGCAAGCGTCTACCACGGCGCGCACGCGCGCCTTGTCCCCGATATTGCCGGGGTTGATACGCACCTTGTCCACCCCCGCCGCAATGGCGGCAAGCGCAAGACGGTAGTCAAAATGAATGTCCGCCACCAGAGGCATACGGATGCCCTCTGCCTTCAACGCCGCAATTGCTTCGGCGGCGCGGGCGTCCGGCACGGTGAGGCGCAGGATGTCACACCCCGCCGCCTCCAAGGCGCGCGCTTGGGCAAGCGTTGCCTTTATATCGTGCGGATCGGTATTCGTCATGGACTGAATGGGAATGGGGTTCGTGCCGCCCACGGGGATATGGCCGACCTTGATCACGCGCGAGTTTCTGCGCCCGTTCTTATACTCCATAGCGTTTCCTTTCCTGAAGGGTTTTTACAAAAAAGCGTTTTTCATCAGCCGAGCAGCTGAAAAATATCCTTGAACATGATGAACACCGAAAGCAAAAGCAAAAGGATCAATCCGATGCCGTGGATCATGCCTTCGATCTTTGCGGGGATCTTCTTTCTCGTAACCATTTCGATCAAAAGGCAAAGAAGGCGGCCGCCGTCCAATGCGGGAAGCGGCAGAAGATTCATCACGCCGAGGTTAATGCTGATCAGAGCGACCATATAAAGCAGGGTGGAAGCACCCGCCCTCGCCGCATCTCCGATCGCGGAGGAAATACCGACCGGGCCGGAAACCGCCGCAAGGGTATACCGCCCCGTGATAAGATCAAAGAGAGATTCCCAGCACATCCGAACGATCAGCACGGATTTTTTTAAGGAATGCGAAAGCACCGAGCCGACGGTCTGCTTTTCGCCCCATACTCTGAAATCCATCATACCGAAGGTCTGCTCCTGCTCCACCGCGGTGGGAAACACCACGTCCTCAAGGATCACGGTTTCGGTCTTCTTCTCCCCCGTTTGCTCGTTAACGACGACGGTTCTCTCGACCGCAAGATCGATCGGCTTATTTCCGTTTCGCATGATCTCGTAGCTAAGCTCGTCGAGAATGGAAACGCGCTTACCGTTTACCCGCGTGACGGTATCGCCCACGCGCAGTCCGTATTCTTCCGAGGAATGCGTCAGCTCCTCGCTTTCGATAAAGCTGTGAATGGTGGTGCCGCCGAGCGGCGTCGTTCCGTCCTTGGGAACGAGAGAGCAAAGGATCGTCATTGCAAGAAGCCCCGCAATGATATTGATCGTGGCACCCGCGGCGGTGATGATAAAGCGCTGCCATGCGGGCTTTTTATCAAAGGAATTCGGATCGTCACTCTCCTCATCTTCTCCCGCCATGGAAACGAAGCCGCCCAGCGGAAGTGCCGCAAGCGTGTACCGAATACCGCTCTTTTTTGAATCATACCACAGAAGCTTCGGTCCCATGCCAATGGAAAACTCCTTGACCGTGACACCAAAAATGCGGGCGAAGATATAATGACCGAACTCGTGGATCAGAATAAGAAATCCAAAAACGAGAACGGCGATCAAAATGGTGGTAAAGGTATTCAACGAAAATTCTCCTAACTATTGTTTGCAAAAAAACGTGAATTTTTCATTAGATCAGAGAGGATGCAACCTCTCTTGCCTCGGCATCCGCCTCGTTCAACGATGCAATATCGCGGCAATCCGTTTTATTTTGGAGGCGAGCAAAGGTTTCATAAACGACCTCGCTGATGCGATAGAAGGGCAGCCTTCCCCCAAGGAAGGCCGCAACGGCCACCTCGTCTGCCGCGTTGAGGACCGCGCCCATACCGCCGCCCATGCTGACGGCACGGCGCGCAAGCGGAAGAAGCGAAAAGGTTTCTTCATCCGGCGGCAAAAAGGAAAGCGTTCCGACCGAGAAAAGGTCCAAGGGCTCGCAAACCGCCGCCTCGCGGTCGGGATAATCCACCGCGTACTGCACGCAGGCGCGCATATCGGGCACGCTTAACTCGGCGATCACGGTGTTATCAATATATTCAACCGCAGAGTGAATTATACTTTCTCTGTGCACCACGACCTTGACGGCCTCGGCAGGCACGCCGAAAAGATGCACCGCCTCGATCAGCTCGAAGCCCTTATTCATGAGGGTGGCACTGTCCACCGTGATCTTCGCGCCCATCTTCCACGTGGGGTGCGCGAGCGCGCGGTCTAAGGTAACGCCGCGAAGCTCTTGTTTTTTGTAACCGAAAAACGGACCGCCCGATGCGGTGAGTAAAATGTGCTTGACCTCGCGCTTCTTTCCCGCCTTCATGCACTGGAAGATCGCGCAATGCTCGCTATCCACCGGCAAAATCTCAGCTCCCGTCTTCGCCGCACGGTCTGTAACGAGCGCGCCGCCGATGACGAGACTTTCCTTATTGGCGAGGGCGAGGCGCTTGCCCCGATCCAGCACTGCAAGCGAGGGCGCAAGACCGCTCTGCCCGAGAATGGCGTTCACCGCCGTATCGTATTCAGAGAGCGCAAGTCCCTCCAAAATGCCTTCGGCGCCCGAAAGCACCTTTATATCCGTATCCGCAAGCCGCGCGCGAAGATCCTTCGCGGCCGCTTCGTCTGCCATTGCAATGCGGGTAGGACAAAAGCGGCGGGCAAGCTGCTCGGCTCGGCCGGCATTCTTCCCCGCACTCATATAGTCTACGCGATATCCGCGCGCCTCGGCCACCGAAAGAGCCTGCTCTCCGACGGAGCCCGTAGCGCCCAGAACCGCAACGGTTTTCTTCATAAAGAAAATCCTTTCTTTTTTAATGGAACGGAGGCAGGATCATCGTGATCATCAGCGTTGTGATCGCGACCGCGATCATCGAGTCAAAGCGATCCATGACACCGCCGTGCCCCGGGAAAAGGTTGCTGTAATCCTTGATGCCCGCTTCTCTTTTGATCAGCGATGCAAACAGATCTCCGATCTGCGAAATCACGGGAAGCACGAGGCCGAGGATCGCAAGCGCGATATAGTTTGCATTTGCATCTGTAAATCTCTCGATCAAAAAGCCGTACAGCATGATGATCGCAAACGTGCAGACCACGCCGCCGATTGCACCCTCCACCGTTTTTTTCGGGCTGACCTCAACGATCAGCTTGTGCTTACCGATAAAGGTGCCGACGAAATAGGCGAAGATGTCACAGCCCCACGCCGTAAAGAAAATAAGCAGAAATTCATATTCGCCGAAAGGAAGATAGCGAATGATGCTGAGCGCGGAAAAGCCGATCAGAATATAGGTCACCGTGGTAAAGGTGGAGAACACCTCAACCAAGAGCATTCTTCCCTTGTGCGCCACGCACATGGCGAAAAGATATATCATGTAAAGGCAGATGCCGAGTGCCATAATGACGAACCCGAGCTGCCAATCGATATTTCTTATGAAAAACGGGATCATGGGATAGCTCGCCGCCAAAAGAAAGGACGGCACGGCGATCTCCGGCCGACGCTCCTTCTTAAACACCTTGAGCATCTCATAGGTTGCCATCAGACAGAGCAGCGACAGAAATATCGGATAAATGATGTATTGCGAAAATAACAGAACAGGGATCATGACTGCACCCATGCAGATACCTGTTATGATGCGAACCTTCATCGTTAACTTCTTTCTTTCGTTATTGATCTTTTCTTGCCTTGCGCCGGCATGGCAAGAATTACTTATCTTCCTTGTTCAGTCCGCCGAAACGGCGCTTTCTTCCAAGGAAGCTCTCCACAGCACGAATGACCTCGCCGCGGTCAAAATCCGGCCAAAGCGTTTTCGTGAAATAAAACTCGGAATACGCGCTCTGCCAAAGCAGGAAATTTGAAATACGCATATCTCCGCCGGTGCGGATGATGAGGTCGGGATCGGGGGATGGCGAAGTATAAAGATGGCGCGAGATCGCCGCCTCGCTGATTTCTTCCCCGCTTTCAAGCGCGCGCTTAACGGAGCGAACGATCTCGTCCCTTCCGCCGTAGTTGAGCGCCACGTAGCAGATGAACTCCTTATTTTCTCCCATCGCCTCGATCTCTCTGCACTCCTCGCGCAGCTTCTCGGGCAAAACCGAGGTATCTCCCGCAAAGCGAACGGCAAAATGCCCGTCGCTCACGATCTTTTCCCTGACGACCTCGCGCAGATACTTATAAACGAGATCCATGATCCCGTCCACCTCTTCCTTCGGGCGCTTCCAGTTTTCGGTGGAAAACGCATATAAGGTCACGTGGTGGATCCCCATTTCGCGCAGAACGGTCAACACCTCTTCCACGCGCGCGGCACCCGCCGCATGGCCGGCAAGACGGGGCATGCCGCGGCGCTTTGCCCAACGGCCGTTTCCGTCCATAATGATTCCCACGGAATCGATGCGCCCCGCAGCGAGGGGGATCGCAGGTTTTTTAAAGCCAAACAACATAAGGCCACTCCTTTGCAAAGCAAGAATATGGAGTCATCAGATCTCCATGATCTCTTTGGTCTTGGCTGCGGTCACAGCGTCCACTTCCTTTACGAACTTGTCCGTGAGATCCTGCACGCTCTTATCTCCTGCCTTTGCCTCATCCTCAGTCAGCTCGCTGTTCTTCTTCATTGCCTTGATCTTATCGTTTGCATCTCTGCGAATGTTACGAAGCGCAACCTTTGCCTCTTCGCCCATCTTCGATACCTGCTTGGAAAGCTCTTTGCGGCGCTCCTCGGTCGTAGGCGGGAAGGACAGACGGATGCAGCTGCCGTCATTCTGCGGATGGATACCGATATCCGAGGTAAGGATCGCCTTTTCGATGCCCTTCATCGCAGCCTTGTCCCATGCGGTGATGGTGATGGTTCTCGCATCGGTCACCTTGATCTCTGCGATCGCGGAAATCGCCGTGGGCGAGCCGTAATAATCTACGGTTACCTTCTTAAGAACGTCGGGATTGGCTCTACCCGCACGGATCGTGCAAAGATTTTCGGAATAAGAAGCGAGGCTCTTCTTCATTTTCTCTTCATAAGGCTTGGTGTCAAATTTCATTTTTCGTTCTCCTTGTATGTAGTAAGTTTTTAATTAATCGGGGGTTACGACCGTGCCGGGCTTTTCGCCTTTTACGGCGGCAAAGATATCCATCGGCTCGTTCATGCCGAACATACGGACGGGCAAGCCCACGGAGCGGCAGAACGCCGCAGCCGTCGCGTCGATCGCCGCGAGTCCCTTTTCAAGAATGTAAGAGCAGGAAACCTCGGGCAGCTTTTTCGCCGTGGGATCCTTTCTCGGATCTGCCGTGTAGATATAGTCGATATTCTTCGCCATCAGCATGGCATCCGCGCCGATCTCCGCCGCACGAACGGCACCCGCCGTATCGGTGGAAACGAAGGGCATTCCGAGACCTGCACCGAAGATCACGATCTTGCCTTCGGAAAGATAGCGCTTCGCAAGCTCCGCATCGTAGGCTTCAGCAAACGGAGACATAGGGATCGCCGTCATCACCGTGGCGGTAAAGCCGGCACGGATCAAAGCATCCTTCAGGCAAAGAGAGTTGATCACCGTGGCAAGCATGCCCATGCGGTCTGCCGTGGTGCGGTCCATATTACCGCCCGAACGGCCGCGCCAGATGTTACCCGCGCCAACGACAACGGCAACCTCCACGCCGGATCTCACACATGCGCCGAGCGCCTCGGCAACACCGTCTACAAAGGGATGGCTGTAAAGCTCACCGTTTTGGCCGCCGAGTGCTTCTCCGGAAAGCTTGATCAATACGCGTTTCATAGAAAATCTCCCTATAAATATTTTTCTTTTATTATTCTACTACAATAATTACCTTTTGTAAACACCTTTTTCATTTTTTTTACAATATTTTTTCCTTCTGCCAAAGGAAAACAAAAAAATCGCTTTTCACCCTCAATTTTCCACGGCAAGGTACAGGACGAACCTTCGGTCAAAAAAAGAAGCGAGAAAAACGATCAAAAAACAAGATCACTGTTTTCAATAAACGAGCAGAATAAGCAAAAACGCATGTTTTTGAAAACAAATATTTGCATATCGCAACAATTTGCAGTGCAATAAAACAAACCTACGGCAGAGAGCACACACGATGATCTATACAAAAATATTTGAACCTTTGGCGACGAGATTTTGAGTAGAACCGGAAGTGCGCCCCGATAGGTGTAGTTGCCTACGGCAGAGAGCACGCACGATGATCTATACAAAAATATTTGAACCTTTGGCGACGAGATTTTGAGTAGAACCGGAAGTGCGCCCCGATAGGCGTAGTTGCCTACGGCAGAGAGCACGCACGATAATTTATACAAAAATATTTGAACCTTTGGCGACGAGAAATATTTGAACCTTTGGCGACGAGATTTTGAGTAGAAATGGAAGTGCGCGCCCCGATAGGCGTAGTTACCTACGTCAAGGGGGCGCGCACAATCATTTATACCAAAATATCTAAGCCAAGAAGAAAATTACTTGCCTGCCTGCATCTCAGCCACTGCTTCGAGAATAGCGTCTGCCATATAGATCAGCTGCTCTTCGTCAAGGCCGTAGAGAGGAAGGTGGGTGAAGCGATTGTAGAATACTTCTTCGCATACGGGGCAGGTCTTTGCAACCTCATCGGGATCGATGCCCATGATGGTGTGAACCACGTTGAAGCGGTAGAGAGGACCGAAGTGAGGAATGCTGGTTACACCCTTCTCCTCGAGCTTCTTCTTCAGCGTCTGGATCGTGCCGCCTGCCTTTGCAGGGTCGATCTGAAGAAGGTACATGTGGTAGGTGGGCTTCACGAGCTCGTCATCCAGCTTGCAGGGGATGATCGCATCGCATACAGCGAGTCTCTTATTGAGGTACTCGGCAGCAGCGCGGCGCTCGGCGATGATCTTCTCGTTTCTTGCGATCTGACGAGTAAGACCAAGACCCTGGATCTCGGTGGTGGAAGAGTTGTTGGAAGCTACGAAGGGACCTTCCTTACCCTGGATAGGCGTGATGTTGTAGAGCCAATCCTTGATGGGGCAGGAGAAATCAAGACCGAGGAAGCGCGCGCGCTTCAGCTCGCTTTCATAGCCGGGGATAGTGGTTGTTACGATACCGCCCTCACCGAAGGAGGTGATGTTCTTAACCTCATGGAAGGAGAAGGAAGCAAAATCACCGATCGTACCGATCATCTTGCCCTTGTACATTGCACCGAATGCATGAGCGGCGTCCTCAAGAACAACGATGTTGTGCTTCTTTGCAAGCTCCATGATAGGATCCATGTCTACGGGATAACCCGCAAGGTGAACAGGAACGATCATCTTGGTCTTGGGAGTGATCTTCTTCGCTACGTCCTTGGGATCCATGTTCAGCGTGTAGGGATCTACGTCTGCAAATACGAGCTTGCAGCCGATCGAGAGGGGATATGCCATCGTTGCAACGAAGGTGATGGCGGGAACGATAACCTCGTCACCTGCCTTAAGGTTTGCATACTTATATGCGATCTCGAAGCCTGCGGTCGCGTTGGTCACGAAGGTGGAGCTATCGGTCTTCAGATACTCGTTGGATGCAGCCTCTGCCGCCTCAACGTGCTTTGCAAGAGAAAGCTTGCCGGGAGGGGTTGCAACAGCGTCCAGCTTCTGAACCTGCTTCCAAACAGCCTCGATGGCATCCTCGTATTCCTTGCCTTCGCCCTGCATCAGGAAGCGAATAACCTCCATAAGGTCCTTGGCGTTGTAGTTCTCGCCTACTGCAGCCCACGGAACTTTGGTTGCACCGGTATTATACCGGAAATCAGTGCTCTTTCCCATTTGAAAATCTCCTTATAGAAATTTATATTTTTACATAGCAAATGCTTAAAATGTAAACAAATATTAGAATTCAGGATCGTAAGTTTGGGGGAAGTCCTCCCATTTGATCTCGCGCACCTCGATATCCTTGATGCGAAGCTTCGTGCAATACGGCGAAAAGCCTACCGCACCGCCCACCAGCGGATTCGGATCGAACAGCTCGCTGACAAGCTCTCCGTCCACCACCATAAAGCAGTGCCCGCCGATCGCGCCCACGATCATGTGGATCTCCTTGCCGGGCTCGTAATGATAGAGCGCGGTGGTCGCATTCAGGCCGGGCTGGGGATTGCGCTCGATGCCGCTCTTATGTTCATACCAGCCGTTCAAGCCGCACACGTAGGAATCTCCGAGATAGTTATTCTCCTCGTCCACCCTTGCACAAAAGAGCGCGTTCAGATCGCGCGTTGCGGGGAGGACGGACGCCATCGTGAAGCTGAACATAACGTCCTTTTCATAGAATTCATGCGTGAGAAGAATGCCTCCGAAATTTCCCGTTTCCTCACCGATCAGCCAACCGTTTTCCACCGACCAATTTCCGCGCACGCGGCGGAATATTTTCTGCCAGTTTTCATCGGGCTGATACGAAAGCAGCACGGGAGAATTTTCAACGTCGATCTTTTTACCGAGAAGACGAATTTCTTTCATAGAAAACAACCTCTGCACATAATTCTTCAACTATAATTATACACAAATTTTCGTGGCTTGTCAATAGCCGCTTTCCATTTTCTTCGTCATTTTCTTCGCGCGCGGCTGTGCAATGCGCTTTTTATACGCCGACGGGGTGACGCCCATAATGCGTTTAAAGCTTTTCGAGAAATAATTGGGCGTATCAAAGCCAAGTCTTTCCGCGATCTCGCGCACCGAAAGCGTACCCTCTGCCACAAGCTCGGCGGCGCGGCGGATCCTTCTCTCGTTATAATACGCCATCAAGCTTTTTCCCGTGGCGCGCTTGAACTCGCGGAAAACGTACGCGCGGCTGTAATTTGTCTGTCTTGCGATATCCTCCACGCGCAGCGTGCCGCCGAGGTTTTCCTCCATCATGCGGAGAATGTTCGGCACAAGGCGGCTTTGCAGCTCGCTTTTTTCCACGAAAACGGGATTTCCCTGCTCGGTTTCGGTGAGCGAGCGCATCAGCGTGATAAGGAAAAGCTCAAGATAGTTTTTGATCAGCTGCTCTCCCCCCAGCGTGGGAGATGCAAGAAGCTCCATGCGATCCCTGTCGGGGTCGCTCACAGCAATATCAAAGGTCTTTTCCCCTTCCTCGAACACGGAATAGAGAAGGCGCAGGCATCGCTCGTCCGGGCGCAGCTTTTTTTCCTCAAAAAAGCGCATGGCCTCGGATTTGCATTCAAACGAAATGACGAGCACCTGCGGGGCTCTGCGCCCGTTGGCGCGCAGGATATGATGCTCGTTGGGCTTATGAAAGAGGACCTCTCCCTCCTCCAAAATGATTTCCCTTTCGTCCGCCGTGCAGACGAGGCTCTCCCTCGCGGCAAAAACGATCTCCCAGAAGTTATGCGATTCGCCGGGAGATACGAAATCCTTATCGAAGGAAAAACGATGCAGCGTCATGATCTTATTCACCAAAAGCAAATTTTCGATCTTGTGATAAAAATATTTTCTCATACGAGAAGAGTATAACATAGGAGAGGCAAAAAGTCAAGTATACTTTTTTACTCTTTTCGTGTACGATTGGGCATTGTTTTTTATGCGGCCGGGTGTTATAATAAAATCAGTATAATGTTATATAAAGACATTTTGAAAAATTATTCTTACGGAGGAATCCAAGATATGAGAATTTTGGCTATCGGCGCGCATCCCGACGACATCGAGATCGCCTGCTCCGGCACGCTCGCAAAATGCGCCGCTCGCGGGGACAAGGTGTTCGTTTGTCACGTTTCCAACGGTGACCTCGGCCACGTGATCATCCCGCCCGAGGAGCTGGGCGAAATGCGTAAGGGCGAGGCGAAGGCCGCAGGCGCGCTTGCAGGCATCGAGGTGCTTTGGGGCGGCTGCCACGACGTGAAGATCTACGCAGACGACAAGTCGGCAAGAGATAAGATCGTGGACGTGATCCGCTACGCGCAGCCCGACCTGATCATTACCCACAATCCCGACGACTACATGCCCGACCATACGGCAGTTTCCAAGCTCGTTTACGACGCAAGCTTTGCCGCTTCCGTTCCCGGCTACAAGACCGAAAAGGATCTTCCCGCAGCCAAGCTGACTCCTATTTATTATATGGACACGCTCGCCGGCGTGAACTTCCAGCCCGAGATCTACGTAGACGTTACGGAATTCATCGATAAAAAGATCGATATGCTGGAGTGCCACAAGAGCCAGCTCGAGTGGATGAGAGAGCACGATCATATCGATTTTGCAGACATGGTGAGAACCTGCTCCCGCTACCGCGGTTATCAGTGCGGCGCGGACTACGCAGAGGGCTTCATCGTTTGCAAGGCGTATCTGAAGGGTACGACCGAGAGACTTCTCCCCTAATTTCGTTTGATTTTTATTTATTATAAAGTGAGGTTTTTACCATGAAAATTAAATGGTGCGTTATCGGTGCGGCAGGCATTGCCGACAGAAGAACCATCCCCGCTCTCGTAGCCGATGAAAATAACCAGCTCTGCGCGGTTATGGATAAGGTTGCGGATGCCGCAAAGGCTGTGGGCGAGAAGTACGGTGTTCCCTATTACACCGATGCGGAGCAGATGCTGAAGGAGGTTGCTTGCGATGCCGTTTATATCGCAACGCCCGTATTCTGCCACCGTGAGCAGGCTCTGCTCGCTCTGAAATATGACAGAAACGTTCTGATCGAGAAGCCCATCGCAAGAACCGAGGCTGAAAGCGCCGAGATCCTGGATGCATTCAAGAAGGCCGGCAAGCAGCTCAGCGTTGGCTATATGATGAAGTATCACAGCCTGCACCAGAAGGCGCGCAACTTCATTAAGAAGGACAAGGTCGGTCAGGTCACCAACGTGCGCCTGCAGTTCTCCTGCTGGTATCCCGACATCCCCGGCGCATGGCGCCAGATCAAGGAACTCGGCGGCGGCGGCGCGCTGATGGACCTCGGCGTTCACTGCCTGGAGCTTGCGGAGTACATTCTTGACGAGGAGATCGTGGACATCAAGTCCTTCGTGAACACCCAAACCTTCAAGTACGAGGTTGAGGACAGCGCCGTTATGATCTTCAAGACCAAGAGCGGCACGCTCGGTCACATCGACGTTAACTTCAACATTCCCGATGACGTTTCGGTTGCAAAGCTCGAGATCTACGGCACGAAGGGCTATATGATCTGCAACAACACGCTTGCACAGGACGACGTTGGAACGATGGCTTACCTCTATGCGCCCCAGGGTGACTACGATGCAATGCAGGAGCATGCCATCATTAAGCCCAAGAAGTTCCGCGCAAGCGGCAAGAACATCTACGCAAAGCAGCTTGCCGAATTCTCCAAGCACGTGCTTGCGGGAAAGCCCAACTACAAGTACGCAAAGAGAGCCGTTCACATCCAGGCACTCTGCGACAAGATGTACGCTGAACAGTAATCAAAATCTAATTCTTACATAAAGGAGAACTATCATGGATTTCAATTCTACCGTTAAAGGCAGCCTTCTTGAAGGCTTCTATCCCGAAGGATGGGATTTCGTTAAGATCGACGAGTGCTGCGCTCACAAGCCCTCCGAGGTTCTTGACAGACAGGATTTCTGGAACAAGGATTTCTCTCCCGTAATGTGCCAGAGCCTTGACGAATTCAACGTTAAGATGGGCCATGAGATCGCAAACGAGATCAAGAAGGCGAACGAGAGAGGCGAGAAGATCGCCTTCATCCTTCCCGTTGGTCCTATGGGTATGTACAAGTGGGCCGTTTACTTCCTCAAGGAGTGGAACGTTTCCTGCAAGAACGTATGGTGCTTCAACATGGACGAGTGGGCTGACGCAGAGGGCAACACCATCACCGGCGAGGCTTCCTTCCAGAGCGCAATGGAGAACGCATTCTACAATCCCCTCGGCGAGCTGACCGTTCCCAAGGATCACAGAAACTTCGCTACCAAGGAAAACCTCCCCACCTATCCCGAGAAGATCGCCGCTCTCAAGAAGGACGGCGCAAAGCTCGTTCTGGTTTACGGTATCGGCCGTATGTGCCACATCGCATTCTGGGAGCCCCAGTTCGGCTCTGAATTTACCTCCGACGAGGAGTGGCTGAAGCAGCCTTACAGAATTGGCGCAAAGCTGCATCCTCTGACCATCGAGCAAAACGCTCTTACCTCCTTCAGAAGCCGCACGAGCATGGTTCCCTGCCGTGCCAACACCATGGGCCCCGGCCTCATGTTCCAGGCAGACTACGCGATCGGCGGTGCTGACGGTTGCTTCAACCGCGGCATGCAGTGGCAGGGCATGAGCTTCTGGATGACGCTTCGCTACAAGCCCACCAGATTCATCACCTCCTCCTTCATCCCCACCATCCCCGGTAAGCTCTTCTTCCTCGAGGAGCTGGCAGGTCCTCTCTGCCCTGACGTAAACTGATATGGCAGGAATTGCAATCGCAGGAAGTATCCTGGTAGATAAAATCAACGAGATCGGTTCTTACCCTTCCGTTGGCGAGCTGACCCAGATCCGCGCGGTAAAACGCGCGGTGGGCGGTTGCGTTCCGAACGTGGCGATCGATCTTAAGACCCTTTCCCCCGAAACCGATATCTATGCGATCGGCAAGGTTGGGCAGGACGATGAAAAGACCTTTCTTCTGCACGAGCTCGGTGACCGCGGCATCGACCTTACGGGCATTCGCGTAAGCCGCAAGGAGCGCACGAGCTTTACCGAGGTCATGAGCATCGTGGGCGGACAGAGGACCTTCTTTACCTACCCCGGTGCAAGCGCGGACTTCGGACTTTCGGATATTGATTTCCATAGCTTCAAGGCAGATATGCTCCATCTCGGCTATTTCCTCCTTCTCGACAAGGTGGATAACGGCGATGGCGAGAAGATCCTTGCCAAGGCGAAGAGCCTCGGCATCAAGACCTCGATCGACCTCGTGAGCGAAAACTCCGATCGCTATAAGCTCGTGATCCCCTGCTTAAAGTACACGGATAACGTGATCATCAACGAATCCGAGGCAGGCAAGATCGCAGAGATCGAGCCAAAAAGAGAAAACCTCAAGGCGATTTGCGAAAAGATCATGGGCTTCGGCATCGGCGAGCGCGTGATCATTCACATGCCGGCGCTTGCGGTTTGCCTCGCGAAGGACGGCAGCTACACCGAGATCCCCTCCTACAAGCTCCCCGCGGGCTTTATCAAGGGAACGACCGGTGCGGGCGATGCCTTCTGTGCAGGTGCATTGCTTGCCATCTATCTCGGCAAGAGTGACGAACAGATCCTCTCCATCGCTTCCAGAGCCGCCGTCGGCGCGCTCTCCGCGGCAGACGCCGTGAGCGGCATGAAGAGTCTTTCCGAGCTTGAGGCACTTTGCGCCTCCATGCCCTTGCAGAGCATTTGATAAAACGATGAGGGTAGCTCAAGTTGCAAAAACTTGAGCTACCCTCGAATGCGTTAAGGGGGATAGGGGGATTTGGAGCGAAAATCTTCGTTTTTCGTCCCGAAGGCGTACATAGGTACGTCGAGAGGGCGAAAACGGAGATAGAAAATGACTAAAATTTGATGGAGAAATTCGCAGAATTTCAACCTTAGATCATATATTTTAGCTCATTTGTCAAAAAAACGGATTTTTGTTTGATTTTCGTCATTTTCGATTGCGCCCAAATGCGCCAGCCCCTTTTTCTTTCCCGTGCGCGGGACATGACGAGAAGCGACCTTTTTGGAGATGCTTTTCGGATATAGAAGATCGATTTTAAAAAATACCACGGTCATACAAAAGAAAAGCCGCTACGGTCTAAAAAAGAAAAGCACCGCGCTCATAGAAATTAAAGATACCGCCGCCACACCAAACGAAAGATGGCGCGCTCATACAAAAGAAAGCCACTCGTTTTTGAAATCGAGTGGCTTTTGCTATCAATTATTTACATTTCTTGTCATTTCTCGATCTTATACACATACTCTCTGCCTTCGGTTCGCACGTGAGAGATCAGGCCAAAGCAGTCCTTCAATATGCGGATCCCGAGATAAGCGTAACGCGCCTTCTGCCCGATCGCCCTCGCATACTCCTTGGCGGTAAATTCCTCACCGAGTGCTTCGGGAAGGAAAATGCGGTAGTCCTCTCTTCCCTCCAAAACGATCTCCTCGCAAAACGCCGTGGGGATCCTTTCGATACGAAAAGCACCGCGCTTTTTATCCTTGCCGTAGCCGTTGCGATAGCGGTACTCCGCCATGTCGAGAAACAAAAGATGCACCGAAAGATTTTCGTTTGCAAGGAAGTCGCGGATCTTATAAAGCTCATAAAAAGCATCCGAGGGCTTTCCGAGCTTGGGGCTTTTTCTCGCGGGCGCGATCTCCTTGGTTTCGGGATCGATCCAATGCAAAAGCTTTCGTCTTGCGATCGGATAGAGAAGCTTCACGGGGTATTCGGGAAGAAATTTTTTCAGCTTTTTCGGCATACGCTCGAACGCGCGGGTCTGGATCTCAACGATCCCGCTCTCATTTTTGATATCCGCAACCGATCCAAGCACCTTTTGCTCGTGGAGCGCTTCGTCCGGCTCCTCGGCAAGCTTCAAAATGCGGTGTAGCGCACGCTCCGAAAGCGTGCCGATGCCATCTCTTTCAATGCCCTCTCCGAGCACGGCGCTTTGCGCGCGCGCAAACGCCGCCTTATCCATTCTCCTCTGCCGTCTTGGTCACGTCGATCCACTCGCAGCCCGAGCAAACCTCGGCGAGGCGCGCAGGCGTGATCTCCACGGCGCTGGCGGGCGTGCCGCACGCGGGAAAGACGGTCTCAAATCGCTTGAGCGATGCGTCGAGAAAGATCTTCACGCCCTCCTTGGGCGCAAAGGGGCAAACGCCGCCCACGGGAAAGCCCGTCATCGGCTCGACCTCTTCAAAGGAAAGCATCTTCGCCTTGGTGGCAAAATATCCCTTATACTTATGGTTATCGATCTTGGCATCTCCCGCCATTACGATAAGAGCAACGCCCTCCTTCGTGTGAAAGGAAAGCGTTTTTGCAATGCGCGCCTCCTCCGTACCGAGAGCAACGGCGGCAAGCGCTACCGTAGCGCTCGAGACCGCGAACTCCATCACGCCCTCGCGAAGGCCGTGGGGGGCGAGATATTCTCTTACTCTGTCAATTGCGTTCATTCTCGTTATCCTTTTATTCTTCGATCAGCTTGGCATCCTTTAGGGGTGCAAGGAAGGCGGCAACGTCCGCCACTGCAGTCGCGCGGTCGATCTCATATTCCGCGATGAGTGCATCCGCCATTTTCTCCTCGGTCGTTCCCTCCGTCAAAAGCGAAAAGAGGAGCTTTCCCGTTTCATTCAGGGCGATCATACCGCCGAGCGATGCCGCCTTACCGCCGACCGCGATGGCAACGCTTTTGCCTGCCACCTCTCTGACTGCAAATCCGTCTGCAATTTTCATAAAGGTTTCTCCTTTTCTGTCAACTCTCTGAAGCCATGCTCCGCGACGATCGCCGCAGAAGGCTCCATATTACAATGCATGGAAAGAAGCGGAACGGAAGAGAGCACCTTATCGCAAAGCGCCATCGTCTCAAGCAGTGCCGCTCCGTTTTTCGGCATATACACCTGTGCAAGAAAGGGCGCGAGCGCATCTGCGGGCGCAAGAGGCTTTACCGCATTCTGCTCGCTTCGGTGCAAAAAGCCGATACCGGAGAGCGGGAGAATGCCGCCCTCTCCAAGGTTTTCCTTGCCCTTCCAAGGCGTGCCGCAAATATAGACTCTGCCGTCCCTCCAAAGAAGAATGGGCTTGTCTCCGTTCAAAACGTATGCCCGCTCGCCAAAGGCCTTGAGCCAAAGCAAAAGATGCGTGGTTTTTCCAACGCCGCTGCGCGCGGTGAAGGCATAGGCGCGGCCGTCCAATACGACGACGGCACCGTGAAACACCATTGCGCCGTGCATCGGAAGCTGCTCGGCAATTTTTCGGTGCGCCACCACGCTTTCAAGATAAGCGTCCGGAAGTCTTTTTGGCGCGCAAAGCGCTCTCTCGGCATCCAGCTCCGCCTGCGTAGGGCGTACGGTGAAGAGCGGCATTGCGTCACAGGGGGCAAGATAATCCTTGCATATTTTTGGAAGATAGCCGAATCGGTTTTCTATACCGACCGTAAGATCGCCAAGTCGAATACAAAGCATCACTCTGCCTCCGCGCACTGAAGCGCCGCATAAAGCGCATCGTTGCCTTCCTCTACCGTGACACCCATAAAGCGGACCGCGCTATACGGATAAACGACCTTGGTCAGCGAGGGGCAATCAAAAAACGATGCCTTGCCGATCTTGATGAGCGACTTCGGCAGATCCACGCGCCCAAGCGCCGCACAGCAGTAAAATACGTTTT
Source organism: Clostridia bacterium (assembly GCA_017504785.1). Lineage (GTDB taxonomy): Bacteria > Bacillota > Clostridia > Oscillospirales > CAG-272 > UBA1740. The sequence continues at coordinate 23,282 of JAFVQL010000009.1, read as the reverse complement.
CCTCGATCACGCGGATGCTGTCCGGCAGGGTGATGAAGGCAAGCGAGGCACAGTTCTGGAAGATGCGCGCGGGAAGCGTTTCAAGATTTTCGGGAAGCGTGACGTACATCAGCGTCTCACAGCTGTCAAAGATCCCTTCGCCAAGCACCTCAAGCGTATCCCCAAGCTCGACCTTGCGAAGCGAAAGGCACTCGGAAAATACGCGATCGCCAAGCGCGGTGATATTGGCGGGAAGGCGGATCTCCTCTATCGAGGCGCAGTACGAAAACGCGCCGTCTCCCAGTGCGGTCACGCTCGGCATTTCGGGAAGCGCCTTAAGCGAGGTGCATCCGCCGAAGGCGTACGCATCAATATGCGTCAGCGTTTTCGGCAGATCCACGCGCTTGAGCGCGATACAGTTTCTGAACGCCTGCGAGCCGATACGCTCCATCGGCGCGTCAATGCGAACGCTGCGAAGTCCCTCGCAGTCGGAAAACGTGCCGGCAGGCAAATAATAGAAGGTGCTCGGAATATGCACGGAGGTCAAAGCCTTGCAAGCATAGAACGCCTCTATGCCAAGGTCGTTCACGTACGAAAGATCGATCGCATCCAAGGAAGCGCAAGCGTAGAACGCCTGGTCTCCAATGGTGGTAAGGGATGCGGGAAAATCAAAGCTCTTTAGATTTTTGCAACGGTAGAACGCCTGATCTCCAAGCGATACGAGGTTCTTGGCAACCACCCTTTCGAGCTGATTGCAGTCACCGAACGCGACGTTTCCGATCACGGTCACGCTGTTTGGCAGACGGATCTCCTTCAAAGCGGAGCAATGGTAGAACGACTCCTCGCCGAGAGCGGTATAGCCATCGGGCACGGTAACCTCGGAAAGCGACGTGCATCCCGCAAGGAAGGCAACCGGCACCTCGGTCAATCCCTTTCCGAAGGTCACGGAGGTCAACTCATAGCAATCCAGCAAGAGCCCCTCACCCACGCTTTTGACGCTGTCGGGCAGGACGAAGCTTTTCAGTCGGGTCGCCTGAAATACGTTATCTCCCAGAACCGTAACGGAAGAAGGAAGGCTTACGCTCTCAAGACAGGGGCAAGAAAAAGCAAGGCTTCCGATCTCGGTGATCCCTTCCTCGATCGTAACGGTTTTAAGGTTCAAACAGTCAAAAAACATACCGGCGGGAATCTTTCCGAGATAGGCGGGTACCGTCACGGAGCGAAGCCCGTCACATCCCGCAAACGCATATTCGCCAACGTAGGAAATCCCCTCCGTGGGAAGCGAAAGCGAGGCGAGAATATCACAGGTAAAGAAGGCATATTCTCCGATGCGAGAAATACCGTTTTGAAGGCTTACCTTCTGAAGGAAGTTGCAAAAGCTGAAGGAATAGGGCGCGATCTCCTTGACCGTGCCGGGCACACTCACCTCAATAATATCCGTATTTCCGTAAAAGGCACACGAGATATTTTTCACGGTTTCCGGAATCGTTAGCTTCACGCCCATTTGGCGGATCGACGAGCCGTTGTTTCCGTTCACCACCGTATCGATCGGCGTGGCGTACGGTGTCGTTATAAAGTTGGCGCCAAGCGCATCTCTCTGCGGCGTGTAATGGAGCAAAATTCCGTCACCGACGATCAGAAATTCATCCTTATATTCCCGAAGGTAACCGCATCCCACGAAGGACATCACGCCAATCTCGGCAAGCGAGGCGGGGAACGAAAGCTCCACAAGATTTCCGGCTTGATGGAAAGCGTAGTCACCCACGCGCACGAGACCTTCAGGCAACGTGACCTTCGTAAGCTTCAAATTGTCGGCAAAGGCGTATGCACCGACGGTCAGCGTGCCGCTTTCCACGGAAAGCTCCGAGGCCATGGCGGCGGCGGGATAGGCGATCAGCGTTTTGGTCGCCGTTTCATACAGCGCTCCGTCCGTCACGTGATAGGCGGTGTTTTCCGAATCCACATCGATGCGCTCTAGCGCGGATGTACCCGAGAGCGGAGACTGCCCCATGCTTTCCACCATGTGAAAATCCAAATTCTTTAAGGAAGTGCACGCCTGAAAAGCGTGCGAGCCAACCGTGCGGATCGCTGCGGGAAGCGCAAGCTCCGCAAGCGACTCGCAGCCCATAAAGGCCTTTTCTCCGATCGATACGCAGGTTTCGGGAAGATTTATCCCTTTAAGGTTTTGGCAAACCGCAAAGCTCGCCGTTCCCAAAGAGGTGAGCGCGGAAGGAAGCTTGACCTTCTCAAGCGATACGCATTGAGAGAAAACCATGTCTCCCATCTCGCGGATGCTGTCCGGAAGCGACACCTCCTCAAGCAGCTCGCACTGATGGAAAGCACCCGTGCCAAGAATCTCAAGGCCCTCATCAAACTCGACCGATGCCAAAGCGATGCAATTTAAAAACGCATATTTTCCGATCTCTTTCACGCCGGGATGGATCTTCACCGTCACGATCGAATCGTTTTGCGAGAATGCAAAATCCCCGATGCGGCTGACGAGCCTGCCCTCGAGGGCGATGGGAATAAAAACGTCCGTATCGTCACCCGTGTAAGCAAGAATGGATATGGTATCGTCCTCTAATACCTCGTATTCATAATCGCCGTAAACGCAGATGCCGCGAATCGGCGCGGGCGGATCGGGGCGCAGAGCGATATATACGCCCAAGCCGACCATAGCCAAAAACGCCACAGCGGCAAGCGTGATAAAGAACCATTTTTTCTTGAAAAAGGGCGGGCGCGACGAAAGGGGCGCCACTCCATTGGTCATAGTATCCATGTATACCTTTGCTCCTGACTTTAGGCAATAAAATATATAAGATAAGATAAAATAAGATGTCAATTTAAATTATAGCACAGGGCGCGCGGATTTGTCAACCCCTTCGGCGGTGCTTCGAAAATGTACTTTTTTCCTCTATCGGTGTATACACCCATGGTTTTAGGGTAAAAATAGGTCATACAAACGCTTTGTGAAAGGAAAAATACAATGAAGAAAACCCTATCCTTACTCCTCGCCTGTATGCTGGCCATTCTCCCGCCCGTGGTCGCTTCGGCATCGCTCAGCACCGGCGTCAGTCTGCTTAGCAAGGAAACGAAAATGATCAAGACGGGACTTTGCGGTCAAAAGATGACCTTCTCCGACATTGACTTCAAAACCGCTATGAACGTATCGGATTTCAAATCTGTGACCATCACCTCTCTTCCCCTCTCTTCCGCAGGAAGCCTAATGTACGGCGGCCGCCGCGTGAGCGAAGGACAAACCATCAAGCGCAAGAATATTTCCGCGCTCTCCTTCATTCCCGCCGACAAAAATCCGACAGAATGTAAATTTTCATTTACCTCCGAGGGACTTATGGGCGGCGCGGAGATGGATTGCGTTCTGAAATTCATTGAAAAGGTAAACTACGCGCCCGAGCATGATTTTGATGAAGACGAGAGCGTTTCTCTCTGGTCGCAGGAGGCGGTTTCGGTCTTTGGCCGTCTCGCGGCAAGCGACCCCGAGGGCGATGCTTTGGAATTCATGGTCGTCTCCTATCCGAAAAGCGGCACGCTTTCGCTGACGGATAAGGAAAGCGGCTCTTACTGCTACACCCCCGCAGAGGGCTTCACGGGAAAGGATAAGTTCGTTTACGTGGTGCGCGACTGCTACGGCAACTTCACCACCCCCGCCGCCGTGGAGATCGAGGTGGAAAAAAGGCTCACCGCCGTCACCTACAAGGATATGGCTGAGCACCCCTCCGCCAACGCGGCACTCGTGATGGAGGCGAAAGGAATCATGAGCGGTACGCGCGTGGGAGACGATATGTATTTTTCACCCGACACAGCCGTAACGCGCGCCGAATTCGTGGCAATGGCGATGAAAGCGCACGGTCTGCGCGCAGACAGCACGCTGACCTCCACGTATTTTGACGATAACGCAGAAATCCCGCTTTCTCTGCGCGGCTACGTGGCGACGGCGGCAAGGCTTGGCATCGTGCGCGGAAGCTTCGATGGCGAGGGCCTGTGCTTTCGACCGAATGACACCGTGACTCGTTCCGAAGCGGCACTCATCATGAGCAAGATCACGGGCAAGAGCGGCGGTGCGGCACTGCCCACCATGGCGGACGGCACGGCGCTCCCCCTTTGGGCACGCCCCGCCGTGCAGGGCATGTATCAATGCGGCATCTTCCTTGAAAGCGATGGGGCTTACGACCACACCGCAGAGGTGACCCGTGCCGAAGCCGCGGATTATCTGCTTCGCATGATGCAGCTGTAAAAAAGAAAAGAAAAGAAAAGGGCGAAGAATTCCAAAAAATTCTTCGCCCTTTTTTGTTGGTATTCAATCTCTTTTTTCGCAAAGGATAGGTGATAAAAGTTTTCTCTTCATTCTCACTTTGCAAAAATAGCGTTATTGTATATCTTTGTTTACATTTTGAATGAATTTCATTGCTATACGCACACCGTCTGCCGCGGAGGAAACGATGCCGCCGGCATAGCCCGCGCCCTCACCGCACGGATATAAGCCGCCGATCGCATAGGCTTCTCCGCACTCGGCGCGAAGCACGCGCACGGGAGAGGTGCTGCGCGCCTCCACCCCTGTCAATACGGCATCGGGATATATAAATCCCGGCATCCATGCTTCAAAATCCAAAATGCCCGCGCGCAGGCTCTCGGTGATATAAGACGGAAGATAGGCATCGGGAGATACGAGGCGCACGCCGCGCGGATACGAGGGGCGCACCGCGCCGAGCGAAAGCGTTTCGCTTTTTTCAAGAAAATCCTGCATTCGTATCGCAGGCGCGCGGTGATCTCCGCCGCCGGCAAGAAAGGCGGCCCTCTCCAGCGTTTCCTGGAGCGCAAGTCCCGCCAAGGGATGCGCCGAGGGGAAATCCGCCGGCGTGAGCGAAACCAAAAGCGCACTGTTGGAATTTTCCGCATCTCTTGCGTGCTCGCTCATGCCGTTGGTGCAAACGCCCTCTGCCTCGGATGCGGCGGCAACCACCGTTCCGCCCGGGCACATACAGAAGCTATACACGCTTCGTCCGTTTTCAAGATGCGTGACGAGATGATAGGAAGCCGCACCGAGCATTTCCCTTTCCTCTCTATCGGGATATACGAGAGCATTCATATACTCTCGCGGATGCTCCACGCGCATACCGATGCCGAAGCCCTTGGCTTCGAGTCTTGCGCCCTTTTCATAGAGAAGGTGAAATACGTCCCTTGCGCTGTGCCCTGTGGCCAAAAACACGGTGTTCGTTTCGATGCGGTTCGGTTTTCCGTCCTGCACGTATTCCACGCAGCAGATCTTGCCGCCCGATACCGAGAAGCCAACCATGCGCGCCCCGTAATGTACCTGCGCGCCGAGAGATAAAAGCCTTTCGCGGATGCGGCGCACCGCATCACAAAGAAGGTCGGTTCCTACGTGGGGCGATTCCTTATAAAGAATATCCTCGGGCGCACCGCAGGCAACGAGCGTTTCAAGCACCCTTTCGATGGCGGCATCTTTCGTACCGAATTTCAGCTTACCGTCCGAAAACGCGCCCGCACCCCCCTCTCCAAATTGGATATTGGACTCCGAGGAAAGCGCACCGCCGGCAAAAAACGCATCCACGTCACGCTTTCTTTGCTCCACGGGCTGACCGCGCTCAAGCAGAATGGGCTTTGCCCCCGCTTCGGCAAGGATCAAGGCGGCAAAAAGCCCCGCCGGCCCCATGCCGACCACGACGGGAGATCGTTCTATTTCAATTTTGGGTACACAGAGATACGGCTTTTCATAGGGCGAGACCTTTTTTTTCATTTTGAGAAGCCCTGCTTCCTTTTCCGCGGAAACCGAAAACGCCACGCGAAGCATAAAATATCGCGGCTCTGCCCCGCCGCCCTTCAAAACGCGGCGCAGCTTTTTGATCTCAAAAATCGGCTCGTCCGAAAGCGGGAGACTTGCGCGCAGAGCGCGTTCTATATCCGCTTCGGTATAGGAAAGCGGCAAGCGCAGCTCGGTCTGGATCATAGCGTTCTCCCTTCTTTGAAATTCGTTTTCGATCGGCCGATGGGGACAAAAAAATCTTCCTCTTATCATTTTAGCATAAGAGGAAGAAAAAATCAAGATGAAAGTATTTTCCGCTCGGCATAGGTTTTATGCCGAGCGGAAAAAAGCGGAAGCCCATGGAGCAAACGATTTTTGAGCAGATTTTTTCGTTCTTCATTCCGAAGCGGTAGAAAACTACCGCGAGAGGAGGAAAACGGGAAAAGCTGACAAAAAGCGGAAGCTCCAATTACGAAGGCTGTTTGCCGAAATAAGCCTGAATACCGCCGTCAACGTACAGAATCTGTCCGTTCACGAAATTGGATGCCTCGGATGCAAGGAATACGGCGGGACCCGCAAGATCCTCGGGATCGCCCCAACGGCCTGCGGGCGTCTTGGTGTCGGTGATAAAGCTATCAAAGGGGTGCTTGGAGCCGTCTGCCTGCTTCTCACGAAGGGGCGCGGTCTGAGGCGTTGCGATATAGCCGGGGCCGATACCGTTGCACTGAATGTTGTACTGTCCGTACTCGGATGCGATGTTTCTGGTCAGCATCTTAAGACCGCCCTTTGCGGAAGCGTAAGCAGATACGGTCTCGCGGCCGAATTCACTCATCATCGAGCAGATGTTGATGATCTTACCGGACTTCTGCTTGATCATAGAGGGGAGAACTGCCTTGGAAACGATGAAAGGAGCGTTCAGGTCAACGTCGATTACCTGACGGAACTCCTCCGCCTTCATTTCGATCATAGGAATTCTCTTGATGATACCTGCATTGTTCACGAGAATGTCGATCACGCCGACTTCCTTCTCGATCTTTGCTACCATTTCGTTTACAGCGTCCTCATCGGTAACGTCGCAAACGTAGCCCTTTGCGTCGATGCCTGCCTCTGCGTATGCCGCGAGGCCTCTATCAACGAACTCCTGCTTTAGATCGTTGAATACGATCTTTGCGCCTGCGCCTGCAAGGCCCTTTGCGATTGCAAAGCCGATACCGTAGGATGCGCCGGTTACAAGGGCAACCTTACCCTCAAGACAAAAACTGATCTTGCTCATTTTATATACTCCTTAATTTAGTTTTTTAAATTGTGTTATTCTCTCGCCTTTTTCGGCGAGGAGAAATTTCGCAAGACGAGGCAAACCGAGCGAGCAATGCGATGGCATAGTTTCCTATGTCGAGCGTCGCTCGCGCTTTGCTCCGTCTGTGCACAGCGTTAAAACTCAAAAATTTTGAAAGACAAGGCGTAAGGTCGGGAGCGACGTGAAGCCGTAGTTGCCTACGGCGATCCGAGCGACTCGACCGACAACGCAGTATTTCGGATTTTCTCGCTTTTTCGGCGAGGAGAAATTTCGCAAGACGAGGCAAACCGAGCGAGCAATGCGATGGCATAGCTTCCTATGTCGAGCGTCGCTCGCGCTTTGCTCCGTCTGTGCACAGCGTTAAAACTCAAAAATTTTGAAAGACAAGGCGTAAGGTCGGGAGCGACGTGAAGCCGTAGATGACTACGGCGATCCGAGCGACTCGACCGACAACGCAGTATTTCGTAATTTTTGTTTTTAGCGGAGTTCTTTGGTTTCAATATGATCCATATCCGTGAATTCCTGGTTCTCGCCGCACATAGCCCAGATGAACGAATAGTTCTTCGTGCCTACGCCGCTGTGGATGGACCAGGAGGGAGAGATCACGGCTTCCTCGTTGTGCATGATAATGTGGCGGGTCTCCTTGGGCTCGCCCATCATGTGAAATACCGCATCGTCGGGACCCATATCGAGGTACATATAAACCTCCATACGTCTGTCATGGGTATGGCAGGGCATGGTGTTCCAGTTTGAGCCGACCTCAAGCTCCGTCAGACCCATGGCGAGCTGGCAGGACTTGATCACTTCGGGATGGATGTACTGATTGATCACTCTCTTGTTGCAATCCTCAACGCTGCCGCAGGGAACCTTGCGCGCCTTCGTGATGTCGATCTTCACGATGGGATATGCGGTATGTGCGGGGCAAGAGGTCATATAGAACTTCGCGGGATGCTCGGGATCTACGCTTCTGAAGCGAAGCTCCTTATTGCCCATACCTACGTAGATGCCGTCACGGGGGTTCATTTCGTACTCAACACCGTCAATGGTGATGATACCCTTACCGCCGATATTGATGCAACCAAGCTCACGGCGCTGAAGGAAATAATCTGCGGCAAGCTCCTTACCCGCCTCAAGGCGCAGGCTTGCAAACACGGGCATCATACCGATCACGATGATACGGTCGGTGTGGCTATAAACCATGCGGATATTATCCTTAGTGAAGAGGTTCTTAATGTGAAATTCCTCTCTGAGTCTATCCGTGGTATAAAATCTGACGTCTTTTGCGTTGGATGCGTTTCTGACTTCCATTCCTTCATTCTCCTCTTTAATGTAATGGCCGTTTACGGCAAAGTGGGACAGAGCGGCGAAGGAAAGCGAACCGTCCTCCAAGCGCTGCTGCACGAATCCGCAGAGCTTTACGCTCTCGGTTCTGATCGCGGGGAAAGCAAAGCTCTGCCCTGCATCGGTTTTTTCAAGATGGATGTGCTGTACCGTTCCGTCGCCAAACACGAGGTCAGCCTCTTTCCAGTACGTATCGTGGGGAAAATCGGCGCGGAGGTGGATCACGATCTCGTTCACCTCGACCGGCATACCGAAATGCACCGTGAATTCCAGATCCTCGCGAAGGCCGCCGCCCCAGGAGTGATAGGGATAAGAGCCGTGGCTATGGTTCTCGGTCACGCCGTCGATCGCATTGCGCTCAAAGAAGCAGGGCTCCTCGCGCGTTACGAAGTTTGCCACCGCATGGGGGTAATACTTCGGCACGTTATGGCGATCGTGCGTGTTGAGGGAGATCATACGGTCACCGTAAACCTCCGCCTCCGTCGGCTCGCTGACGCGAACGCGATGGCTCACACCGTCAAAGGTACACGGCGCATAGCACGCCTTTCTTTCATAACCGAAGGGGATCACAAACTCAAAGGATCCGTCCGGCACGTAAACGATGCTTTCGGGAAGATTCTCGTCCAGCGAGATCTTCATGAAGGTAGTGTCCGAGAGGTCAACGCGAAACTTGTCGCCCTGCTCGTACAAGCCATCAAAGCGCTCGTCGATTTCGTTACCGTAGGCCTTAAACTTGACGTCACCCTGTGCGGAAATCAATTTGATGCTTAAGATAAAAATCACCTCACATGGCTTTACTTTACGTATTACAAGTATATTTTACTATTCTTTTCTCTCTTTGTCAAGGGAAAACGGAAAATCTAAATTCCGAAAGGTATGCTCCGCTTTATGACTCTGCGAACAAAAGCGCGGAAAGCGCGGCGGTATCCGAAAGGTAATAATCGCAGTGGCGGCGCATAAAGGTCGCGATCTCTTCAATGTTATGCGCCCAGCCCGCGGCAGCGAAGGGAACGCCCGCAGCGCGCGCCATATCGAAGCCGGGCTTCAGATCGTCCACCATCAAGATCTCCTCGGGCAGAAGACCGAAGCGCTCACAAAGATCGTTTAGCGCGAAGGGGGCGGGCTTGCGCTTCTCCTTCGGCATTTCCCAGCCATAGATCACCGACGGCTGCGGCAGGCCGTTTTCCTTATAGTCACGCTCGATATAGCACGAGAGCGAATGCGAGGCAACCGCAAGAATGCCCCCCTCGGCAAGGAAGCGCTCCATGATCTCTCGCATTCCGGGATAGACCGCGGGAACGTGATTTTTCACGAAGTCGCGCCAATAACATTCTTCCTCTTCCATTTCCCTTTCGGTCAGCCCAACGTCGTTTGCAAAAAACTCCAGAACGCCGGGATCGAAATTCTTGCGAAAGAAGGTATCGAGGTCGAACTTGCCCGAAAGATGGGGCTTGCGCTCGGCAAGATACTCGACAAAGCAAGGGTAATGAATGGTTGCCGTACTGTTGACAACCGTATCGTCGTGGTCAAGGACCAAGCATTTAAATTTCATTTTTCACGTCCAAAAAATAGATTTTCGGGGTAATGATCGCACCCGCGGCGGTCGGCACCGTCAGCGTTTTACCGCCGAGCAGGCGCTCCCACTCCTCTGCGTTGCCGCCGTAAGAGATCTCGCGCAAGGAGGCGCATCCGTTAAAGACCTCGTTATCCTCAAGCTCGCGCACGCCCTTTGGGATAGCAAGGCGGCATAGAGCCGCACAGTCCGCAAAGGCATCCAGACCGATCTCAAGCAGAGAGACCGGAAGGATCAGAGAAACGAGCTTTGCACAGCCGCGGAAGGCGCGGCGACCGATACGCACGAGCCCTGCCGGCAGATCGATCGCCGAAAGACTGCGGCATCCTTCAAAAAGCGATTCCTCCACGCTTTGCATATTGCGCGAAAGCTTCACGCTTTCCAAGGAAAAGCAACCCGAAAAGGCGTTAAATTCGATCGCATAGCAGCTATCGGGGATCTCGATATGATGAAGATTAAAGCAGAAGGAGAATGCGCCCGCACCGATCGAGCCGAGGCTCTCGGAGAGCTTCACGGCGGAAAGCGAGGCGCACCCCTCGAAGCATCCCTCGCCGATATGCATCACGCTGTCGGGCAGGCGAATGCCCGTGAGAGAAGAGCAGGCGCTGAACGCCTCGTCTCCGATCTCAAGGAGGCCGAAGGGGATCGATATCTCTGCGAGGTTTTTGCAATCCGCGAAGGCGGCCGCACTGATGCGGCGAAGCGACGGAGGGAGGACGACCTTTTTAAGAGAGGAAAAGAAGCGAAAGGCATTCTCCGCGATCTCCTCCACACCGTCTTCTATCACAAGCGTTTCCGGAACGCTTTCATTATCGTACTGCCCCGCATAAATAACCGAGGACAGGTTTTCAAGTTCTATCATGATAAACGCTATATTTGCAAATGATTGTTTGCAAATTACTTGAGTTTTGCAATAGCGGCGGCAAGCGACTCTCTGGTGGAGAGATACTTTTCAAGCTTCTTCTTTTCGCCCTCAATTACAGCCGCAGGTGCTTTTGCAACGAAGCCCTCGTTGGCAAGCTTCTTTTCAATGCGAAGGATCTCGCCCTCGTTCTTCTCGATCTCGGCGGTAAGGCGCGCCTTTTCCTTCTCGAAATCGATCACGTCCGCAAGGGGGATATAGAGGTTGCCCGCCTCGGTTGCGATCGCAACGGCGTCCTCGCCCGCATACGCATCCGTCAAAACGACCTCGGATACGCCCGCAAGCTTTTCAAGGATCTTCGCGGTGCTCTTGAAGGTGCTCTCATACTTGGTAACGACGAAGAGCTTTGCACGCTTCGAGGGCGGAACGTTCATTTCCGCGCGGCGGTTACGGATCGCAGTGATCGCGGTGATAATACGGTCAATATCCTCTGCGGCATCCTCGTATACGGGAATGCTCTTTGCATCGGGATACGCGGAGATCATGATGCTCTCGCCCGCGCCGGGAAGCGCGCCGTAGATCTCCTCGGTGATGAAGGGCATGAAGGGATGCAGGAGCTTCAAAATCGCGGTGAGCACGTAGCAAAGCACGCTCTTTGCGGTCTTCGCGCCGGCACTTCCCTTCTCAAAGATACGGCTCTTCGCCATCTCGATATACCAATCGCAGAAGGTATCCCAGGTGAAGTTATAGATCTCACCGAGTGCTACGCCAAGCTCGAAGTTATCCATATTCTCTTCTACGGTGGCAACCGTTTTTGCAAGGCGGGAGAGGATCCAGCGGTCCTCGATCGCCATTTCCTGCTCTGCGGGCAACGCGGCGGTGTCCTCCTCGTCAAGATTCATAAGCACGAAGCGAGATGCATTCCAAAGCTTATTGGCAAAGTTTCTCGCGGCCTCGATCTTCTCGTCCGAGAAGCGCATATCGTTACCGGGTGCATTGCCCGTTGCAAGCGCGAAGCGGAGCGCGTCCGCACCGTACTGCTCGATCATCTGCAAGGGATCGATACCGTTGCCGAGGGACTTGGACATCTTTCTGCCCTTGGCGTCTCTTACAAGGCCGTGGATAAACACGGTGGAGAAGGGCTTTTTGCCGGTGTGCTCAAGTGCGGAGAAGATCATTCTCGCAACCCAGAAGAAGATAATATCGTAGCCGGTAACGAGCACGTCTGTGGGATAATAGCGCGCCAGATCCTCGGTGTTATCCGGCCAGCCCATCGTGGAGAAGGGCCAGAGCGCGGACGAGAACCAGGTATCCAGCACGTCCTCCTCCTGGCGCACCTTCGCGCCGCACTTCGGGCAAACGTCAATATCGGTCTTGGAAACCGTCATCTCCCCGCAGGAATCGCAGTAGAACGCGGGAATGCGGTGACCCCACCAGAGCTGACGCGAAATGCACCAGTCGTGGCAGTTTTCCATCCAGTTGATATAGGTCTTGGAGAAGCGCTCGGGCTCGAACTTCACTTCTCCGTTCTTAACGACCTCCAAAGCGGGCTTTGCCAACGGCTCCATCTTCACGAACCACTGATCCGAGGTCAAAGGCTCTACGGTGGTCTTGCAACGATAGCAGGTGCCGACGTTGTGCGAATACGGCTCGGTCTTTACGAGGAAGCCCTGTGCCTCCAGATCCGCAACCATGGCCTTTCTCGCCTCAAAGCGATCCATGCCCGCATACTTGCCGCCCCACTGCTCGCTGATGGTAGCGTCGTCATTGAAGGTCTTGATGATCTCAAGGTTATGACGCTTTCCGACCTCAAAGTCGTTCGGGTCGTGCGCGGGCGTGATCTTCACGCAGCCGGTTCCGAAATCGCGCTCTACGTATTCATCGGCGATCACGGGGATCTCGCGGCCGACCAGAGGCAAGATCAGGCTCTTGCCGACGAGGTGCTTATATCTTTCGTCCTCGGGATGCACGGCAACGGCGGTATCGCCCAGCATGGTCTCGGGACGGGTGGTAGCGATGATCACGTACTCACCCTCGCTTCCCTTCACGGGATAGCGAACGTGCCAGAATGCGCCGGGCTGCTCGGTATATTCCACCTCGGCATCCGAAAGCGCGGTGCGGCAATTGGGGCACCAGTTGATGATGCGGTAGCCGCGGTAGATGAGGCCCTTATTGTAGAGGTTTACGAACACCTCGCGTACGGCGCGGGAGCATCCCTCGTCCATCGTGAAGCGCTCGCGTGACCAATCGCAGGATGCGCCGAGCTTCTTTAACTGATTGATGATGCGGGAGCCGTACTGATTCTTCCAGTCCCAAACTCTCTCAAGAAACTTCTCGCGGCCAAGGTCATAGCGCGTGAGGCCCTCGTTTACGCGAAGGTTCTCCTCTACCTTGATCTGGGTAGCAATGCCCGCATGGTCCGTGCCGGGCACCCAAAGGGTGGAAAAGCCCTGCATTCTCTTATAACGGCAGAGAACGTCCTGCAGAGTTTCGTCCAGCGCGTGTCCCATGTGCAGCTGTCCCGTTACGTTGGGCGGGGGGATAACGATCGAAAACGCGGGCTTTTTCTTGTCCGCATCGGGCTTAAAATAGCCCTTGTCGCACCAATTTTTATAGATGCGATCCTCAAATTCCGAAGGGGCATAATTCTTCGGTAATTCCTTGTTCATACCTGTGTCCTCGCTTATATATTTATTATTTTGAAATCAAAAAAAGCCCCGAGGACGAAAATATCCGTCCTCGGGGCGTTATGTACGCGGTACCACCCGAATTTATCACTCCATGCCGTTAACGCGGCTCACGCGCCGGGGTCTAATAAGCCAAGGGCCGTTCTTCCCGGAGATCCCCAAGGGGACAAAAAGCTACACCGCCTGTTTCACCCTATGCAGCTTTCACCAACCGTGCATTCTCTTTTCCAGGGCTTGACAGAGGCCTCTTTTTGCGAGAAAACCTCATACGGCACATATTTTATCATAAAAGAAAATATTTGTCAAGATATTTAAACAAAATTCCCGCGCACGGGCGAAAAATCATCTGTAATTTTCAAAAACGAGCTTGGTTTCGGTGGTCATCGTTGCGTACGCCTCTTCCATCAGCGCATCGAAATCGAGCTTTGCAAGCTCTGCCATCACTTCCTCGCGCTTAGGCTGGGTCTTGGGATGGCGAGGCGTGAACACCGTGCAGCAATCCTCATAAGGAAGGATCGAGGTATCGAAGGTATCGTAGCGGCGCGCTTCGATCACGATCTCGTTCTTATCCATACCGATGCAGGGGCGGAAGACGGGCATATCCACCACGCTGTCCGTGACGGCGATCGCCTTCAAGGTCTGCGACGCCACCTGTCCAAGGCTTTCGCCCGTGACAAGACAGTCACACTTATACTCTCTCGCACAGCGCTCAGCAAGGCGCATCATAAAGACACGCAGGATCAGGGTGAAGTAATCCTCCTGGCAACGGTCGCGGATCTCTTCCTGCACGTGCGTCAGGGAGATGGTGTGCACGTGGATGCGGGAGCAGAATTTGCACATTTTTTCCGCCAAGGTCATAACCTTTTCCTTTGCGCGCTCCGAGGTATAAGGATAGGATTCAAAATGCAACGCCTCGATCTCAAGGCCGCGCTTTGCCATCAGGCAGCCCGCGACGGGAGAATCGATACCGCCCGAAAGGAGCAGAAGGCCGCGCCCCGCAGAGCGCAGAGGCAGACCGCCCGCGCCCGGCTCCTGGCCCGCGCGGATAAAAGCGTTTTCTTCTCTGACCTCGACCGTGACCGTCACCTCGGGATCACGGACGTTGACGCGAATGCCGCGCACGTTTTCGAGGATCACGCCGCCGATCTCGGCAGATATCTCGGGCGAGGTAAAGGGAAACGCCTTATCCGAGCGCTTGCCCTCCACCTTGAAGGTCTTTTTGCCGCAAAGCTTTGCGGGAAGGTACTCCTTCGCTACCTTACGGATGCTCTCCATATTCTTTTCACATACGGCGGCACGGTTGACACCGACGATGCCGAACACGCATTTTGCCGCCTCGTACATACCGTCCATATCGCAAAATTCGTCCTGCGGCTCTACGTAGATCGTGCTCTGGCGAGAGTAGATCTTAAACGTGCCGTGCACCGAGGCGCGGCGGCGCAGCTCCTTCACGAGCGCACTTTCAAAGTTCTGGCGGTTTGCACCCTTCAAGATGATCTCACCGTATTTACAAAGGATAACTTCTTCGATCTTCATTTCTTCTCTTTTCTCATTTTTCTATTTTTGCAAACAATTGTTTTCGTTTTATGCCGTTTTTTTGGCAAGGGCGGTAAAAAAACGACTGTCGCTCGCACCCGAAAGCGATCCTCAAGGGGCGAAAGTGCTAAAAGCATCTTTTTCCCGCCTCTCGCCATCGCCATGCGGTCTTCTTTAAAAAAAGCAAGAAAAGAGGTCCTCTTCCCCATTTTTCAAAAAAGCACGATCTAAGCCATTCAAACAGTGAACTGTAATTATTATAAGGACTTGCGCGCATTTTGTCAAGGGAAAGAGGAAAAATTATCCGCGCTTGATCTTCTTCGTCGTGGTTTTCGGGAAGGGCTCCTTTCGCACCGAGACGCGCATCATGTGCTTATAGCGCGGAAGATCCGCAAGCACGCGCTCGATCTCGGCGGCAAGGGTGCTCTCATCGGGCACGGATTCCTCACCGCAATACACCTCTGCGGCAAGTCCCATATCCTGCCCATGCTCGTTTTTGATGCCGCTGACGACGACCTCAACGACCGCATCGATTCCTTGAATGCGAGCCTCCAGCTCCTCGGGATAAATGTTTTTTCCGTTATTCAAAACGATAATATTCTTTTTTCTTCCGGTGATCACGACCTCGTCACGATCGTTGATATATCCGTAATCTCCCGTATGAAACCATCCGTCCTTCATGACCTCTGCCGTTAGATCCGGGCGTTTATAATAGCCGAGCATCACGCTTTTTCCCTTGACGACGATCTCGCCGATCCCGTTTTCATCCTTATCCTCGATCCGCCACTCCAGGCATTCCAGCTTTCTGCCCGCAGAAGCGAAATTGTTGGTTCCGTCCGCTTCGTTGGCAGATACGAGGGGAGAGCATTCCGTGATGCCGTAGCCGCCGACCATCAGAATACCGATATCGTCAAAGAACTTACCAATATCGGGACGGATCGGCGCGCCGCCGCAAACGACGTGGCAAAGATTGCCGCCAAAGCCCGCAAGAACGGATTTGAAGAGCTTACGGCGCAGATCGATGCCGAATCGGCGCAGAAGGTTCGAGAGCTTCACCATAAAGGAAAAGAGCTTCTCCTTTCCCTGCTTTTTGATATTATTCTGCACGACCGCAACGAAATGCTCCGCAAACGCCGGAACGAGCATCATGAAATCCGGCTTGAAGAGGCGCATATTCTCCGCCACGTGGCGCAGGCTGTCGTTGATGCAAAGCGTCGTGCCCGCAAGGGGAGATACCAAAATTTCGCAGGTCGCCTCGTAGGTATGGTGATACGGAAGCACCGAAAGCCCCGTGCCCGCAATGCTCGTCGCGCGCAGTCCGTAATACACACAGCTGACAAGATTATCCTCCGAGAGCATAACGCCCTTGGCGGTTCCCGTCGTTCCCGAGGTGTAAACGAGATCCTTCAGCGCACCCGGCTCGGTTTTTGCCGCCTCGTATGCACTCTTATCGAGAAGTCTTCCCGCTTCCAAGCATTCCGCGAAGGAAAGAAGATCGCCGTCGGTTTTTTCGCACTCAAACACAATGATCTTTTCCAGCTTTTTGAGCTCCTCGCGGCGCGGCGCAAGCATGGCCGCATGCTTCTCGTCACAAAGCAGAAGCGAGGCATCGCTTTCGTTCAAAAGATAGATCAGGGTTCCGACGTCCAGCTCCTTATCCAGCGGCACGGCAACGCTCGCGCCGAGAAGCACGGCGTAAAAGCTGACCGCCCAGGGATAGCCGTTCTCGCCGAGGATCGCAATGTGGCTCTTGCCGTATCCCATTTCAAGAATGGTGGCGCCCAGAGCCTGCACGTCATCATACAGCTCTCGGTTTGTCACCGAAACGATATTGCCGTCCTTTTTGTATTTGAATGCAATATGCTCGGGATCCAAACGGACCGCCCCATACAAAAGATCGCGCAAAGAGGTGATCTTACGCACGCTGTCCTTATCAATACTCATAAAATTCTCCTTTTCTTTTAAAGACCCACGCACCGCAGAAGCGTTTTTTTATAAAGGGTGCGTATATCGATATTCGCTCCGGCGCAGAGCGCGCAAGAACATAAACGATTTTATCATTTTTACGCAAAAAACGCAAGAAACGATTGTGTTCTGTCACTATAAAGTTAGTAGAATGATACTCCACCATGCGTTCTTTCTCTCTATTTTCGGTAGAAAACAACAAAAAAAGCCCCGAGATGCATACTTTACTTTGCACTCCGGGGCTTTTTTTATTAAATTTAACGTTTTTTCGCTCCGAGAAGATCGTTCTTGATATTCCAGAGCTTTTCGGAAAGGTCTACGTAATAGCGGTGCGGATTTTCAAATCGCAGCACCTCATCCCAAAGGTGCGCCACCTGATCCTTGCAATAATCGCGGATCTCGGCGAGCGAGGGGGACTCGTATACGCATTCTCCGTTTTTGAAGATCGGAACCAAAAGCTCGCGAAGCGTGTAATTTTCGCAGGTCTTGCGCTTCCAGGTTTCAATTGGGTCGAAGATCTCGAGGGGCTTCGTTTCGTCGATCACCTCGTCGTGCACGCACATAAGGTCTGCGATCGCAACGCCGCTCTCATTATCGTAAATACGGTAAACCTTTTTGAAATGCGGGTTCGTGATCTTCTCGGGGTTTTCCGAGATCTTGATCTTTGGATAAACCACGCCGTCCTTCTCCTTGGCAACGAGCTTATACACGCCGCCGAACACGGGATTGGACTTGGCGGTGATCAACCGCTCACCGACGCCGAAGGAATCCACCCTTGCGCCCTGCGCGATGATATCGCGGATGATATTCTCGTCGAGGGAGTTGGAAACGACGATCTTACACTCCGTCAGCCCCGCCTCGTCAAGCATCTTTCTCGCCTTTTTCGTCAGATACGTGATGTCGCCCGAATCAAGACGGATGCCGCACTTCGTGATGCCCTGCGGCAAAAGCACCTCCTTGAAGGCGCGGATCGCATTCGGAACGCCCGAGCGAAGCACGTCGTAGGTATCCACAAGAAGGGTGGCGTTGTTCGGATAGATCTTGCAGTAGGAAACGAACGCATCGTACTCGTTATCGAACATCTGCACCCAGGAATGCGCCATCGTTCCCGTTGCGGGGACGCCGAACACCTTATCCGTGATGGTGCATGCCGTGGCGTTTACGCCGCCGATATATGCGGCACGCGCGCCGAGGATCGCGCCGTCCGCGCCCTGCGCGCGGCGGGAACCGAATTCGGCAACGGCTCTTCCCTGCGCGGCTCTGACCACGCGATTTGCCTTGGTGGCAATGAGGGACTGATGGTTCAGCGCCAAAAGCAGGTAGGTCTCGATAAACTGCGCTTCGATCGAGGGGGCGCGCACCGTCATAAACGGCTCGCCGGGGAAGATCGGCGTTCCTTCGGGAACGGCGTAGATATCGCCCGTAAAGCGGAAGCCCTTGAGATATGCAAGAAAACGCTCGGAGAAAACTCCCTTTTCGCGAAGATAAGCGATATCCTCCTCGGTGAATTTCAGATTCTTAATATAGTCGATGACCTGCGAAAGACCCGCGGCAATGGCAAAGCCGCTGCCGTCCGGCAGAGTGCGGAAGAATACGTCGAAATACGCGATCTCATCTCCCTTACCAAGCTCAAAATAGCCGTTTGCCATGGTAAGCTCATAAAAATCGCAAAGCAGCGTGTGGTTACGCATAAAAATCAGTTCCTTTCTGTTGAGTTTTCAGATCAAAGCTGCAGCTGCATATCCCCCGTCTTGATCCAGCCCATCTTTCGCATGATCTCGTTGAAAACGAAGGAGAGGATCGCGGGAAGCGCGATGCAGGCGATCAAAATACCGAGCACGGAGTTAAGCGTGAAGCCCATGTCCGCAATGATACCGATCGGGCCGACAAGACCGCAGGTTCCCATGCCCGCGCTGACGCCCGTGCATTCCAGCTTGAAAAGGCAGGTAGCAAACGGACCGACCACCGCCGCCGCAAGCGTTGGCGGGATCCAGATCTGGGGCTTTTTCACAATGTTACCCATTTGGAGCATCGAGGTGCCAAGTCCCTGCGCGATCAGACCGCCCACGCGATTTTCGCGGAAGGAGATCACGGCAAAGCCAACCATCTGCGCGCAACAGCCAACGGTTGCCGCGCCGCCTGCAAGCCCCGTCAGCCCCAGCATGGCGCAAAGCGCGGCGGAGCTGATCGGAAGCGTCAACACCACGCCGACGACGACCGAGAGAACGATGCCCATGAAGAAGGGCGCAAACTCCGTGGCGGTATTGATAAACGTACCGACGAAATACATAACGTACGCAACGACGGGGCAGATCAGCTGTGCAAGCAAAACGCCCGACGTGATCGTTACAACGGGGGTGACGAGGATATCGACCTTGGTCTCCTTGGAAACGAGCTTACCGAGCTCAGTGGCAACCAACGCGCAAAGAAATGCGCCGGCAGGCCCCGCAGAGAGGGATTTTTCCACACCGCCGATCACGAAGGCAGTGGCAAGATCGTTACCGCAGAGGCCGACCGCTCCGGCGGAAAACAGAACGAGAGGCGGCGCCTTCAAGGAATAAGCAACGGCAATACCGAGCACAGCCCCCGTGGCCTTCTTCGCAAAGTCTGCCATCAAGGCGATCGAGCTCCAAGGCACGTACTTTGCAAGCGTGCCGAAGATCGTTCCGATCAGAAGCGATGCAAAAAGGCCGAGAGCCAGAGAGCTCATGGCATCGATGAAATACTTTTTAGGTGAGAGCGTAACGTCCTTACGCTCAAGGAATGCGCGGAATTTCATTTTCTTTACCTTTTCCTTTCGATTTTAAAGATTTCCTTTTCTTTCCTTATCAAGATAGTCCTGCAAAATGATCTCGGCGGAAAGCGTATCCACCGCTCCCTTGCGCTTCTTTCCGTACACCTCCGAGGCGCCGAGATAGCGATAGGCGATCATCGTGGTCATTCTCTCGTCCATCGTGTCGATGGCAAGATCGGTCTCGGCACGCAGAAGCTCGATAAATGCGCCGACGGTCTCGGCACGGTTTCCCTCCGAGCCGTCCATGTTTTTCGGAAGCCCGACGATGATCTTTTTGCATCCGAGCTTCTTGGCAAGTGCGGCAACGTACACCGCCGTATTCTTCATTCCGCCCTTACGGACGGTTTCGAGCCCCTCGGCGATCAAGCCCGACGGGTCGCAGGTGGCAATGCCGGTGCGTACGTCACCGTAATCCACCGAAAGATATTTTCCGTGTGTCAGATCCAAAATACATCTCCTGATAACTCAATATGCATTGAATTATACTATAAAACCAAAGGGTTGTCAATGCTTGTTATTTTTTTAACAATGTTTTTCGGGGAAAGAAAAAAACGCAGAAATTTTCCCTGCGTTTTTCTCAAAAGTGTACAATTTTTTCTTTTAAATCAAATGGTGGCGGACGCATTCGAGCCATCGCCGTGGCCTCGCACGCCGTCCATGCCCTCGGCGTAACGAATGGCCTGCGTGGAAAAAAGACGGTAATAATGTCCCTTTTTCTCCATAAGCTCTGTGTGCGTTCCGTTTTCAAGCACTCTTCCCTCTCCCACGACGAGGATGCGCTCTGCCAGTGTTGCCCCCGAAAGACGGTGCGAAACAAAGAGCGCAAGCTTTCCCTCGGAGAGCTTATAGAAGCGGCGGAATACCTCCTCCTCTGCCAGCGGGTCAAGCGCGGCGGTCGGCTCGTCAAGGATCAAAAACTCGGCTTCGCGGTAAAACGCGCGGGCAAGCGAAAGCTTCTGCCACATGCCGCCCGAAAGCTCGAGACCGTCCTCGTAGAACATACGTGTCAGAGGCGTTTGCTTGCCGAGCGGAAGGTCTTTTATGAAGGTAGCGTCACCGTCCTCGATCGCGCGATCCACGCGCGCGGCACTCGTTTCGGTATGCACGTCACCGTAGCGGATATTTTCTTCGATCGTTTCTGCATATTTTCCGAAGTCCTGGAAGATAATACCGAACATACGGTGGTACGCATCCACGTCATATTCGCGGATATCGCGTCCGTCCAAAAGGATGCGGCCCTCGGTCGGATCGTACAGTCTTGTCAAAAGCTTCACGAGGGTGGTTTTCCCCGCACCGTTCAGTCCGACGAGCACCGTGCGCTCGCCCGACGAAAGCTTGAAGGAAAGGTCCTTCAGCACCAAGCGATCACTTCCGGGATAAGAGAAGAACACGTGATCAAACTCGATCGTGTGCTTTGCGCCGATCTCCGCCTCGCACGGCGCGGGCAGAGCGCAGACGATGTGCGGCTCTTCCTTCATGAAGGCGATCATATTATCAATAAAGAGCGTTCCCTCGTAGATGGATGCCGTGGCGGTAACGAGCGTGGTAACGTAGCCGCCGATCGAGGTGAGCGCACCGCTGTAAAGCGAATAGTCACCGATCAGGGCGGAGTGATACACGACGTGGTACGCAACGTAAGCAAAAAGCGCGCCGTGCACCAGCGTGGAGATCAGCGAGACCAGCGTTTGCGACACGCCCTCTCTGACGATAAGGCGGCGAAGCCCCGCAAAATACTTTCCAAACACCGTTTTGTATTTTGCAACGAAGGTATCGCCAAGGCCCAAAAGCTTGATCTCCTTGACCTGATCCTTATTCACCATCAGCCCCGAATAATACGCCATTTCACGGCGCTCCTTCGAGTGGCGGCGAATGTAATGGAAGTTTCTTTGACGGTAATAATAGGAAAGCACCGCGCTCGGAATTGCCGCGAGGATCACCACCAAGGGTGCGAACGGGTTGAGCGCAAACAGAACGGCAACGAACGAGAGCGCGCTGATCAGCGTGCTCGCCACGCGGAACACCGCCTGAATGATACCGACGGGGCGCATTCCCGCCTCGCGGTTTGCGTTTTCGAGCTTCTCATAAAATTCGGGACGGTCGAAGGACGAAATGTCTACCTCCTTCGCCTTCTCGATGATGAGAATGCGGATGTGATTGGAAACCTTTTCGCCCGCAAGCGACGTCACCACGGAATTCACGCGGCCGATGGCCTTTGACAAAGAGGAATGGCACATTTGCAGTATTAAAAGGAAGAGGATCGGGCGCAAGGCCTCCATCGGTGCCGAAAGCTCTTTTCCGAGCATATCCGCGATGGCGTTCAAAAGGTCACGGCTGATGTACGCGCCGATGACCGGAAGAAAGCCCTCCGCAAGACAAAAGAACAGCATCAGGCAAAGGCAGATCGGCGCAGACTTCCATACGAGGCCCACGATCGTACCCAGACGCGAAAAAAAGCCCTTGATACGAAGATACAGAAAGCGCGGCACGTCGCGAAGACGCTTCGGCTTCTCGATTCCGTCATTCCACGTTGGACGGCGGGGCGGCATGATTGGAGGCATGGCTTACTTCCTTTCCTTTTCTTGGATTTTTGAGTCCCGACCAGAGCATGATGATGCACTGCGCCGGAATGCCGAGGAGAAAAATTTGCCAGAGGTTGAAGGAGGCGATCATCAAAATGCTTAAGAACACCGTGGCAAGCACGGCCCAAACAAGCGCCGAAATGATCGCAAAATTGAAGCGCGAATTGCCCCAGATCGAATTGAACACGAGCAGAAGCACGATGCTCGGGGACAATGCGTACACGAAGAAGAACCAAGTCTCAAACGGCAAAACCACCTGCGGCAATGCGTTGAACACAAGGAAGAGGAAGGTCGCGATCAGCCAAACGAGCGTGGTTGCGATCGCGGTGATCAGCATACGGTTGCGCCGTATGCGCCGATCCACGAAATCTGCGCGATAATCCTCGGGCGCGTGATCGCTTTTCAAAAGATAATCCACCGTGACGCCGAAGGTATCCGCGATCTGCTTTACCACCGTGACGTCCGGCAATGCCTCGCCTCTTTCCCATTTGGAAATGGCTTTATCCGAATAATTGAGAAGCGCCGCAAGCTGCGCCTGCGTCATCTTTCGCTCGGCGCGAAGCTCCGCAACGTTTCTCGCAAAGATGGCGTACAAGTCATCCATATAAACTTTTCTTTCCTTTCTACTGAGATTTGACCGTCGGAAAACGCAGTAGAGTTCTCTACTCCGCTTCGACTTTTCCATATTTTTCCATTGGAATTTTCTATCAAAGGGAAAAATCGGGGCTTTTTTCTTGCCCAAAACCATTATAACACATCTTTTTCCAAAAATCAAGCCTTTTTGCTACTCTACCCATGGTAGAACGGTGTAGTCCGCCGTTAGAAACGCACTTCGAGCGCGCGTAGAGCATAAGCCTCGAAGGTGTGGAGCGCAGAATCGATTGCGT
>JAFVQL010000068.1 GCA_017504785.1 Clostridia bacterium | reverse complement strand
GTCACCACAATGCAGATCACGCCCATGGCTTCAATGTCCACCAGCGCATACCGGTACACACAGGCCATGATATAATTCACAATCGCCAGAGCCGCATTCAGCAGCAGCCGTGAACCCACCATATTATAAAGTTCCAGATCCCGGTTCTGTTTGCTGTACTGGGCATGTTCCGTCTGCATTCCGGTTTCATCCAGATGGACACGGATGGTTTTCATATAAGCAGTAAGGAAAATCACAACACCAACCATGGCAAGGATGTATTCCACCGTTTCTGTAAATGCCATGAAGTAATACTGGTTATACGCCCCGGTCACCCATTCCACAGCTTCGGTAGAGTGCCTTTCCAAAAAGATGCGCCACGATGCAGATGCCGAAGCCAAGGACAGATACCGAGGCGCTTTTCTCAAAGATCCTTTGCTATTTTATCTATCGGTATTTTCTTACCTACGCACTCGAGGGGGACGTGACTGCCCCGATCGGGCTTGCGCTTTTTTCTACGACTGCCATCGCCGCGCTTTGCGAAGCGGAAGGAGCGCACACGCGCGCAGAGATCGCCAAGACGGCAAAGGACTTTTCCAAGGAGATCGAATACAGCGAGGAAAATCGAGACGTGGTGCTGGATGCATTCTCCGCCTTTGCTTAACTGTGCCAAGTGAAGAAGTTTAGTTTTCTGTATTTTTCTATTTTGAGGCAAAGGCTTTTTCTGCACTGCCTTAAAAACGTTTTCTGCGTTGTCTTGATTTTTTTGCGTTGCCGCAGCTTTTTAGGATACCCGCGCGCGCAATTTCGCAAATTATAAAAAACGATCGATCCATACGGTACGCTTGCTTTTCATCCAAGCATTCTCCGAGCATAAAAAAATCCTCCTATGACGGTTTGAATATATCCGTTCCGACATAGGAGGATCTTTCTTCGTTTTTGATCACGGTTATGCGCGCGTTTTATGCGCGTTTTTCGCTCGTTTCATTTTTTCCTTTCAAAATTTGAAGGGTGAGAAAAGCAAGATCCGAAATGCGAGCAACTGATTTTTCTGAAGCAAAGCGGCTTGGATCTACTCCCCGATATAAGAAAAACGGAGAACGCTCTTTCCGTTCACCGTAACGCTTTCCTGCCACATAGAAAGCGGGCGCACCCAAAGCTCTCCTTCGCCGTAGAGCGCACGGTAAACGACCATTTTCTCCAGGGTTTCCGAATGGTTCGCAATTCCGATCATCTCGTATTCATTGCCCTTATAATGGCGATATCTTCCCTTTTTCGGCATTTGCATGGCGCTCTCCCTTCATATTAACGCTGCCAAGGCTTCCACGGATTCCATGCGCGTGGCAAAGCTCGTGCAGAAGCGCACGACGGTATGCGTTTCATCATATTTTTCCCAATAATCAAAGCGCACCTTCTCGGAAAGTGCTTGCATTTTCGCGTTTTCTAATATCACGAAGGTTTGATTCGTGGGCGAATCGATATAGAATTTATATCCCTTATCAAGGAAGATCTCGCGCAGGCGGCGGGCGGTCTTAACACCGTTTTCGCCCAAGCGGTAATAAAGATCATCCGTAAAAAGCGTATCAAACTGCAGCCCCGTCAGTCGCCCTTTGGCAAGCAACGCGCCGTTTTGCTTCACGCGCGTGAAAAACCCCTTCGGCTCTGCCTTCGGGAAAACGACTGCCTCCCCCATCAAGGCACCCACCTTCGTTCCGCCGATATAAAAGGCATCGGTCAGCACGGCGATATCCCGAAGCGAAAGATCACTCTCGGGCGAAGCCAATGCGTAGCCGAGGCGCGCACCGTCAAGATACAGCGGCAGCTTGCACGCGCGGCAGACCTCGGAAAGCGCGGCAAGCTCTTCCCTCGTATAGAGCGTTCCGTACTCGGTGGGATGTGAAATATATACCATCCCGGGATGCACCATGTGCGGATACGTGGGATCGGCAAAGAATGCGTCTACGTAATCCTTTACCTGCTCTGCCGAGATCTTTCCGTTCTTATGGGCAAGCGGCAGCACCTTATGCCCCGAATGCTCGATCGCGCCCGCCTCATGCAAGGCAATATGCCCGCTCGCGGCACAGAGGACGCCCTCGTAGGGAGCGAGGAGCGAATCGATCACGACCTTATTCGTCTGCGTACCGCCAACCAAAAAATATACACCTGCCTCGGGCGTGCCGCACGCGCGGCGGATCTTTTCCTTTGCCGAAGCGGTGAAGGTGTCATACCCGTATCCGCTCTCAGGCTGCAGGTTGGTTTCCATCAAGCGGCGAAGGATCTCTTCGCATGCACCTTCGCTATAATCATTCACGAAATGAAGCATAAAACCTCCAATATGAAAACATTTCTTTCCATTTCTTGCTTTTTTATTATAAAAAGCGCGTTTTCTTCCTTGATTAGACAAAAAGCACCTGTGGCAAAAATGCCGCAAGTGCCCATTTTTAGATTTCTGAAAAGCCGTTTTTATCGAGTGAGATGCAAGGCTTATTTCACGATGATATAAGCAATAGCGGCCGCAATGGCACCGACAGCCATAAGACCTGCCATGCCAAGCGCAAGAACTCTCACTACCATAGAATCCTTATTGAACTTCATTTTCTATACCCTCTCGTTTCTTATTTATTGTTTTTTTCCGAATTCCGTGCTTCATAGAACTTTGCAAGCTGGGACGTGATGTCCTTGCACTGCCCTCTCATGCGCGCGGGGAGAAAATTATTGATCCGCGAAAGCCCTTTGGCAACGCTATCCATCGGATCCTTTGCCAAAACCACGGGGATCTCAAGAATGCGCTCGATCATACGGTCAAGACCGAAGAGCATTGCGCCGCCGCCGGAAAGCACGATGCCGTTTTCGAAAATATCGTTCACGCAAGGAAGCGGGATCTTCTTTACGATATCCGCGATCTCAAGAAGCAAACGGGAAAGCGGCTTTTCAAAGACACCGACGACATCCTCCGTCGTGAGATTCATCGTAATTCTGTTACCCGTCAGCGAGAGCGTTCCCTCAATGTCAAGACTCTCCGAGGGCTTGCCCTGCCAGACCGCGCCGAGGCGCTCCTTTATTGCAGATGCCACCGAGAGAGAAACCGAAACGTCACTCTGATCGCTGATGTAGTTTTTCACCGCGCGGTCAAAATCCTCGCCGCCGATCGCCGCCGTGTTTTCAAGAAGGATGCTTCCCTTATGGAGCACCATGATCTCGGTCGCACTCGCGCCGATATTGACGGAGATCGCAGACAAAGAGGGCGAATAGCCCGCGCCGATCAGCGCCGCCATCGCACGGTGCACGCCGTAGCACTCGGCAACACCGCTTTCCTGCATCATTTCGTAAAGATCCTTCTCCTGCTTCGGGAGGATCGAGGAAGGAAGGCCGAGCACGGCACGGATCTTCTCTGCGGGAAGGATGGCGGAAATGGCGTTCTCAACGACCGCACCCGTCATCTCCTTCGAATAAAGAAGACCGTTTTTAAACGGGCGAACGAGAACGCCGCCCTCGGAAGCCTTTTCGGTCGCTTCCGTTCCGAGAGAAAGGATGCGGCTGGTATTCTTGTCCATCAATGCGACGGAGGGCTCGCGGTAGATCCCCGCGGCGGTATCCGAAAGCGTGATATTGGCGTAACCGAGGTCAAGTCCGATCTTCGTTACCATGCCGTTCTCCTTTCCAAAAAATGTCGTTTCCTATATTATACACGAAAAAATATATAATTTCAAGTGCTTTTTTATATTTATTTAAATGCTTCCGCTTCTTCCACGATACGCTCGCAGAGCGTTGTGTAGCGAAGAATACGGCGGTCGTTTTTCACCATTTGCTCCACGACCGATACGCATCCGACCAAAATCACCATGCTTCTGGCGCGCGTGATCGCCGTGTATAAAAGATTTCTCGTCATCAGCATTGGCGCGCAAGGATACACGGGAACGATGACCACGGGATATTCGCTGCCCTGGCTTTTATGCACCGTGATCGCATACGCAAGATCTAATTGCTCCAGGATCTCAAACGGATAATCCGCCAAACGGTCATCAAAGCGGATGATCATTTTTTCTTCCATGGGAACGATGCGCTCGATCACGCCGATATCTCCGTTGAAGATACCCGTGCCGACGAGCCCGTTTTTCTCCCATTCGATCTCATAATTATTCACAGTCTGCATCACGCGGTCACCCTCTCGAAAAAGGACACCGTGATGCAGCTTTTCTCTTTTAACGCCCGTTTTCGGGTTCATCGACTCGCGCAGCGTTTGATTCAGCATCTCCACGCCACCGCTTCCCTTCCTAGATGGCGTGATCACCTGAATGCGCTCGCGGATGGATGCGCCGTAGGTTTTCGGCAAGCGGCGAAAGATCAGATCCCCGATCGCGGGAGCGATCTCTCTTTCATCCTCTCTGCGAACGAAGAAGAAATCTCCGCTCTTCGCCGAAAGGATCGGCATTTTGCCCTCGTTGATCTTATGTGCATTCGTGACGATCAGGCTCTTTTCCGACTGGCGGAAGATCTCCGAAAGTCGCACCGTGGGAATTTTTTCACTGCGGATAAGGTCCGCAAGAACATTTCCCGCACCAACCGAGGGGAGCTGGCTCGCATCACCGATCAGTATAAGACGGCTGCCGCGGCGAAGCGCGCGAAGCAAGGCTTCAAAAAGATGCAAATCGATCATGGACGCCTCATCCACGATCACAACGGATTCGTCGAGCGGGGCGCGCTCGTTGCGGTTAAAGCGCATTTCTTCCGCCTCCGAACGCTCCATTTCAAGCATGCGGTGGATGGTTTTCGCCTCCGCGCCCGTGGCCGCGCTCATACGCTTGGCGGCACGCCCCGTGGGCGCGCAAAGCACGGTCTTCTGCCCGAGGCTTTCAAAAATAGAAAGCATCGCCTTCACAACGGTGGTTTTTCCCGTTCCCGGGCCGCCCGTCAGGATCATGATACCGCCGTCAAGCGCGGTAAAGATGGCCTTCCTTTGCAGTGCCTCGTATTCGATGCCCGATTCCGCCTCCACCTTTGCGATCAGGGCCGCGGTATCGGATACCGAAAAGCGGATCATATCTCTTTGCAGCTTTCCGATGCGGCGCGCGGCGTAGGATTCCGCCAGAGCCGTTCGGTTTTGCATAATATAGGTCGCGCTCTCGGCGTGGTACGCATACAGAGCGCGTGCGGCGACCGACTGCTCCAGCGCATCCGCGATCGCTTGCTCGGAAACACCGGTTTCCGCCGCCGTCGCGGCGATCAGCTTTTCCTTTGGAAGGCAGGTATGGCCGTTGACGTCGGCATTGTATTTTAAAACGTGCAAAAGCGCCGTAGTGAGGCGATGCTCTCCGTCCTTGTTCAAATCATTCTTGTCATTGAACTGTGTGGGATTGACAAATACACTCACAACAACCACATCATTCTCGGCTACTGCGCGCTCAACGAGCGATGC
>JAFVQL010000067.1 GCA_017504785.1 Clostridia bacterium | reverse complement strand
TCGCTCGAAGCGCGCGCGCTGTCGAGGATCTGCCTTGCTTTTAACGCCTGCTTTTCAACCTCGTCTTCGGTTTTCTTTATTTTTTGATTCAGCTCTCGCTCCGCGCGGGATTTGAAGGCCTCGTATTCTGCGCGCAGTCTTTCATGCTCGCCCTTTGCCTTTTCCATTTCCGCGCGCTCCCTATCAAGGCGCGCGATCACTTCCTCAAACTGCTTATCCTCTCTTTCGATGAGATGCCCTGCGCGCTCGATGATGGATGCATCAAGACCCAGCTTTTCGGAGATCGCAAAGGCATTGGATTTACCCGGCGTTCCGACGATCAAACGGTAGGTCGGACGAAGGGTCTCAAGATCGAACTCGCAGGATGCGTTCTGCACGCGCTCGGTTTCAAGCGCGTACGCCTTCAGCTCCGCATAGTGCGTGGTGGCGGCCGTAACCGCACCGACGGACTTCGTGTTCTCCAAAATGGCAACGGCAAGCGCCGCACCCTCGATCGGATCCGTGCCCGAGCCAAGCTCATCGAAAAGGACGAGAGAGCGGTCGGTCGCGCGGGAAAGGATATCCACGATATTCACCATGTGCGAGGAGAAGGTGGAGAGCGATGCCTCGATGCTCTGCTCGTCTCCGATATCGACCAGCACCTGATCAAAGATGCCGATGCGCGAATTATCCAGTGCGGGGATCTGCAGTCCCGCCTGCGCCATCACAGTCAAAAGACCGAGCGTTTTCAGCGTGACCGTCTTACCGCCCGTATTCGGTCCGGTGATGATCAAGCTGTCGTGATGCTCGCCGACCGCCACGTCGATCGGCACGACCGTTTTTCGGTCGAGCAAGGGGTGGCGCGCGCGGTGCAGCTCGATCTTTCTTCCCTCCTCGATATGCGGTCTTTCCGCCTTCATTTCAATGGCAAGGCTTCCGCAAGCGAAGATAAAGGAAAGCTCAACGATGTTATGGTAATTTAAAGAGATCAGCGAGCAGCACTCGCCTGCGGCGGCGGAAAGCGATGCCAAGATGCGATCGATCTCGTTTCTTTCCGCGGCAGCGAGGCTTTTCAGCTCGTTATTGGCATCCACGACCGCCATCGGCTCGACGAACAGCGTTGCGCCCGAGGACGAGGTATCGTGCACAAGACCCTTGATCTCATTGCGGTATTCCGCCTTCACGGGCACAACGTAACGCCCGTTTCGCATGGTGACGATATTTTCCTGCAGAAACTTAAGGCGGTTACCGCCCACGTAGCTTTGCAGAGTGTCCTTGATCTTATTGTTTGCCACGCGGATCTTGCGGCGGATATCCGCAAGAGCGGGGCTTGCCTCATCCGCGATCATATCCTCGGAAAGGATCGCGGTGCGGATCTTATCCTCCAAGGCACGGCTCGGCATCAAGCGCGCAAAAAGCTCGTCAAGACAGGTCTCGAAGGGCTTATCCGTATGCAGATAATCGAGCAGCGTGCGCGTGCTGTAAAGAAGCGATGCGATCGAAAGAAGCTCCTTCGGTGAAAGCACCGCGCCCTTATACGCGCGCTCCGCGGAGGCAACCACGCTCTCATCGGCAGAAAAGGAGGGATATCCCTTATGATCGATCAGGCGCTTTGCATCCGCCGTTCGATTTTGCCGCAACGTAACGGCGGCTATATCCTCGCTTGGAAGCAGCGCAAGCGCCCTTCCCTTTGCACCCGCAACGGCGGCGTGATCCGCGAGCATTTCTGTGATCTTATCGAACTCCAAGGTGCGAAGCATTTTGGAGGAAAACGGCATAGTGTATTCCTTTCATACGGCCGCAAAAAGGGCGGCCTGCTTTGGGTTTTATTGTTTGGGAGCGACCTCTTTATAAAAATCCAGCGTTTTAAAGCTTCGCTCCAGATGGTTCAAAAGATAGGTTTCGGCGGCCAAGGAGAAGAATCGCATATCCTCATCACCGATACGAAAAGCGTAGATGCGCTCGAGCGGACTGTATATAACATAGCCCACGGCGATCTTTGCTCCCTCGGGCAAAATGCACAGAAGACGGCGCTCGTGCCCATCATCCTCTCTCGGATCGAACGCGACCTCGCCCTCGGCGCGACAATCGGCGCAGATAAGGCTTCCGTCCATGACGTCAAGATAAAAGTCTCCGTCCTTTTTCTCGCATTCGCGGCAAGCCAGCACGTCCGGCAAAAAGCCGAGAATGGCGGCGGCGCGAAGCTCAAAGGCCGCTTTGATCTTGGAAAGCGAGATCTGCCCCTTCGCAATGGCGTATAAGGAATTTAAGGATAGGCGCAAAAGCTCTCTGTCTGCCTCGGACACGGTGACGTCCGAAAGGATCTCGCAAAGATAGGAAGCGAGCGCAAGCCCCTCAAGACGCTTGCGGATATCGAAAAAGCTTTCGAGCAGCTCGGCTTCCTTGACCCAATAAAAATCATTTTTCTTATATAAGACGTAACGGCCGTAGCAAAATTGCAGGGTGGCCGACATCTGGCGGCTCTTGATGGAGCGCGCACCTTTGGCAATGGCGGTGATCACGCCCGTTTCCTGCGTGAAGATCGTGACAAGCCTGTCCGACTCCTTGATATCGGCGGTGCGGATGATCAGTCCCGTAACAGTCGTCAGCATCAGTTGTTTTCGTTATAGCCGAAGTTACGCAGAGTGAAATCGCTGTCACGCCAATTTTCCTTGACTCTTACGTAAAGATCGAGGAAGATGCGCGTGCCGAGCATTTTTTCAAGATCCTCTCTTGCGTACGTGCCGACCGTTTTGATCGTCTTGCCGTTTTTGCCGATGATCATACCCTTGTGCGAGGCCTTCTCGCAGTAGATCTCCGCGCGAATAGAGATCACGTCCCTCTTTTCCTTCCATTCCTCGATGGAAACTGCGGTGCCGTGCGGAATCTCCTCCTCCAAAAGGCGAAGCAGCTTTTCGCGAATGACCTCGGCGGCAAGCTGACGCTCGGGCTGATCGGTCAGAATATCGTCCGGGAAGAACCATTCGCTCTCATAAAGGAATTTTCCGCACTCGGAAAGCACGGTATCCACGCCCTTGCCATGCTTTGCGCTGATCGGAACCACCGCCTCAAAGCTGTGCACAGCGGCATATGCCTCGATCGTTTTCGCAATATTGGCGGGGCGCACGGCATCGATCTTGTTGATAACGAGAATGGCGGGAATATCGGACGCCTTGATTTTTTCGATCAAGGATGCCTCGATATCGCCGACCGCCTCGCGCGCTTCCACCACCAAAACGGCGGCATCCACGCCCGAAAGCGTATCCGTCGCGGTCTTCACCATGAAATCACCGAGCTTTGTGCGCGGCTTATGTACGCCGGGCGTATCCAGAAAGACCATTTGATCCTCGCCCGCGGTATAGATACCCGTGATGCGGTTTCTCGTGGTCTGCGGTTTTTTCGATACGATAGCGACCTTCTCTCCGAGGATCGCATTCAAAAGCGTGGATTTTCCCACGTTGGGACGTCCGATAAAGGCAATAAAGGCGGTTCTTTTCATTCTTCAACTTCCTTACCTAAAAATTAATGTCTGTTTTTCCTTGAATTTCGGTATTTTTCTATCCGATAGCAGAGAGGATTTTATATCTTCATGCGAGCGATGACGGCTCTTTGCCTTGCACATTGCTCCTCCTCGTCCTCCTTGCTGCGCTCATGGTCGTAGCCTAAAAGGTGGAGAGTGGAATGAATGGCAAGAAATGCGGCTTCGCGCAAAAAGGAATTTCCAAGCTCCTCAGCCTGCACGGCGGTGCGCTCCAGAGAGATCACGATATCTCCGAGCATCACGGGGCCGAAATTCTCCTCGTTCGCCCATTCTCCCGCCTCGTACATCGGGAAAGAAAGAACGTCGGTCTCGCGGTCGATATTTCGGTATTCCTTATTGAGCGCGCGGATATGTTCGTTATCGCACACCGTGACCGAAACTGCGGCATCCCGAGAAAAGCCCTCGTATAAAAGCGTTTCACGAACGGCGGCACGGATCGTTTTTTTGAGCTCGTAATCCGCGAGCGGCAGATCCTTCGTTGCCGCGAAATTGACAAAAAGCTTAAACGTCTTCATTTTTGGTCCCTTTCTTTTTCGCCGCCATGGCTTTGTCGTATTTTTCGTAGGCATCGATGATCCTACGCACGAGCGGATGGCGCACCACGTCACGCGAGGTGAAGGAGAAAATTCCGATCCCCGAGACATCGCGGAGAATAGAGGATGCGATCGAAAGACCGCTCTTCTGCCCGGTTGGCAGATCCGTTTGCGACATATCACCTGTCACGACCGCCTTCGAGCCGTAGCCAAGGCGCGTGAGAAACATTTTCATCTGCTCGGGCGTGGTATTCTGCGCCTCGTCCAAGATGATAAAGGACGAATCGAGCGTTCGGCCGCGCATATAGGCAAGCGGTGCGATCTCAATCGTGCCGCGCTCCTTGTGGCGCTGATAGTTCTCCGGGCCGAGAAGCTCGAAAAGCGCATCGTACAAGGGTCTTAAATAGGGATCGATCTTGCTTTGCAGATCGCCCGGCAAAAATCCGAGCCGCTCTCCCGCTTCCACGGCGGGGCGCGTAAGGATGATGCGGTCTACCTCCTTGCGGCGGAGCGCTTCCACCGCCATAGCGACGGCGAGGAAGGTTTTTCCCGTGCCCGCAGGGCCGAGACCGAGAACCACGGTGTTATTGCGGATCGTCTCTATATAGTGCTTTTGCGCCATGGTTTTCGCCTTGATGGGCTTGCCGCGATTGGTAAGACAGATCACGTCATCGGAGAAATTCCCTGCGGCAGACTCCTGCCCGTCCCTAAAAAGAGAGATCACGTATTCGACCGTTTGCGTATCCAGCGTTTCGCCCGCGCCCGTCATACGCCCGAGGTACTCAAGCGTGCGATGCGCGAGCGCGCACCCCTCTGCCTCACCGCTGATCACGATCTCGTCTCCCTCCCCCTCCGAGCCGCCGCGGCGGTTGGAAACGCGCACGTCAAAGGCGCTTTCCACAAGGCGGATGTTCGCATCGAACGCGCCGAAAAGAGCCGAGGTGTCTTCACTTGATTTCGTTAACAGATATTTTTCTGCCATGTATATCTCCTTATCCTTCGCCGACAAGGCGGATGGGAAGCGATTCGCAGATCTGCCGCCTTTGCACGTACTCCGCGCGAAGCCCGTAGCCCTCGTCCGTAAATTCCCCCTCCGTGCGAATGCTTTCCAGCGCGCCCGCAGAAAGAAGCTCGGAAAGCGCGGCCTTCATGCGAAGCCCTGCGATCCTCACGGTATCGGCGTCACTGTAATGCACGGCTTCCTTGCGCGCCGCATACGCGGTATCCACACTCAGAAAAAGCGGAAGAGAAACGCGGCCGAAAAGGCGCATTTGCTTTTCACCCTTTATTATAACATATTCCTTTGGTAAATTTCCATAGTTTTTCAAAATAAAAGCAGA
This sequence comes from Clostridia bacterium, assembly GCA_017504785.1. Taxonomy (GTDB): domain Bacteria; phylum Bacillota; class Clostridia; order Oscillospirales; family CAG-272; genus UBA1740. Next base: position 3,121 of record JAFVQL010000067.1, on the reverse strand, counting down.
AAAATTCAAAATTCGTATTTTCACGGATACGGTCTTGATCCTTTCGGAAATCGAGCGCGTCTCTTCCTTGGCGCAAAACACCGAGGCACTTCCGTTTACAAGCCCGATGACCTCTCCCGCCGCGCCGCTGACCGTGCCGTCCGGATGCACGGCAGAGATTAAGAGATCCCCCTTTTTGACCGCATCCCCCGTCTTCACCATAGCGACCCCCGCCGAGGGGGAGATAGAGACGATCACGGCATCCTCACTTGCCACGATATTGCATAAGGGCGGTACCGACTCTTGACGCCCCGCTTCGCTTTCCACGACGTTGAGATAGAGGACGGTACCGCGGCGATGGGCGTTCACCCATGCAACCGAGGGGCATAGATCCTTCAGCCTATTTTCGGTTTCGGAAAAATCAAATGAGCGAAAGCGCGCGCCCGTTTCGATCCCCTCGCTTTTCAGCACGGCGCGCACCTGCTCGACAGCCGTCTCGGATGCACCCAAAACGCGAATATCCCACACGCGCCCCATCGAGAAAAGCAAGAGAAAAAAGCAAATGAACAAAGCGGCAAAAACACCGTATCTTTTTCGATTTCTATATATAATTTCGGGCAGACCTTTTCGTTTTAATGCTTGCGAAGCAAGAAAGGGGCATAGCGAAAGCACCTCTTTTCTGTGCTTTTCGAGGACGGCGATGCATCCGTTTTTTAAACTTTTCATTGGAATAGAATGCGAAAAAAGACGGTGCGCGACGATGCTCCTTTCCCGTGCATCGACCGCGATCGGAAGGTATCCGAAGAGAAAAAATTTAATGCCGATCATCCGAAAAGCGCACCTCCTCAACCCCGCCGAGAACCTCAACGGTCTTATTCTCAAAAACCGAAAGGCGCAACTTATTTCCGCACAGGATCATGCGCCCGCCCGCGATAAATAGCGTGATGCGATCCTCTGCATATTCCTCGATGCCGCGCACGCCCGAAACCAGCACGGACATGCCGTGAAAGCTCCCCTCCATTTCCATGCGGTAGCGGGGATGCGGCTTCTCCGCCTTTTCTTTGATTTCGCTTTTCACTTTCATTTTTTCCCCATTCCTTTCATATCTATTGAGTGATCTATTCTACCCTATGACGAACAATATGAAGAAATGCAAAAAAAGAAAGGAGCATCCTATGCACACGGACACAACGGACTTTACGCCCTCGTCTTTACGCGCGGCGGTGCTTTCACTCGTGCTTTTGCTGATTCCTCTTTACGGGCCTTCGATGAGCGAGGGGATACAAAACGGCATCCGCCTCTGCGCCACGACCGTTATTCCCGCGGTTTTTCCGTTTATGATCCTATCCTCGATGATGCTCGGATACGGCGTTTTTGACGGGATGCCGCTCTTTTCAAGGCCGTTTGAACGCATATTCCGCGTAAATAAAAATGGGCTTTGCGCTTATCTTTGCGGTGTTTTTTGCGGTTTTCCGCTCGGCGCAAAATGCACCGCAGAGGCACTGAAGGGGGAGATGCTCTCAAGGGATGAGGCAGAAAGGCTCGTTATCTTTTCGGCAAATCCAAGTCCCGCTTTTCTGATCTGCGGCGTCGGCGGGCTTCTCGGGAGCGTCAAAAAAGGCGTTTTTCTCTATCTTATCACCCTGCTTTGCGGCGCTCTGATCGGCATGGCGCTCGGCAGAGGCAAGCGCATAACGCAAAGAAAAAAAGCGCATACAGCTCTGCATTTTTCCCTGACCGAGGCGGTGGAAAACGCAGGACTGCATACGCTTTATATTTGCTCTTATCTTCTTTTATTTTCTGCCTTGATCGGCGTTCTCGGCACCTTGATCACTTCCCCTCTGCTCCTTTCCTTTTTTCTTCCCTTCCTTGAGATCGGCTCGGCATCCGCCTTTCTTGCAAGCGGAAAAATCGCAGAGCCGCTCGCTTTTGCGCTTTGCGCCTTTGCCGCATCCTTTGGCGGACTCTGCGTGCATCTGCAATGCGCGCACGTGCTGAGGGGCACGGGTGTTTCCATAAAGAAATTCTTTCTTTTGAAGGTATTGCAGGGGTTGATAGCCATGGCAGTGGCACTGTTTTTCGGATTTTTACTTTGATCTCTGCTTGGTATCGGGGTATCCCGATCATAAAGAGAAAATCTTTGGTTTTCAACCTTGATACTCTATTTTGATAAAAAGCAAGGTAGAGGCACTGAAAAACAGTACCTCTACCTTTTTGTTTGGGGTCATACCTAAATGAAGCAGCCCCTTTTTATTCGGTTGTGCCGAAATTCTTAAATATTAGTCAGCATCCTTCATGGAAAGGTTCTGGCGGCCCTTCTCGTCCGTTCCGAGGAACTTAACGCGAACCACGTCACCTACGCTGACGGCATCCTCAACCTTCTCGGTTCTAACCTTCTGAAGCTTGGAGATATGAACCATGCCCTCCTTACCGGGTGCATACTCAACGAATGCGCCGATGGGAATGATTCTGGTTACGGTACCCTCGTAGGTCTCGCCTACAACGGGCTCGAATACGATGGCGTCGATGATCGCCTTCGCCATATCCGCGCTATCACGGTTTACAGCGGCGATAAAGATCGTTCCGTCATCATTGATATCGATCTTCGCGCCGGTATCGGCAACGATCTTCTGGATCACCTTACCGCCCGAGCCGATAACCTCACGGATCTTATCGGGATTGATGTGCATGGTGATCATCTTGGGCGCATAGGCGGAAACGTCCTTACGGGGCTCTGCGATCGCACGAAGAAGGATCTTATCGATGATCTCGTCTCTGCCCTGATGCGTGGTCTCAAGCGCACGCTTAATGATCTCGGGGGTCAGACCGTCGATCTTAAGGTCCATCTGAATGGAGGTGATACCCTTATGCGTACCCGCTACCTTGAAGTCCATATCGCCGTAGAAGTCCTCAAGTCCCTGAATATCGATCATGGTATCCCAAGAACCGTCCTCCGCGGTGATAAGACCGCAGGAAATACCCGCAACGGGAGCCTTGATCGGAACGCCTGCATCCATAAGAGCAAGGGTGGAACCGCAAATCGAGCCCTGGGAGGTCGAGCCGTTGGAGCTTACAACCTCGGAAACAAGGCGGATCGCATAGGGGAACTCTTCCTCGCTGGGAAGCACGGGAAGCAGAGAGC
>JAFVQL010000066.1 GCA_017504785.1 Clostridia bacterium | reverse complement strand
ATTACCACTGATCCCGAAAATAACGGGCGGGAAAGGGGATGGCAGAGCGCGATTCCCGATACCGAGGTGCGCAGAATCAACGTTTACGATCATATGCCGAACTCCTATTGGACGATGGAGCTTTCCTATTCCAACGTATTTCCGCAGTACCACGGCTACGTTTGGTATTATAAAACCATCCCGACCGTGCCGACGCTTGCCGAGGGCGAGCGGATGCTCCTCGAATTTGAGCGCGCAGGCTACGTTTGCGAGGCCTTTGTGAACGGTGTGCGCGTTGGAGAGCACCGCGATCACGAGAAAAAATTCGCCTTCGACGTGACCGATGCGATCCGCACGGAGGACGAAAATTTCCTGGCGGTGCGTTGCTTTGAGCCGCGCGCAACGGGAAGAGATATCGACGGCATTCGCCTGCGCGAGATTCCGAACGCCTGCTTTGCCAATATCGATGCGCATATGCTTGGCTCGGACGAGGGCTTTTGCCTGGAATGCATCGGCGGCATTATGGGCGCGGTGCATTTGCGCGCCGTTCCGAGCGTTCGCATCGAGGAGCTGTATATCCGCCCGCATTACGAAACGGGCGAGGTGGACGTTACGGTGTTCGTGAAAAACACCTCGGATGCGCCCGCGAAAAAGACCTTTGACGTTGTCGTAAACGATAAAAAGGCGGGAACCGCTGTTTTGCGGACGAAGGTAACGCTTGACGTACCCGTGGGGGATTCGGAATTTACCGCTCACGTAAAAATCGAAAATCATCGCCTTTGGGATCTTGAGAAGCCGTTTCTTTATCTTGCCTCCGTTTCGGTGGAGGGCGAGGATTTGCATACGGCAAGCTTTGGCTTTAAGGATTTTCGCGTGAAAAACGGATTTTTCTTCCTCAACGGCAAGCGCATATTCCTCAAGGGAGCGCATTGCGGTATCGTTCCCGCGTATGCGATCAGCATAAAGGCGCTCGGCTTTAATATCATTCGAACCATCTCTCGCGTCTTCACGGAGGAGCTTTTGGATATCTGCGATGAAATCGGCCTTTTGGTTCTGGATGCCGCAGGCACGGCATGGGGCATGACAGAGCATCCGGGAATGCCCGAGCAGATGAAAAGCTATAACGTGAATATGATTCGCCGCCATCGCAACCACCCCTCGGTTGCGGCGTACTGCCTCTTCAACGAGGAGGAGCGCAAGGATCTTTTGATTGACAGCGGCGTAAAGCTTTTGCCCCTGCTTCGCTCTCTTGCACCCGACACGCTGTTTTTACTGCACAGCGGCCGCTGGGATAAGAAAAATATGCACGGAAGCGCCTCCAACCCGGGCTCGGAGAAGTGGGATACCTATTTTGGTAAGGAGGGGTGCGCGGACGTCACCGAGAGAGTGCCGACCGTTCAGGTGGATGGCTACAACGATCTCGCGATGGGCGATATCCACGTATATCCGCCGGTTCCCATGCCCATGGAGCAGGTTCGCTATTTCAGAGAAATCGGAAACGACTGCAACCCGATCTTTATCAGCGAGTGCGGTATTGGCTCGCAGTCCGACCCGATGAGCCGCTACCTGGAAAGCACGGGTGAGTATCTCAGCGGCGCCATCGTGCGCGAAGAGGTGAAAAGGCTTTGGGACGAAGCGGAAGAGTTCCTTGATTTTTACGATATGCGCGACGTGTATCCCCTTTCCTGCGATCTTGCACGCGAAACCGAACGTCTCAACGGCGCACAGCGCACGCTTCTTTATAATATTTTTCGCTCGAATCCGATGATTAACGGCTTCAGCTTCACCAGCTTCAGCGTCAGCAACGAGGGTGTTTTGCAGGGAAAGCTTGTGATTAAGGATTCCTTGGCGCGCGCCATTCAGCAGGGGCACGAGCCGCTCCGCTTTGCGCTCTTCACGGAGGAGAGAACCGTTTACGCAAATCGGCCCTTTGAAATTGAAGCGGTGCTTTGCAACGAGGACGTTCTCGTGCCCGGAAGCTATGCGGCCGTAGGCTATATCCGAAACGAAAACGGTTGTGTTTGGAAAAAGCAGTTTACTGCGGAATGCCCGGAAAGCGGCTTTGGCGGAATGCCTCCGCTTGCCGTTTCGGTACTTCGGGAGAAGATCTCCTTGCCTGCGGGCGAGTACGTATTTTCCGTGCGCCTTTGCGAGGGCGGCGTTGCGTATGACGGTGACTTGAAATTTACCGTTGCGGAGGCGACGGATGTGCTTTGCAAGGAAATTGCCGTTCTCGGCGTTTCGGATAAGGTGCTTTCCTTCCTTTCGGCGCACGGCGTTCGTGCGTGCTCCGTTGAGGATTTTGGCGAAGATCTGCCCGCGATGCTCCTCGTTGGAAATCCCGAGGGCGCGGATGCGATGGAAACGGCGAAAAAGATGGCCGAGCGAGGCGCGAGCGTTGTGTTCGCGGACATTGGCTTCTTTATGAATAACCCCGCGCATCTTTCGGAGGTTGCGGGCGCGGATGCTATCGT
>JAFVQL010000065.1 GCA_017504785.1 Clostridia bacterium | reverse complement strand
TCTTCACTCTTCACTCTTCACTAAATCATTCTCGCATTCTCCGCGCCTGCTCGGTTCACAAAATCCATTTTGCCGCATATAATGCATTACGAAGCGCGCGAAAAACGCAGGCGCGGCGGCGCAAAAAAAGCAAATTTGCCGTGCTTTTATACATATTTTATATTTTCTTGTTTTTTTGTCAAAAAAATCTATTTACTGTTGACAATCCGGGTGTTGTGTGCTATAATTGATTTAATAGTTCGTACATCTTGGGATGTCGAACCCAACATTACATATTCTTTAAGGAGAATGATCATGAAAAAACAAATGAAAAAGGGCTTTACGATCGTTGAGCTCGTGGTTGTGGTTGCTGTCATTGCGATTCTTTCCGCAGTGCTGATCCCCACGTTTAGCGGCATCATCGAAAAGGCCAATCTTTCTTCTGACCAGCGCGCGGTACAGCAGATGAACACCGCGATCGCAATGGAAGAGGAAAAAGTTACTTCTCTCGAGGATGCGGTGAACGCATTGGAAAAAGCAGGCTACGCTGTGAAGAACCTCAGGCCCCTGACCAAGCACAGAGAATTTCTGTGGAACAAGGATCTGAACGCAGTCGTTCTTGTTAAGACCGATGAGGCAACCGGACAGAAGACCGTTGAATTCCCCACCGAGGCAAAGTATTCCGAGACCTTTGAAGAAGACCTCGCCGCAGGCAACGTTCTCTTCAATCTTTGCGACGGTGCGAAGTACATCGACGTTGTTGCAGCTAGCAGAAATGACCTCAGAGACGCGATTCTTGCCGGAACGAAGAATATTTCCCTGAAGAAGAATCTTACGATTGACAACGAATCGATCACGCTTCCCGACAATGCAGATATCGTTCTTGATCTGAACGGCCATAAGCTTACGGCGGGCTACCAGAGACCCTTCGTTATGTCAGACGGCTCCAAGCTGACGATCAATGCAAAGGACTCGATCGTGGACTGCACTGAATACGGTCTTGTTAACGTTCCCCAAAACACCACGGACGTAGAGATCGTGATCAATGACGGTACCTTCAATGCAAGCCTTGATAACGGTGCTTTTATCAAAGTTCGTGCGAATAGCGACGACGTGAAGATTACGCTGAACAACGTGACCTACGTTGAAAACAGCCCCGCCGAGGATTCCAAAGGAAATGCGAACTATTGCTATGTTATGAACACGAATGGCTTCTCCGGTAACATGACTCTTGACGTAGTCGGCGGTTCGTACACGGCTGATTTCGGATTCCAGGTTCCCAAGAATGCAACCGCAACGTTCACGAACGTGAAGTTCAACACGAAAGGCTACGCTGTCTACTGTGATGGAACCTCTACCGTAACGGGCTGCGAATTCACGATCGGCACGAAAGTAGACGTTGGCGGTGGTCATGCATCTGCTCTGGGTGTTGCCAATGGCGGAACCGGCGTGATCAAGAACTCCACCATCAATCTCCCGGCAGCAACCGGTGAGCACTACGCTTACGTGGTTTACCCCACCGGCGGTAAGATTACCGCAGCCAACAACACGAACGATACTTATTACATCTATGACCTTAATTCGGATGCCGCAGCCGCCGGCGTTGTCAGCGTTATCATCATCGATGGCGTAAGCTACGTGGAGTAAATCTCATATCGCACTATCCTCGTGCCTACCGCAAACGCGGTAGGCACGTTTTTCTTTTTGGTGAATTATACCATCAAGTGCAACACTTTTAAGAAATGGTGAATTATACTATCAAGTGCAACACTTCACCAAGGCGCAAGACGAAAACGGTGCATTCTCCGCTTTTGCTCCCTATATGAATAAAAAGAGGGGGAATGCAAATGTGTTTTCATGCCCTTTTTGCGTTTTTTTCATGCTTTTCCATCTGTTTTGAAAAAAACCTTGTTTTTTCCATTTTGATGTGCTATACTTTTGTTATACTGGTTTAGACCAGAAAATCTATCAGGAGAATAAAAAAATGGATAACATCTTAACCTCCGTTATACTCGGCATTACCCTGTTTTTCATGATCTTCGGTGTCCTTTTCGGACTGAAGCGCGGCGCATTCCGCAGCACCGTCCGTCTGATCACGTTGGGCATCGGCATTGCGATCACGTGGTTTGCAAGAAAGGCCTACGTATCCGCCGTTATGGCACTTGAATTTGAGGGCGAAAGCATTAACTCAATGCTTGAAGAAGCCGCCGCAGAGGCAGGTGCGCTTTCCGGGCTGATCGGCGCTTTGCTTGAAAGCCTTTTGACCGTCGTTCTCTTCATTGCCGTTATGCTCGTGCTGAAGCTTATCACCGCGGTGATCTTCTTCATCGTCGGCTTCTTCCTTCCCAAGCCCTCAAAGAGAGGTGTTGGCGCGCTGGTCGGTCTTTTGCAGGGTGCGCTGATCGCCTTCTGCATCTGCGCTCCCCTGAACGGTCTGCTTTGCAACTGCGCGCAGCTGCTTGGCACGCTCAGCCAGCCGATCGGCGGCGAGGTGATCCTTCCCGCAGAGGATATTGCTGAGATGAAGAAAAACGGCATTGATTTCGAGGCATACGCAGACAGCGCGATCGCAAAGGCTTATTCCGCCCTCGGAAACGGCTTCTACACGGCGCTTGCCTCAAGCGAGACCGAGGACGGTGAGAGCATTTCCATCGCCGCTGTTACCGAGGTAGCGGAAGCGGGCGTGAAGCTCGCGGGCGCGGTGGAATCCATCAGCAATATAGATATGTCGAGCGGCATTACGGCAGAAAACCGCGAGGAGCTGCGCGATGCCTTCAAGGAGCTGGACGAGATCAAGAATGGCATGTCCGACGAAGCCTTGGGCACCATCAACACGATGATCTCCACTCTCGTCGGAGAAGCGGCAGGCAGCGAGGAGCTTCCGCCCGCGCTCGTGGAGAGCCTTGAAAATCTCAATTTCGCCGAGATCAGCTTTGAAGCCGAGGGCAACCTCGTGCTTGACTTCATGGATTACGCCGAAAGCGGCACAGAGAGCGGCGTTACGATCTCCAACCTCGTGAATGATCTTGCCGAGAGCACGCTGGTGCTTCCCTTGATTTCGGAGATGGCAAGCAGCGAGGAGGGCACAATCGAGCTTCCCGAGGCAGAGAAAGCCGAGGTCGAGGCGGCGATCGATAACCTTGCAGATGAAAGCAAGAAGCAAACGCTTCGCGACCTCTTCGGCATTCAGTGATCGCGATATTACCGTCTTTTATAATTTTTCAGAGAGTGACCGCCGCGCGGCCACTCTCTTTTTTTATCCTTTTTTTATTAAAATGTAAAAAAAGGGATTGACAAGCATACAAGGTTGTGCTATACTTCTACTATATGAGATAGAGGCGCACTGCACGAAGAGTATCGCACGCAAAAAGCCGCCGCGGCTGTGCGAAAAAGGCGTGGGTGCCGAAGCGGATGCTTGGCACGCATCTTGGCTGGCAGCTCGGAGAATATCCGTTCTGTTGTCGCAGATCCTTGCGAAGAGCTATCCGAGGCATTCTTTATTGGCGGCATCGTCCGTATTTTGTTTTGCGTTGGGTAGTCTGCATCTCGGTGTGCGGCTGCCTTTTTTCTTTCCCCATGAAAATAATAATTTACATAAAGAGGAAAAAGCTATGAAGAACACAGTATTTCGCGGCGTTGCCACCGCGATCGTCACTCCCCTTACCAAAGACGGCGTGGATTACGAGCAGTTTGGCCGTTTGATCGAGATGCAGATCGAGGCAGGCGTGGACGCCATCGTTGCCGTCGGAACCACGGGTGAGGGCTCGACGCTTACGGACGAGGAGCACAAGGAAGCGATCCGCTTCTGCGTAGAGAAGGTGGCAGGGCGCGTGCCCGTGATCGCGGGTACGGGATCGAACGATACCGCTTACGCCATTTCGCTGACGAAGTTTGCCTGCGAGGTGGGCGCGGATGCGATGCTTCTCGTTACGCCTTACTACAACAAAGCCACCCAGAAGGGCATGGAGGCCTCCTTCCGCGCCATCGCGGATGCTTCCACGAAGCCCTGCATTCTCTATAACGTGCCCTCGCGCACGGGCTGCAATCTCCTTCCCGAGACCGTGCTCGCCCTTGCGGACCATCCCAACATCGTTGCCATCAAGGAAGCCTGCGGCAATATTTCGCAGGTCGCAAAGCTCGCCTCCCTCGTGGGTGACAAGCTGGATATCTATTCCGGAAACGACGATCAGATCGTGCCCATCCTGTCGCTTGGCGGCGCGGGCGTGATCTCCGTTCTCTCGAACATTCTCCCCGCCGAGACAAAAAAGATGTGCACCGATTACTTCGAGGGCAGATGCGCCGATGCGCTGGCGGCACAGCTTCGCCTGCTCCCCCTTATCGATGCGCTCTTCTGCGAGGTCAATCCCATTCCCGTTAAGGCGGCCGTTGCCGCTATGGGCTACGGCGAGAACTATCTGCGCCTGCCTCTCACGCCCATGGAGCCGCAGAACGAAAAGAAGCTGCTCGCGCTTATGAAAGAAGAAGGAATTATCGGGTAACTTTTATGAATATACTTTTAAACGGAAGATGCGGCTTTATGGGCCGCGAGGTTGCGGCACTCTGCGAGAAGGGCTACCGCGGCGCAAAGCTTCTCTTGGGCGTTGACCCCTCGGCAGACGGCAAGGATGCGCTTTGCGTTTCCGCGCTTTCCAAGGTGCAGAGCGCGAAGGAGATCGACTGCGTGGTGGATTTTTCGCATCACAGCTGCGCGCCCGCTCTGCTTGATTTTTGCAAGGAAAATAAGCTCGCCGCCGTGATCGCCACTACGGGACACACCCCCGAAGAAAAGGAAGCGATCTATCGGGCGGCAAAGGAGATCCCCGTTTTCTATTCGGGCAATATGTCGCTCGGTATTGCGCTTCTCATCGAGCTTGCAAGGACCGTGGCACTCACCATGCCCGAGGCAGAGATCGAGATCGTGGAAGCCCATCACAACCGCAAGATCGATGCCCCCAGCGGTACGGCACTGATGATCGCAGATGCGATCACAGCTGTGCGGCCCGAAACCTTCGCCCACGTGGGAAGATCGGGGCAGGGCAAGCGCGAGAAAAACGAGATCGGCATTCATTCTCTGCGTATGGGCAACGTCGTCGGCATTCACGAGGTGATCGTTGCCACCGAGAACCAAACGATAACCCTGAAGCACGAGGCGCATAACCGCGCGCTCTTTGCCGAGGGAGCGCTCGCCGCGGCAGAATTCCTTTGCGGCAAGGGCGCAGGACTTTACACGATGGACGACATCGTGGCAAACGGAAAATAAGAAAACCCAAATTTTAAACGCAATGTGCGGAGGAATTATGAAGATAGGAATTTACGGATACGGAAATCTCGGAAAGGGCGTGGAGCTTGCCGCGCAGATGCACGAGGATATCGAGCTCGTCGGCATTTTCACACGCAGAGATCCCGCTTCGGTCAAGCCCTTGACGAATGCCAAGGTATACGGCGCAGAGGCGCTTTCGCGCTTCAAGGAAGAGATCGACTGCCTGATCGTTTGCGGCGGCAGTGCCACCGATCTTCCGAAGCTGACACCCGCGCTTGCAAGCGACTTTAATTTGATTGACAGCTTTGATACGCATAAAAACATTCCCGCGCATTTTGAAAGGGTGAATGCCGCCGCGAAGGCGGGCGGAAAGCTTGCCCTGATCTCTGCGGGCTGGGATCCCGGTCTCTTTTCGCTGGCAAGGCTTTACGCCGCCTCTATCCTGCCAAACGGCAAGGACTACACCTTCTGGGGCAGAGGCGTGAGCCAAGGGCATTCGGATGCCATTCGCCGCATTGCGGGCGTTGTGGATGCAAGGCAGTACACCGTGCCGATCGAATCTGCACTCGCCTCGGTGCGCGCGGGCGAAAGCCCCGATCTGACGACGGGCGAAAAGCATAAGCGCGAATGCTACGTTGCGATCGAAGCGGGCGCGGATAAGGCTCGCATCGAAAACGAGATCAAGACCATGCCGAACTACTTTGCCGATTACGATACCGAGGTGCATTTTATCTCGCTCGAGGAACTGCACCGCAACCATAGCGGTATGCCGCACGGCGGCTCGGTGATCCGCGGCGGCTCCACGGGGCTTGCGGGCGAGCATCGCCACACCGTTGAATTTTCTTTAAAGCTCGACTCCAATCCCGAATTTACCGCTTCGGTCCTCGTTGCTTACGCGCGCGCCATCGCCCGTATGCACGCCGAAGGCAAGATCGGTGCGGTTTCGGTATTCGATATTCCCCCCGCCATGCTCTCCCCCCTGTCGCGCGAAGAGATGCTGGCAAAAATGCTTTGATACGGAAGTAATACGAAATGATCAATATACAAAATCAAGAGGACCTGATCTCGGAAAACGTCAGCCGTGACGCGAAGGGTGCTCTCACCTTTGCGGGGCAGGATCTTTCCACCCTCGCAAAAACCTACGGCACGCCCTTATATCTTTACGACGAGGATCGCATTCGCATGCGTATGCGCGCATACCTTTCTGCGATAGAAAAAGCATTCGGCGGCAGAGGCAACGTGCAGTACGCCTCCAAGGCGGCATCCTTCAAGCGGATCTACGAGATCGCCGCAGAGGAAGGCATGGGGATCGACGTGGTTTCCGTCGGCGAGATCTACACGGCGTACGCCGCGGGCTTCCCGCTCTCCCGCGCATACTTCCATTCCAACAACAAGACCGATAGCGACGTCGCCTTCGCGATGGATCACGGCGTCGGCACCTTCGTTGCGGATAACGCCGAGGAGCTTTACGCCATTGATCGCGAGGCCGCGCACAGAAATATAAGACAGCGCGTTCTGCTTCGCATCACCCCCGGCATCGATCCGCACACCTATGCGGCGGTGGCTACGGGAAAGGTGGACTCCAAATTCGGCTCTGCGATCGAGACGGGGCAAGCCGCGCGCATCACCGCGCTGGCACTCTCTCTGCCCTACGTTTCGCTTGCGGGCTTCCATTGTCACGTCGGCTCGCAGATCTTTGATGCCTCGGTCTATCTTTCCACCCAAAAGATCATGCTGACCTTTATCCGCGATATGTATAAGGCGCACGGCTTTCTTGCAAAGGAGCTGGACCTTGGCGGCGGCATCGGCGTTCGCTATGTCAAGGATCAGCCTGCGCCGGATATCGAGGGCACGCTCTCTTCGGTGGCAGAGGCAATGAAGGAAACCTGCCGTGAGCTTGAGATTCCGATGCCCGCCGTTTCCTTTGAGCCGGGCCGCAGCATCGTTGCGGATGCGGGCATGGCGCTTTACAGCGTTGGCAGCGTCAAGCGCATTCCGGGCTACAAGACCTACGTTTCCGTGGACGGCGGTATGAGCGACAATCCGCGCTTCGCGCTCTACGGCTCGCCCTACACGGTGCTTCCCGTTCTCCCGCACGATGGCGCGGAAAGCGAGATCTGCTCCGTGGTCGGCCGCCTTTGTGAAAGCGGCGATATTCTCCAAGAGGGCGTTTCTCTCCCCGCAGATCTTGTGCGCGGCGAGCTTCTCTCCATGCTGACCGCAGGCGCATACCAATATTCCATGGCATCGAACTATAACCGCATTCCCCGCCCCGCCGTCGTCATGCTGAAGGACGGCAAGGCCTCGCTCGCCGTTCGCCGCGAGACCGTCGAGGACATCGTCGCGCTCGATATCTAAAAGGGCGCGCATCCATGCCTTTGCCGAACCTTTCGCAAGAGCGGCACGCAAATGCTTTTTTCGATCTTCACGCAAGAACGCATTTTTATGCGTTTCCGATATAAAAAAACAGTTCCCAAGGCAGTGAAAACCGTCTTGGGAGCTGTTTTTTTCAAAGTATTGTTTGCAAAATGCGGTCGTTTTCGTTAAAACGCGCCGCTTTTTCTGTTTTTATTCGATCGGGATCCTCTTGCCCTTGCTCTTATAACAGGCAAGGATCATGCGAATGACCTTGGCAGCTTCTTCCCCATCGATCGGAAAGTGGCGCCCGCTTTGAATGCAGTCGTAAAAATCAGCGATCAAAAGCGAATGGCCGATGCCATAGCAATTTTTTCCGAGCAGAGGCGCATCTGACTTGAAGCTCATCGCCTTTTCGCCGATATACACCGTATCGTTCAAAATACGGATGACCTCGTCTTCCGCATTCAAAATGATCTCTACCGGGTAATCCGCGCCTGCGCCCGTGGTGGCAAGCAGAGTGAACTGTGCATCTCCGCCGAACATGCAGATCGCGTTATCCTCTACCTCAACGGCAGGGCCGTGATGCAGATTGCTGACCGATGCCGCCACGGTTTTTGGCATGCCGAGCATCCATTGCAAAATATCCATGGTGTGCAGTGCTTGATTGATCAGCGTGCCGCCGCCCTCGGTCTCCCATTTTCCGCGCCAGGGGCCGCTCGCGTAATACGCATCGCTGCGCTCCCAAACCATCGTGCCGTACCCGACGGGACAGCGCTTTCCCTCTAAATACTTCTTCACAAACAGATTTGACGGCAAATAGCGGTTCTGCTGGCAAACGCCGAGCTGCGCCTTGGAGCTTGCCGCGGCGGCAAGGATGTGGTCAATATCCTCTCTTCGGATGCAAAGCGGTTTTTCTGAAAGCACGTGAATATCCTTCTCGAGAGCGGAAATGATCATCGGCGCATGCAGATAATGCGGGGTGCAGATATGCACGACATCCGGCTTCGCCTCGCGCAGCATGGTTTCATAATCCGTAAAATGCAGAGCATTGGGAAAGGCAAGAAGCCGATCGGGATCCATATCGCAAACGGCATAGATATCTTTCCCCTGCAACGCCAGCGCCTCTGCGTGGACGTTACCGATCACGCCGAGACCGACGATCGCAATTTTCATCTCTTTTTTCATACTCTTCTATCTCACTTCCATAGAATTTTGTATACGGTTTCGGTGGCCCCCGCGGCGAAGGATACCGTCCCTTCGCTCGCATTTTTCGGCGGCGCTTTCATCCATATTATGCGGCTCTGTGCATGGTTTTTTCTTTCGCATGCTCTTTTTGTGGATTTATATTAATGTTTTTAAATAAAAGCGGAAAAAGAATAAAAAAACTATCTTGACACGGGGGTGAAAATTTAGTATTCTATAAATAAAGAAAGGGGGAATGAAGCGTGAACGGCGTTTTTTCCTTTGGTCCGATGCCCCTTTTTTTGCACGGACTTTTTGAAGTGCCGCAAAGCGGCATCGCCCCGCACTCGCATAACAGCTACGAGCTTCTTTTCATTTTGCAGGGGCACGGACTCGTTTCCATGGAGGATCGGCGCTATACCTTCGCGCCCTATGATCTGATCATCACCCGCCCCGCGATCCACCATTATATGGAGATCTCGGAGAATGAAAGCTACGAGCGGTATATCTGCCAGATCGCGCCCGAGCATCCGCTCGCCCGCATTGCACAGCGCATTTCGGCGCGCCGCGAGGTGATCCATTGCGCGGAAAATCCCTTGATCGTGGAAAGCTTCGAGCGGCTCGGAAAATATCAACGCGAATGCGACGAGGCGATATTCTCCGATCTTTTAAACGCTCTGCTCTGCGAGATCCTATACAGCGTGCAGATGGCGGATAAGGCGCTTCTCTCCGCGCCCGAAAGGCTTTCGCCCGTTATGGAGCGCGCGCTCGAATATATCAATCAAAATCTGTTTACGATAAACGAGGTGGAGGAGATCGCATCTGCGCTCTTTCTTGCAAAAAACTATTTTTCCCGCATCTTCAAGTCCACCATGAAGATCTCTCCGATGCGCTACGTGACGAGCAAGCGGCTTCTTGCGGCACAGCAGCTTTTGCGTGCCGGCGAACGGCCGACCTCCGCGCACCTTCGGTGCGGCTTCTCCACCTATCCCGCATTCTACAAGCGGTACGTGGATTACTTCGGATACGCGCCCTCGGAGGAGCGCACGCGGATGCGGCAAGCCGACACAGCGCACTAATGCCACGCTTGCTTCACCCCTATTATAATAGATATTTTTTTGAAAGTAAATATCTATTTATAACCATTCCATTAACAAAACGAACTTTTCGCACAAAAAAACGCATCCACTTGAAAAATGCAAAAAAATCTGCTACAATAATACGACAGATACAAAGAAAAGGAAAGGCGGCGATGCACGTGATACTGACGATCGATATCGGAAACACCAATATAACACTCGGCGGTTTCGTTGCCGAAGAGCCTTCCTTCGTGCTTTCCATTTCGACCGAAACAAAAAAAACGGCGGACGAATATGCAAGCAAGATCCTCGGCGTGCTTGCGCTGCACGGCATCGGCAGGCAAAGCATTCGCGGCGCGATCATCTCCTCGGTGGTCCCGCTCTTGAATTCCACCGTAAGAGAAGCGGTGAAAATGCTCTGGGGGATCGAACCGCTGACGGTTGGCCCCGGCATCAAGACCGGCATCAATATCCATTGTGACACCCCCTCATCCGTGGGTGCGGATCTGATCTGCGCCTGCGTTGCGGTGCACGCCATCTATGGGAACGGCGCGCTGATCATCGATATGGGAACCGCCACGAAAATGACGCTGCTGGATGAAAAGGGTGCTTTTTCGGGCGTATCCATTCTCCCCGGCGTGGAGATGGGGCTGAACGCGCTTTCCACGGGGACGGCACAGCTCCCCATGGTGGAGCTGGAGGCACCGAGATCCGCCGTCGGCAAAAACACTGCGGACAGTATGCGCTCGGGCGTGATCTACGGAAACGCCGCCATGATCGACGGCATGATCGATCGCATCACACAGGAGGTCGGCGCGCCGCTCTCGCTTTATGCGACCGGTTGCTTTGCGCCCCTCATTCTTCCCCATTGCAAGCACGAGATCCAATTTGACGAAACGCTGGTGCTGAAGGGGCTTCATATCATCTACGAAAAAAACAACTGAAACTCTCTCGTATATTACTCTTTCAAAAGAATAATATAAATTTATTATGCGTTGTACCGCCAAGCGCGGACGACAGCAAGGAGGAAAAACATGCAAAAAACACAAAAACAAGGAATGAGCACGGAAAAGATGGTTCTGCTCGCATTGCTCACGGCAATGGTCGCGGTGCTTTCTTACTTCGGCGGCTTCATTAAGATCGGCGGCCTCGCTTCGATCTCGCTGACGCTGATCCCCGTCGTCATCGGAGCAACGCTGTGCGGCTCTCTCGCGGGCGCATGGCTGGGTGCTGTGGCAGGCGCGATCTTTTTCGCAACGCCCGATGCCGCATTCTGGTTCGGCCTCAGCATTCCCGGAACGATCATCACCGTTATGGTGAAGGGCGCGCTCTCGGGCTACGCGGCAGGTCTTACCTACAACCTTTTGGAAAAATTCAACCGTTATCTTGCAGTCATTGCGAGCGCGATCGTATGCCCGATCGTGAATACGGGTATCTTTCTGCTCGGCTCGGTCATCTTCTTTATGGATGCAGTCGGCGGCGGCGCGGCGGCAGAGGGCATCTCGGTCGGCGCGTATCTGATCCTCTTCTTCGTCGGTCTTAATTTCGTATTCGAGCTGATCGCCAACATCGTGGCAAGCCCCGCGATCGTCCGTTTGCTCGATCTCGCAAAAAAGAAGTTCAAAAAATAAAAGCAAAAAGTGCTTCCAAAGCAAGCATGAAAAAATCCGAACCTTTAGCGTAGTGCCCTTAAGGACACTACGCAACTATGATCGCCTACGGGAGTTTAGAGTTATGATTGGCTACGCCAAGTTATGATGTGCCTTCGGCACAATTTGAAGGTACAAGGCGATCATATCATAACGTTTGCGAAGCAAACTCATAACGGTGAGCGTAAGCGAAGTTCATAACTCATAACTAAAAACAGCTTCTGTGTCCACAGAAGCAGTGCTTGCCAAGAAAAAAGGACGAGGAATTTTACCAATTCTTCGTCCTTTTCTTGTCGGTAGGTACTATATTCTATTGAACTTAAAACTGTCCTTAAGAGTACAGCCCGTTAGCGGTTCGGATTTTTTATTTATCTCATCTGGCGGAAGTCGCTGCAGTTGCCGAAGGAAAGGATGCGGTAATCCGCGCCGATGAGGCGGGAATAGATGCGGTCCTCGTATTTTTCCCTTAACTGCTCGGGCAAGACGTTCGTGGAGATCACGGTGGAAAGCCCCTTGTTCTGTCTTTCGTTCAAGAGATTATAAAGGCAGCTGACCGTGAAGGCGTTGGTGAACTCCGTGCCGAGATCGTCAAGGATCAGGAGCGTGCATTCCATATATTTCTCCGCTCTGCTCTCCGAGGGCTGATAGCCCGAGCGGAAGCGATCGTGCTCGAAGGCGGCCATGATATTCTGCGCCGTATCGTACACCACGTCGAAGCCGCGATCCAGCACCGCACGCGCGATGGAGGTGGTCAGATGCGTTTTTCCCGCACCGGTCGTGCCGATCAGGAGAAGATTGCCGCGTTTTTCGCGGAAGTCCTCGGCGAATGCCTTTGCCGCGGCAAAATTTGCCTTCACGCGGCGGTATACCTCCTCGCCGTCCTTCTTATAGCGTTCAAGATCAAAATTCTCAAACGACTGGCGTGTGAGAAGATCGCCCATGCCCGAGGTGCGAAAATTCTCGCGGATGAGTCCCTCGCGAAGGCAAGCGCACATTTTCGTATTCACGTACCCCGTGTCCGAGCAAGCCTTGCAGGTATACTGCGGCTCGGTATAATCCGCGCCGTAGCCGAGCGAAACCAAAAGCGCGCGGCGCTTTTCGCAAAGCTCTTGATTGCGCGCGCGAACGGGCGCAAGGTCACCGCCGGCGCAGGCCGTGCGGAAAATAGCAAGGCCCGTGCGCGTCAGCTCCTCGTCGATCTCGCGGATCTCCTTCGAGCGCGCTCTGACCTCCTCGTTATGAAGCTCCGCCGTGGCAACGGCGGCAAGACGGCGGTTTTCGATCTCGTCCTTCACCTTTTTATAATTTCCGGAAATATACATACGTTTATCTTCCCTTCGGCAAGATTTTGTGTTTTTTGTAAATAATTATTTGCTTAATCCTTGTTTTCGCTCTCGGTTTCGCCGTAACTGCGCTCAAGTGCTCTTTGGAACGCATCCATCGTATCAAAGGTTCCGTAGCGCGGGGCTTCCTTTCGGCGTTCGCGCTTCGGCGCCCCTTTTTCTGCTTGTGCGCTCTTATCCGCCTGCACCGCCTTAAAGCGCTCTGCCTCGGCATCCGCATCGGCGGGGCTGAAGATGCCCGCCTCGTACCAACGGGTGAGAATGCCATCCATATAGTCGTAGGAGCGCTTGCCGCCGAGCTGCATCGTGGTGGCGTCGTACGCCTTTTTCAGCATTTGCTCGCCAAAGCCGAAATCCTGCGTCCATTTGGAGAAAAGCTTGCTTTCCGCATCCGAGAGCTTTCCGCCGATGCCGAGAACGCGGCGCACCGTGCGCTCTGCCTCACCCTTCTCTTCTCGGTTTTCAAAATAATGCATCAGTGCCTCGTGGCTGTCAATGCCCTGCTTATGCAAGCCGATCGCTCGGTTTACAAGTGCCTTCAACGAGCAAGCGGAGCGCGAGCGCATATCCGCAAGCAGGCTCACGATAAATTCCTCTCCCAGCCCGTACTGCTCGTAAAGGCAGGTGATATCCTCGATCTCCCAGCGCTCAAGCACAGGCTTGTTCAAAAGCGCGGCGCACTCCTCAAAGAGAGCCGCCAGCGCATGGTCGCGGATCGTGCGCGCGATGTCCTTTCCGCCGCGTGCCTCAAAGGCATCCGCCGAGGCGCGGGATGCGAATTCGCAGGCAACGCCGTCCTGTGCCATCTGTGCAAGCCCTTCCTCGACGAGGAAGCGAAGTGCGCCCGCCGTGCGTGCCGCACGCAGATCCAAGGCGGCAGAAAGCTCGTCCTCGGTCTGTGCGCCGCCCGTATAAAGCAGAACGAGAAGCGCAAGCTCCTCTTTGGAGCATTCGCGCAGGGCCTCGCCCTCGGGCCAAGACTTAAATATGTACGATATCTTCATTTTTCTCTTCCACGCTCTCACTCAATCGGTTCTTCACCTCGTAACAAAGCGTCATCAGCGAGTCACCGAGATGTATATTTTCCACCACGACGGATTCATCCTCTACCTTAAGCTCCATATTGGCAAAGTTCCAGATGCCCTTCACGCCGTTTTTCACAAGCACGTCCGCCACGCTCTTTGCAGCTTCCTTCGGAACGGTCAAAACCCCAATCTCCACCTTATGCTCGCGGCAGAACGCGCCGAGCGCATCCACGTGATAGACGGGAATGCCGTAGATCTTCGAGCCGATCAGCGAAGCGCTGTTATCAAAAAGGGCAACGCGCGTAACCCCGCGGCGGTCGAACATGTGCGTTCCCGCGAGCGCGCGGCCGAGATTGCCCGCGCCGATGATCACCGCGCGGAAGCCCTCGTCCGTACCGAGAAGCTCGCCGATCTTGCCGTGCAGATATTTCACGTTATAGCCGTACCCCTGCTGTCCGAAGCCGCCGAAGCAGTTGAGATCCTGGCGGATCTGCGAGGCGGTGACGCCCATCAGCTTTGCCAGCTCCTTCGAGGAGATACGCATTTTCCCCGCGCGGATCAGATCGCCGAGATAGCGGTGATAGCGCGGCAGGCGGCGGATCACCGCGGGAGAAACCTCCGCACATCGCAAAAGCTCCTTTTTTTCAACAATTCCTTGTACCTTGTCAATGGATTCCATAGTTTTTTCCTTTATAGTTTTATACGATCGAATCGGCGGCGCTGGCATTCAGCGAGGAATCCGCGGTATGCCCCGCAAGGTATTCGTAATACCCCTGTGCGCCAATCATGGCGGCGTTATCGCCGCAGAGAGAAAGCGAGGGAATATGCAAAGCGATCCCTGCTTTTTTAGCGACCTCTGCAATTCTTTTGCGAAGGTGCGAATTGGCGGCAACGCCGCCCGCCATCACAAGATGCTTTACCCTGTGGCGCGCGAGCGCCTCCTCCGTCTTTTTTGCAACGGCCTCCACCGCCTCGTAGGTATACCGTGCGGCAAAGAGCGCACGGTCAAAGTCCTCTCCGCTCTGCTCAAAGCGGTGCAGAAGATTGATCGCCGCGGTCTTCAGGCCCGAAAACGAAAAATCAAGGCTTCCGTCCGCCAGAGCGGGGGACGGCAGATGCATCGTCTTATCCTTATATGCCGCGCTCTTTTTGTAGAGTGAAAGCGGTGCGTTTTCCTTGCCCGTGGCAGAAAGGAAGCCCTCAGCGGCAAGGCGATCAAAGCCCGCGCCCGCAGGATACGGAATGCCGATCAAGCGGCCGATCTTATCAAAGGACTCGCCGATGGCATCGTCCCTCGTCGTGCCGACGACGGAAAAGTCCGTATACGACTCCACAAGATAAAAAGCCGTGTGTCCGCCGGAAAGCGCCATGGCAAGAAACGGCGGCTCGGGCAGGGGCTTCTCGCCAAGATAAGCGGCGGCAATATGCCCCTTGATATGGTCCACCGCCACCAGCGGAATATGATTTGCGGCGGCAAGCGATTTTGCGAAATTCACACCGACGAGCAATGCGCCGATCAGTCCGGGCTGTGCCGTCACGGCAACGAGATCCATATCCGAAAGCGAAAGCGACGCCTTCTCCATTGCCTCGTAGGTCACCGCACTGACAGCCTCAACGTGCGCGCGGCTGGCGATCTCGGGCACGACACCGCCGTACAGCCTATGCGTTTCGATCTGCGAAGCAACGATGCTTGAAAGCACCGAAAATGCATCTCCCTCGCGGCGAATGACGGAAGCCGCCGTTTCATCGCAGGAGCTCTCTATTGCCAAGATGTTCATCGTATTCACCCTTTATGTAAACTTACATTTTCATTTAAGCGTTTTTTCGTAACCGACAAGCGAAAGGCGCATCAAAAGCGCATCCGCTGCCGGATTCTTATAATATCCGCGCCGAAGCCCGTTCTCCAAAAAGCCCGCGCGGCGGTAGAGCGCGATCGCGCCGCCGTTATCCGCGCGCACCTCTAAAAAGATATCGGTGCAGCCGCGATCCTTCGCTTCGGTCAAAAAGCGCGCCATCAGCCTGCCCCCGAGGCCCTCGCGGCGGCGGCGGGGATGCACGCCGATACGCAAAAGCTCTCCCTCGGGCGCAAGAAGCGAGGAAAGAAGATAACCGATGCATTCGCCCCCGCACTCCGCGACAAGAGCCGCAGTGAAGGGCGAAGAAAGCGTTTCTCCCACGCTTTTTTCGGACCATGCATCCGAAAACAGCATCGCTTCCATAAAAGCCAAGGCCGCCGCATCCGCGGCGGTTGCCGCGCGAATCGTTATATCAGTCAAGCGTTTTCACAAAAGCCTTGAGGAAGGCCTTAAACTCCTCTTTGGTTTCGGAATGCAAGGCACCTCTGACCACGTTGGCCTTAAGGAAGCCGATCTTTGCACCCATGTCGAAGCGCTCGCCCTCAAAATCAAGCGCCAAAATGCCCTCGGTGCGCGCCTTTTTCGCGATCGCATCGGTGAGCTGATATTCGCCGCCCGCGCCCGGCTCCAGGGCATCGATGATATCGAAGATATCCGGTGTCAAAAGCACGCGGCCGAGGATCGAATAGTTGGAAAACTCCTCGCCCTTCTTCGGCTTTTCGATCATATCGTCGCAGGAAAAAAGCGTATCGCTCCACGCGGTCGGCGCGACCTTCAAGGAGCTGTATTTCGATATCCACTCGGGCGCAACGGGCTTCACGCCGACCACGCATTTACCGCTCTTTTCATACACGTCCATCATCTGGCGGCAGACCGGTGTTTCGGAAAAGATGATATCGTCACCGTACAAAACCATGAACGGCTCGTCCCCAACGAAGGAGCGCGCGCGGCCGACCGCATGGCCAAGCCCCTTGGTTTCCTTCTGGCGCAGAAAATACACGTTGGCAAGGTCTGCGATCTCGCGCAGCATTTTCACGTCCGCCTCTCTGCCCTTGGCGAGAAGCGCCTTCTCGTATTCAATGGAGAGATCGAAGAAATCCTCCATCGCATCCTTATCGCGGTTGGTGATGATCAAAATATCGGTGATGCCGCTCTCCGCCGCTTCCTTGACGAGATAATACACCGCGGGCAGATCCACGATGGGAAGCATCTCCTTCGGTACGGCGTGAGAAATGGGGAGCATACGTGTTCCAAGCCCTGCGGCGGGAATGATCGCTTTCGTAATTCTTTTCATTTTTTTACTCCTTCCGATTGCCTTGCGATCGGTCTAAATAAAGGCTCTCGCCTTACGCCTCGCTATCCTCGCCCTCGGCGGGTGCGTTCTTCTCTCTTTGCTCGCGCTCCTTTTCGATATCCGAAAGAAGCTTTGCGATATGCGCGCCGTGCTCCATGCCGTTATCCTTCACGAAATGAAGCTCGGGCGTGATCCGCAGATTCAAGGTGATGGCAAGGTGATGGCGCAGCATTCCCGTGCATTTTTCAAGCCCGAAAAGCGCCTCCTTAAAATCTCCCATGCAGGAAAAATACACGGTTGCGATCTTTAAATCGGGTGCAACCGAGGCCTTCGTGATGCTAACGAAATTGTTGACGATACAAGGCTCCCTTACGTCGCGCAGAGCCACGTTCAGCTCCTGTGCCACCGCATCGTTGATCCTTCCGCGTCTGTACTTTGACATTGTACTTCCTCTCCTTTGTACGTTTTTATGCTTTTGCCGCGTGCCGCACCCCGCATGGAGGTAAGGTAGATAAATCTCCCTTCTCCCGAAAGGAGAGCGGGCGGCAGAGTATTTACCAGTGCCGTACTGCCGATACGGGCAGGCGACAATATTTTAAGACCGCCGTAAAGCGATCGGATCGCATCCTCGAAATACGGAAAATGCGTGCAACCGAGCACGAGGGTATCCACCCCTCGGCAAAGAAGCGGCGCAACGGCATCCGTCAGTGCCTGCTCTACCCCGCGGTCGCCAAGCGAAAACCGCCCCGCCTCCGCAAGCGAAACAAGACTCTGCGCCGCGCGCCTTTCGATCGGGCGCACGCAGCCGAGACGGTGAAGCGCAAGGATCGGCGCATCGCTTCGTACGGTCGCCTCCGTTGCGATCATGCCGACGCACCCTCTCTGCTTTGCGATCTCCTTCGCCATAAAGGGCAAAATCGGGATCACGCGGGGCGAAATATCATAAGACAAGCGGTCGTAAAGGCAAGACGCCGTGATGCAAGCGAGCACCACGCAGTCCGCCCCGCGCGCGAGCAGGGCGCGGATCGCCCTCTCCAGTACGGAAAGAAGCGCAGCTTCGCTCTTCGTGCCGTAGGGCGCGTTCACCCGATCGGCAAGATAGAGAATATCCGCATCGGGGCGCAGGGCTTGCAGGGATCTCGCCACCGTCAACCCGCCGATGCCGCTATCAAGAAAAGCGAGCAATCGCTTCTCCGATCAAAATATCCAAAAGTGCGGTAAAGGAAAGCCCCTGCGCCTCCCAGAGCCGCGGATAAAGACTGGTTTCGGTGAAGCCCGGCAGGGTGTTCACCTCATTGAAAAGGATCTGCCCCTCGGCCGTCAGAAAAAAATCCAGACGGGCAAGAGAATTGAGAGAAAGCGCCTCGGTCAGCCGTTTTGCGTATTCCGTAACACGCTCGGTGACGGTGCTTTCCGCACCGCCGACCACCGCCGCCTCGGCGTTCTTATATTTTTCGTCGTAGGAATAAAGCGGCGCGGTCGAGGCGATCCTTCCCGGCCCCGCAAAAAGATGCGCCCCCTCTTTTTCGAGAAAGGCAAGCTCAAGCTCCGTCTTATTCTCTATATATTCTTCTACCAAAACCCTGCCGTATGCACGGGCAAGATCGTAGCTTTTGGCAAAATCCGCCTTCCCTTTCGCCACCGATGCGCCGAAGGACGAGCCCTGCCTTGCGGGCTTGACGAACCACGGCACGTGCGGCGAAAGCACCTTAAGCACCGCGCGGTATGCCTCGTCAAGCGAAAACGATGGGGCGATGCAGACCCCCCGCGCCGTGGGCACGGAAAGCGACTGTGCCACCGCCTTCGTATACGCCTTATCGAACGAAACCGCGCTCGCCGCCGCATCACAGCCGACGAAGGGAAGCCCCGCCGCCGAAAGTGTGCCTTGGATCTCTCCGTCCTCGCCGCCTCTGCCGTGCAAAACGGGAAAGACCGCATCAACGGAAAGGATCTCGCCATCCAGGAAAAAGCCGCCGCGCCCGCCGAGGCGCAAAGGAAAGGTTTTTATAAGATGCTCGGTATCGCGGCGAAAGCCGCCGCTTCCGATGCGTTCGGGATCGCCGCGGTAAAAAAAGAAATCTCCCTCGCGGTCGATCCCAATGGGGATCACCCGATATTTTTTCTTGTCCAAATGAGAAAGCACGGCCGCCGCGGAGCGGCAGGAGATCGCGTGCTCCTCCCCCTTGCCCCCAAACAAAAGGGCTACGGTTTTCTTCATACAATCACCTCTACGGCAATTATATGAAGGTCAAGGTCTAAAAGTGAATGCTTTAGCGGTGCAGCACCGCCACGCGCGCATGGTCTGAAAGGTCAAAAAGGATTCGGGCGGCACAGCCGTTTTCCTCGGCAAGCGCGCGCATCCTCTCCTCTTGATCGAAGCCGATCTCGAAGGCGAGAAAGCCGTTTTCCTTTAGGCACGGAAGCAGGGCGGGGATCAGAATGCGATAGAACGCCATGCCCCCCTCTCCGCCGACGAACGCGCCCTCCGGCTCAAAGAAGATCTCGGGCGCAAGCGTGCGGTACACCTCTTTTGGGATGTAGGGCGGATTAGAGAGCACCGCATCCCACGGTCCGCTCGCGCGCAGATACGAATGAAAATCCTCGCAAAGCACGTCCGCGCGCATAATGCGCGTGCGCTCCGAGAGCGAAAGCCTCTCGGCGTTTTTTCTTGCCACCTTAAGCGCCCCTTCGGAAAGATCCGCTATCAGCGCCGTCGTATCCTCCGTATTGTTCAGTACCGAAAGCGCGATGCATCCACTGCCCGTGCAAAGATCGGCAAAGCGCGCCCCTTTGGGAAGATGCTTTACGGCAAAGTCCACGAGGATCTCGGTATCCTCTCTCGGGATCAGCACGTCGCGGTTCACGAAATAGGTTTCTCTGTAAAAGCCCCATTCGCCGAGGATATACGCCATCGGCTCGCGCGTCGCGCGGCGGCGCACGTAGGGCAGGATAAGATCATCGTCCAAAGCGGGATCGCTTCCGTAGAGTGCCGCCTGCGAAAGGCCGCCGATGCGCGAAAACAGAAGCCGCGCCTCCGATAACGCATCGGAAATGCCGGCATCGCGCAGAAGTGCCGCCGCCTCTCTTAATGTCATTTTTCCTCCGAACCGGAAAGATCCGCAAGCTCGCCGTCTGCCTTCGCTCTCTGCTTCGGCAGCAGCTCGTCCTTATTTTCCACGATAAGCGTTGCCGCCGCTTCCGCATCCTCTGCCGCAGTCTTCGGCTCGGGCTTCGGTTCCCAAGCACGCGCTTCATAAAACGCTTTGAACTCGGGATCCTCGTCGCGCATGGCGCACTTCAAGGAAATAATGGCGACCTCAAGCATTTCGAGGTTAGGCTCTCTCGTCGTCAGCCCCTGTACCCAAAGACCGGGCGCGGAAAGGATGCGAACGAACATATTGTCATGCTTGCCGGCGAACATAATAAACTCGTATCCGATGCCGACAACCAGCGGCAAAATTGCAAGGCGGATCAGAAAATACGCCCAAGGACCGAGGTTCGGAATGATCCAACGGATCAAAAATCCGACGAGGATGCCGAGCAGGATCATGAAGAACATGAAGCTCGTGCCGCAACGGGGATGGAAGCGGGTATATCCCTTCGCGTTCTCGGGGGTCAGCTCCGTGCCCGCCTCGTAGCAGGCGATGGACTTATGCTCCGCGCCGTGGTACATAAAGGTGCGGCGGATATCGGGCATCAGGCCGATCAGATACACGTAGAGAAGGAATATGCCCATTTTGGTAATTCCCTCGATCAGCGCGCGCCAAGTGCCAAGCGTACCGCCGACGAGCTTATTGAGAAGCTCGGAAAGAAGCGTCGGCAAGAACATAAAGAGGAAAAGCGAGAGTGCCAAGCCAAGCACCACGCCGATCACCATGACGAGGTCCGTGATGGCAATGCCGAGGCGCTTCTTGAGGAATTTCTCAAAGCGCGAGGGCTCGTTGCTCTCAAGACCGATCGCCTCTGCGGAAACGTTCATCGTTTTCACGCTGAGGACCATCATTTCAATGAAGTTGATCACGCCGCGAAGGATCGGAAGATTCATCCATTTATGCTTTTTTCTTACCGAAACGAATTCGCCGTCGTGCACGAAGAGAGATCCGTCATCCCGTCTGCAGGTGGTCACCGTATGCGTGCCCGCCTTCATCATGACGCCCTCAAGCACCGCCTGACCGCCCACCTTGTTAAAGCGGGAGCAGGTAATTTTTTTAGAACTCATATTGAAAATTCCTTTCAAAAAAATCACTTTAAAATATAATACCGTTTTATTTTAACATATTTATTTTAAAAATGGAAGAGCCAAACACAAAAATTAACAATTAAACAAAAATTGATCGAAATTCCATCCTGCCGCGATATAGCGGCGGCAGGGCGATCCCGCGGCAAAAAGCGGGTCGATAGATAAAAAAACGCTTTAAAATGCGGAATTCTTTTTCTCTCCGACCCGCGTATTATCGCCGTTCTTTCGCGTTTTAAAACAGCAAAAGCAAAGTTTTATTTGCAAATCCAACTCTTTTTTAGAAAAACAAGATCCGCCGCCCAAAAGAAGCGAAGAAAAATAAGCAAAGCGATCGGCAAGCCGCGCACGGCCCTCGCACCTTAAATGCAAGCAGATCCCCGCTCGCAGAAAACGCACGCACTTTTCACGCGGCGCTTGCCCTCGCCCTGTAATGCACGGTGCGCGTGAAGGCGCGTGAAGAATAAACGACGGCTTCGGGAGGGCATCGCAGCTCGGCGCGTTTTCTTCCACATATAAGGATAACAAAAAAGCGCGCTTTTGTGCAAGGCTTGCGTATATTCCTTGCCCTTTGTGGGTATTCTTACCGTACAGTAAAAAGAAAGGAAGGATTTTACAAATGACACTGACCCAGAAGGAAACCTCGCTTTTGAACGATCTCAAAAGCAGCGAGCAGCTTTGCATCGAAAAGTACGAAAAGGGAATGAAGGAGGCGTCCGATCCCGCCTTGCGCGATCTCTTCTCCTCTCTGCGATCCACGGAAGAGGGGCATCTCGGAACGATCAACCGCATCCTCGGGGGAGAAGAGGTGCAGTCCATGGCTGCGCCCACGGCCGAAAGCCAAACCTACGATTCTCCCCTCTCCACCTGCTCGCAGAGCGAAAAGGAGAAGGACGCCTTTCTTTGCAAGGACGCCCTTGCCATGGAAAAGCACGTTTCGTCGGTTTATAACGTAAGCATCTTTGAATTCAACTGCCCCACCCTGCGCGACACGCTCGCGCACATTCAAAAGGAGGAGCAAAATCACGGCCAGCAGCTCTATCAGTATCTTTCAAAGAACGGAATGTACTGCTGATCCCCCCTTTGAACAAAAAAACGAAAGCGCACCGCACCCTTCGCCGTATCCAAAGCGGGGGTGCGGTTTTCTTTATCACAAATTCACAACGCGCAAGCAAAAATGCATTTGCGTTTTGATAAAACCGCCGAATTCTTCAAAAACGGTTCATTTTTTCGAAAAACCTATTGCAAAACTTTAAACGGTATGTTATAATCAACTCATCAGTTTCCAAGGAGGCTTTCGGAATCGCAAGAGACCGATTGACCGAGGAGCTCTGGAGAATCCCTTGAGTGGGTGCCGAAGGTGCAAGGCGAGCGAAAGCCGCTGAATCTCTCAGGCAAAAGGACAGAGAAACAGAAAACCGCCGAATTTCTGTTTATTTTATCTTTTATCCCGGAGCCACCGATACTGTCGGTGACTTTTTTATTTTCAAAACGGAAAGGAAAAAGAAAAATGGATAAAATCCAGGAAGTCCTGCTTAAAATCGCAGGCACAATCAACACGTATCTTTCTAACTACATTCTGCTGATCCTTCTGGTCGGCATCGGCGTATTCTACACCATCAAGACCAAGGCCGTTCAGGTGCGTTGCTTCGGCGAGGGCATGAAGAACGTATTCGGCAACATCAAGCTGAAGGGCGGCAACAAAACGGGCGGTCTTTCCTCCTTCCAGGCACTTGCTACGGCGGTAGCGGCGCAGGTTGGTACGGGTAACATCGTCGGCGCTTGCGGCGCGATCCTCATCGGTGGTCCCGGCGCGATCTTCTGGATGTGGATCATCGCCTTCCTCGGCATGGCAACCATCTACGCAGAGGCAGTTCTCGCACAGAAGACCAAGGTTGTAAAGGAAGACGGCTCCTGCGAGGGCGGTCCCATTTACTACATCAAGACAGCATTCAAGGGCAAGTTCGGTAAGTACCTTGCAGGCTTCTTCTCCGTTGCGGCCATTATCGCACTCGGCTTCGTCGGCGCAATGGTGCAGTCCAACTCCATCGCAGAAAATGCGGCAGGCGCATTCCAGGCTTGCGGCATGAACAATGAAACCGCGCTTCTCATCGTTAAGATCGTGATCGGTGTGGCAGTTGCCACTCTTGCCGGCTTCGTTCTTCTCGGCGGTACCAAGAAGCTCGCTTCGGTTACCGAAAAGATCGTTCCCATTATGGCAACGCTCTATCTCGTCGGCGGTCTTTTGATCCTCTGCATCCGTATCCAGTACGTTCCCGCAGCGATCGGCATGATCTTCAAGTATGCATTCGCTCCCAAGGCGGTTACCGGCGGTCTGATCGGTGCCGCGATCTACACGGCTCTGACGCAGGGCGCGAAGAGAGGTCTCTTCTCCAACGAAGCAGGTATGGGTTCCACGCCTCACGCACACGCTCTTGCTGACGTGAAGGATCCTCACACCCAGGGTACCTCCGCTATGATCGGTGTGTTCATTGATACCTTCGTGGTTCTCACCATGACGGCTCTGATCGTTATCTCCACCCTCTACGCAAAGGACGGCGCGATCGGCAAGCTCATCGCCGCAAACGAGGCTCTCCTCGGCGCAGGTGCGAAGGAAGTCACTGCCGTTGCTGATCTTGCAGGTCTTGCAGGCATCACCAAGGCAAACCTTGCACAGCAGGCGTTCACGATGGCGTTCGGCGGCGGCAAGGCAGCAGCGATCATCGGCTCTATCTTCGTAGCCGTTTGCCTCTTCTTCTTCGCCTTCTCCACCATCCTTTCCTGGAACTACTTCGGTAAGGTGAACTTCCTCAACCTCTTCGGCAAGAATTCCGACAAGGTTTACGCCGCAATCGCGATCGTATTCGTATTCCTTGGCGCGATCTTCCAGAACGACCTCGTTTGGGAGCTTACGGATATGTTCAACAACCTGATGGTTATCCCCAACGCGATCGCACTCTTCGCTCTTTCCGCTATGGTTGTCAGCGCAACCAAGTTCGGCAAGAAGGATATGCCCGCGATCAAGTAATTTATCTTACACAAAAAGGGTTCACCCTTAGCGTGATACTCTTAGCGGAGTATTCACGCTAAACTATGATTGCCCTTGCGGGCAAGTTATGAGTTATGAGATACTTCGTATCGTTATGATTGGCTTCGCCAAGTTTAAGGTTTGATGGGCAATCCTATCATAACGCTTGCTGTGCAAGCTCATAACGGTGAGCGAAAGCGAACCTCATAACTCTAAACTAAAACGAACAGACAAAGAGCAGGCATACAAGATTTTCTTCTTGCGTGTTTGCTCTTTCTGTTTGTTATAAGGTCTTGGGCTTAGCCCATAATGCGTTTGACCGGTCAAATGCGATGCTCACACTTGGCGTGATTTTCAAATTCTCCGCTAAGGACATCTCCCTTTCGGAGTGAACCTTTTTCTTTTCCTTTCCGAAAGTAAAAAGTTTTTTTGACGCGGCAAGGGCATTTTATCTTGATTTCTTTCTTGATTTCTATTATAATAGAAGCATAAGAATTTCATCCGTCTTGGAGGACCGCTATGATTTCGAGAATATACAGCGCAGGGCTTTTCGGCATTGACGGCTTTCTTGTGACCGTGGAGTGCAGTGCATGGGACCGCATTCCCTGCTTTGACCTCGTTGGCCTGCCGGATGCCGCCGTGAAGGAAGCCAAGAACCGCGTGCGCTCCGCTTGCGAAAACAGCGGCTTTACCTTCCCGCCGTTAGATCTTTGCGTAAACCTTGCGCCCGCAAGCATGAAAAAGGAAGGCACGGGGTTTGATCTTGCCATTCTCACCTCGGTCCTGCAATGCCAGGGCATCATCCCGCACGGCATGGATCTTTCGGATAAAATGCTGATCGGAGAGCTTTCCTTAACGGGCGAGGTACGCCGCGTGGACGGTGTGCTCCCCATGTGCGTGACCGCAAGAGACAGCGGCAAAAAAGAGGTCTACGTTCCGATCGAAAACGTTGGCGAGGCCGCCGTGGTTGACGGCATCGACGTCTACGGCGTGAAAAGCTTTCGCGCGCTTATAAACCACCTGCTCGGCAAGGAACGGATCGAGAAAACGCCGCGAAGCTTTGATCCGAAGCGGCTTTCTCTGCGCGAGGGCGAGGAGGATTTTTCGGAGGTGCGCGGCCAGCTGAAGGCAAAGCGCGCCATGGAGATCGCCGCCGCGGGCGGACATAACGTATTGATGATCGGCCCGCCCGGTGCGGGAAAATCCATGCTTGCCAAGCGCCTCGGCTCTATCCTGCCCGATATGACCTTTGAGGAAGCGATCACCGCGACCAAGATCCATTCGGTCATGGGTACGCTGAAAAGCGATCTGATCTGCACGCGCCCCTTCCGTGCCCCGCATCACACGGTCACCTCGGTCGGTATGATCGGCGGCGGCGGAAAGGCACAGCCCGGCGAGATCTCCTTGGCACAAAGCGGCGTTTTGTTCCTTGACGAGTTGCCCGAATTTCCGAAAAAGGTCACGGAGGCTCTGCGCCAGCCCCTTGAGGACGGCACCGTCACCATCACGCGCGCGGCGGCAAAGATGACCTATCCATCCCGCTTCATGCTCGTTTGCGCCATGAACCCCTGCCATTGCGGCTTTTTCGGTGATCCGAATAAGCAATGCACCTGCTCCCCCTCTGCCGTACGCAAATACCTCGACCGCATCAGCGGTCCGCTTCTTGACCGTATCGATCTTATCATAGAGCTGCCCGCCGTTTCCTACGACGAGATTTCGGGCAACACCCCGAAGGGCGAAAGCTCCGCCACCATTCGTGCGCGCGTGAACAAGGCGCGTGCCTTCGCCGCCGCGCGTATGCGCGAGGCGGGAGACGATCCCGCGGTGCTGAACGGCGCGCTGACGCCCGCACAGCTGCAAAAGCACTGCCGTCCCACCGAGGATGCAAAGGAACTGATGCGCGAGGCGTTTGATTCTCTCGGCCTTTCGGCGAGAGGGCATGATCGTATTCTGCGCGTGGCGCGCACCATTGCCGATCTTGACGGACAAAAAGAGATCGACTCCGATCACATCGGAGAAGCCATCATGTACCGCTCTCTCGACCGAAAATATTGGAAACGCTGACAAAAAGCAAACAATAGTATGCAAAAAACAGAAGACAAGCGTGAGATCGAACGCTTGTCTTCTATATATTTCGTTGCTTTTTATTTTCCCTCTTAAGGACTTCCATAGATCCGCTTTTATACCTTTCCCTTGCCGGTGGTTGAGGCTTTCCTTTTCTCGTGTTTCTTCGGCAAGCGGCGCGGAAAGCATATCCGCCCCCGCCCTCGCATAAAATGAAAAACAAAAGAGGGGGGGGCGGCTATATGGGAGAGCGTTATGATTTTTCGGAGAGCGGGGTGCATCTTCTGACCTTGGAGATCTCCATGCCCGTACTCCCCGAGGGTGCGGCGGGCGAGCGGATCGGCGGCTTTCTCCGATCGGTCACAGATACGGTGAAGCAAGGCGCAAAAAACGCGCTCCCCCGCCTTTTTTCGCAGTACGAGAGCGATCCCGACCCCAAAAAACGATTTCGCCACCGCCCTTGCCGCCTTTCGCTTTCCTTTTCTCTATGCGAGGAAAGGGGATATTATCGACTGGAGGAGCAGCTCGCGCTCACGAAGGGCGGCCGCCTGCTTTCCCAAAAACAAAGAGCGGCGCGCTTTGACTTGCAAAGCGGCCGCTACCTAAAAAAGCTCCGTGAAAAAAGAAAACCGAAAAAGCGCATCGCACCAAAAGGCGGCAAAGCATAGAGCCGACACGCCGACGGTACGGCGCATACCCTCCAAGACCAAAGCGCATCATGCGCCGAGCAGGTCGAGGGCTTTTGCAAGACACCGCTCGCAAGCGTTTCTCTCCTTGCCGACGGTACGGCGCATACCCCCCAAGACCAAAGCGCACCACGTGCCGAGCAGGTCGAGGGCTTTTGCAAGACATCGCTCGCAAGCGTTTCTCTCTTTGCCGACGGTACGGCGCATACCTTACCGAAAAGAGAGCCGCGGCGGCGCGCCAAGGCACAAAAGCATCAAGGATTTTCCTCGTTTCGCGCTCTTTCCTCGGCATTTTCCGCCCAGAATTTATCGAGCAGCATCCGAAGCCCCCTTGCATCCGCCACGAATTTCAAGCCGTGCCACAGCTGTGGCACGCTTTTTTTATAGATAGGATCGGCAAACCGATCGTCGATCAAAACGATGACGCCGCGATCGCTCTCTCTGCGGATCACGCGCCCCGCCGCCTGCAAAACGCGGTGGAAGCCGGGATAGATATAGGCGTATTGCTTGCCTGCCTCGTATTTTTCATCGTAGTACGCCGCCATGGCCTCGCGCTCGTAGCTGATCGAGGGAAGCCCCGTGCCGACGATGATCGCGCCGATCAAGCTATCACCCGCGAGATCGATGCCCTCGGCGTACACGCCGCCCATCACGCAAAAGGCAACGAGATAGCCGCCCTTCTCCTCACGGAAGGCAGAAAGGAAGGCTTCCTTTTCGCGGGACTTCATCGCGCGCTTCTGCTCTAAAACGCGGATCTTCGGATACTTTGCGCGAAAGGCCGCCGCAAGTGCCTCGTTATAAGCGAAGGAGGGCGTGAAGATCATATAATTTCCGCGCTTTGCGCTCACCGTTGCCGCGATCACGCGAAGCACGGCAGGAAGCGTGTCCTCTCTTTGGAGAAAGCGCGTGCTGATCTTATTCATGATCGAGATGGACATCTGCTCGCGGACGAAGGGGGATGGGACCTCTAGGACCTCTCCGTCACCCCCGAGGACCGATCTATAATATTCCATCGGCGAAAGCGTGCCCGAAAAGAATACGGCGCTCTGCCCCTTTTCGAGCCTTGCGCGGATCACACCCGAGGGATCGATACAGAAAAGCTTGAGCGAAAGCACGCCCGCCTCAAGGAAAACGAAATATTCGTAGCGGCGGTCAAAGCAGGTGAGAATGCAAAAAAACCGCTTCAACCGATAATAATACTCCTTCAAGGGGCGAAGCTCGGCGGCGCTTTTTTTGCCGTACTGCGCGTGCAGCGTTTCCTCCGCCGCATGCAAGAGCGACACCGTCACCTCAAACAGCCCCTCGGGCAGATCTCTGCCGTGTGCAAAACCGACCGTACGCCCGTCCTCATCCCTATGCGTATTCTCTTTCACCAAGGGATAAAGGATATTATGAAAACAATTCTTTACATTTTCTATCTCTTTTTTGAGCGGAGAATGATCGGGAAGCAAAAGTCCCTCGCCGTAAAATTCCGCTTCATCGATGCGAGCGGAATACATTTCGGATGCTCTGTCCGGCAGGTTGTGCGCTTCGTCTATAAGGAAAGCGAAGCGGCCGCCCTCGGTGAAATACCGCTTCAGATACACCACGGGATCGAACAGATAATTGAAGTCGCAGATCACGACGTCACAAAGCTCGGAATACGAAAGAGAAAGCTCGTGCGGGCAGACCGAGAAGCGCGCGGCAGCCATGAGAAGATCCCTCTCCTCTGCCACTGCGGGTGCATGATCGTACAGCCAAAGGGACGCCTCCGTGAGGCGACGGTTTTCGCTCACCTCGCATTTTTCCGCCCCTTCCGCGCAGATGCGGTTATGGGGACAGATGCGGTCCTTCGAGGAAAGGATCACGGCGCGCAGCACCGCCCCCTTCCGTTCCATCTCGTAAAGGCAATCTCTTGCGCTGTAAGCAATGGTGGTCTTGGGCGTTAAATAAAAGATCTTGTCGCACTTTCCCTTGCCCATCGCGCGCAGGGCGGGATAGAGCGAGGAAACGGTTTTTCCGATGCCCGTGGGGGCTTCGGCATACAGCGTTTTTCCCTTTGCGACCGCGCGGTACACGCCGCGCACGAAGACGTCCTGCCCCTCGCGCATTTTTCCGTACGGGAAGGCAAGCGAAGCCAGCGAGGGGAGTCTTTTCATCACGCGCTCGATCGCGGGGCGCGCGTAGACGAGCACCGCCGTGCGGCACTTGATGAAAAACGCCTCAAGCTTTTCGATCGAAAGGCTTTCGTTTCGCTCCGTGAAGGCGAGCGTATCGGGATTGATATAGAGAATGCGAAGCTTCACCCGCTTCAGCGACTTTATCCTTGCGTACATATAAGCGGCGGTGTATCCCTCGCCGCGTACCTGTTGCACGAGCGCGCGCCGCGGCCGCCTTGGATCCGAGTCCACCCCGCGGGCGATCGTCAGCGTATCAAAGCCGATATGCTGCACCGTCGCACAGAGATCGAAGCGCTTTCCTTCCTCGGCATCGAAGGAATAGAAGAGCTTTTCCTCCTTGGCATCGGGCATGGCCTCCATCAGCGCGTAGCGCAGAGCGGGCGAAAGCGCCTCCTCCTCTTCCACGGGAAGCGCCGTGCAGATGCCGCGCCTTGCCAGCATCACCCATTCCGTCAGGCTGACGGCAAGCGCGCCGCTTTCCTTATCGTATTTCACTTACCGTCGCCCCCTTTTTTCGTTCGTTTCTTTTATTCTACCATACTTTTTCTTTGCCGTCAACGCCCGATTTGCTTTCACCCCGTTTCCCGATCCCTTTTCGCCAAAGCGAGCTTCCTTTCGCGGCAAAAAAGCGCGCGGCTTCGCGCTTTTATCGCACCGCCGCAAAAAACGGCTTTTTTTACCAAAAGACAAGAAAAACTTTTAAAAAATGCGAAATTTTGGTCGATATTACAATGCAAATGATCAAAAATCTCTTGAAATGGCGTCTTTGCTGTGTTATAATTAAAAATCATACGTATAAAAATCCATTCAACGAAAACGGAGAAAACAAAATGAAAGCGATCGTTAACGGAAAAATCATTCTGAAGGACCGCGTGCTTGACGGTTGCGCGCTTCTCTATACCGACGTGATCGAGGGCATTCTTCCGAAGGACAAGATCCCCGCGGATGCAGAGATCATCGATGCCAAGGGCGGCTACGTTGCGCCCGGCCTTATCGATCTTCACATTCACGGCTATCTCGGCAAGGACGTTTGTGACGGCGAGGAGGAATCCATTCGTACCATCGCGGGCGGCATCGTGAAAAACGGCGTTACCGGCTTTTTGCCCACCACGATGACAGTGGATATGAAGGTCATCCGAAGGGCGCTTGAGGTCTGCCGCGCACTCAAGGAGGAGAGCAAGACCTGGAACGGCACCGCGATCCTCGGCTGCCATGCAGAAGGTCCCTTTATCAGCGAAAGCAAGAAGGGCGCGCAGGATGCAAAATACATTCTGAAGCCCGATGCGGCGTTCGTTAAGGAATACGCCGATATCATCAAGATCATCACCCTCGCTCCCGAAACCGACTCTGCGGATTTCGCCGCGATCCGCGAGATCGCCCGCGATAGCGACGTCGTGATCTCCATGGGACACACTGCGGCGGATTACGACACCGCCATGAAGAGCACCGCGGCGGGCGTGAAGCACGCAACGCACCTCTTCAACGCCATGACGCCCATGGCGCACCGCGCACCCGGCGTGGTCGGCGCGGTACTGAACAGCGACGTTTCCTGCGAGCTGATCGCGGATACCTTCCACGTGCTTCCCTGCTTCTACGATCTCGTTTATAAGCTCAAGGGCAGAAAGCTCTGCTTTATCACCGACTGCCTTCCCGCGGGCGGACTCCCCTACGGAGAATACACCCTCGGCGGCACGAAGATCCTCTACAACGACATCGTTTGCCGTCTGGAGGACGGAACGGTGGCGGGAAGCGTTCTCCCCCTCAACAAGGGCGTTTGGAACGTCTTTAAGAATTCGACCATCCCCCTGCACGAGTGCGTAAACGGCGCATCTCTCAACCCCGCGGCTGCCATCGGCGTCGAGAGGAAGAAGGGCTCGCTCGAGATCGGCAAGGATGCGGATATCATTATCACAGATAACGAATTTAACGTAAATAAAACCATTATAGGAGGAACCGTAAGATATGAAGCTTAAGGTTGCAGCAAAGCTTGACCCCAAATTCGCTCCCCTCTCGGTCGTTTGCCGCGAAATGCGCGAGGCCACCAAGGAGCAGGGACAGGACATCATCATCGCCGTTGAAAGAAACAACGGCTACACCACCACCTACAAGACCCGCATTTTCGAGGACGGCACGGGACACGACGAGGAGAACTTCCGTTTCGTTGAGCGTCTTGTTAAGTCGCTTCTGTGGATCGCGGGCGGCTACAAGGTAATTATCGCGGGCAGCGCCCTCGTCGGAGAAAAGATCCGCGCCGCATTCTCGCACGGCGGTCTGCGCGACTTCGACGTGAAGTTCATGGAAAGAGTTTACGAGCAGGCATTCTCGGTAGAGGTGGTTGCTTACGAGAACGCGCCCAAGGATAAGTCCGCGGCAGCTCCCATCGGCCGCCATCTGGACGGATGCCGCATCGGCTTCGACGCGGGCGGAAGCGACCGCAAGGTCAGCGCCGTGATCGACGGCGAGAGCGTTTACTCCGAGGAGGTCGTTTGGTTCCCCAAGACGAATTCCGACCCGAACTACCACTATGAGGGCATTCTGAACGCCATGAAGAGCGCGGCATCGCACATGCCCCGCGTGGATGCGATCGGCGTATCGAGCGCAGGCGTTTACGTAGACAACCGCATCATGGTTGCCTCTCTCTTCCTTAAGGTCAGCGACGAGGACTTTGAAAAGAAGGTAAAGAATATGTACCTTGACGTTGCAAAGGAGATCGGCGAGAATATTCCGATCGAGGTTGCAAACGACGGTGACGTTACCGCACTTGCGGGCGCTATGGATCTTGACGACAACTCTGTGCTCGGCGTGGCTATGGGTACCTCCGAGGCGGGCGGCTACGTGGATCCCGACGGAAACATCACCGGCTGGCTCAACGAGCTTGCCTTCGTTCCCGTTGACTTCTGCGAGGACGCTATGGTGGACGAGTGGTCGGGCGACTACGGCTGCGGCGTTAAATATTTCTCGCAGGACGGCGTGATCAAGTGCGCGCCCTGGGCAGGCATCGAGATCGACGAGACCCTCTCTCCCGCAGAGAAGCTCAAGGTCGTTCAGGGCCTGATGAAGGAGGGCGATCAGCGCGCGGCTGACGTATACGACACCATCGGTGCATACTTCGGCTATGCGATCGCATACTACGCAGAGTTCTACGATATCAAGCACGTACTGATCATGGGCCGCGTTACCTCGGGTGAGGGCGGCGTGATCCTTCTTGAGCGCGCGCAGGAGGTTCTCGATAAGGAATTCCCCGAGCTTGCAAAGAAGATCGAGCTTCACATTCCCGACGAGAAGTCCCGCCGTGTCGGCCAGTCGGTTGCGGCGGCAAGCCTTCCGAAGCTCGGCTGATAAGACCTTCGTTTAAAACGGCGTGATACGCCCTCTGCGTATCATGAAAAACAAAAAAAGAACCTTCGGCTTTGCCGATACGCTTCCTAGCCGTAAGAGAGCCGAACACATAAGGTTTGGAAGTGCGGATTTTCCCCTATACTTCGCCGATTTTTTCTTAAATATCCGCATATTTCTCAAAAAAATTGGCTCGTCTATGAAAAAATCCGCTACTTCGAAACTGCTTCGCAC
>JAFVQL010000064.1 GCA_017504785.1 Clostridia bacterium | reverse complement strand
GCCGGGCATGGAAGCACGCGCGCCGGAGCGAACGGAGACGAGGAGGGGGTTTTCAAGGTCGCCGAACTTCTTGCCGGTGATCTTTTCCATCTTCTCGATGTACTCCATGATCTCGGCCATGATCTCGGGATTGATCTGTCTGCCATCCTCATAGTACTGGGTGCATGCTTCGGTCGAGATAGTGAAGCCCTGGGGAACGGGAAGACCGATGTTGGTCATTTCGGCGAGGTTTGCGCCCTTACCGCCGAGGAGCTCGCGCATGCTTGCATTACCCTCGGTAAAGAGATAACAATACTTCTTTGCCATTTTTGAGTTTCCTCCAATATAAAATTTATTTTTGAACGAATTTAAATCGCAAAAACGCCGCCGCGCCACAAAAAGCCGCGACGTACAGTTTTCGCACTACTAATTATACCATATAAAAATAAAAATTTCCATTTCTTTTTTAGAAAAAAATAAAAAACTTGTCAATCTTTACACTTTGTTCATATATAAAGGAGGAGTTATCTAAAAAACGCAGAGCGGAGAAGCGCGTTTTGTATCCGTTGCACAAGCGGAAGGCACGCAAGGCTTTCGCAAAGGCTCGCAATGCTTGCGGCGCAAAGCCATGTAAGGCGAAAATGCGTGTATCACGGCGGGCGCATGGCCGTAGCGCAGGGAACGCGGCGCAAGGCGATGAAAGCGGCGTTTTTGCCGCGCCTTTTTGGAAAAAAGCTATATCGCCCTTTAGCCGCGCCGCCCAAAAAGCACGAATGGCAAAAGCCCTCGTTGCACCCGCGCTTGTATGCAAGGCCTTGCGTCCGCTTTTCCTCCGCGATCTTCAAAATGCTTTTTTGCACCTTCCCAATTTACAAAAAGAACGTTTTTCTACCTTTTTTTGACCCGAAAACGCCAAGTTTTGTTTGTTTTGTACCATGAAGGAAAAACGCGCGCTTTGCTTTTTTGAAAAAAAGACCTCTTAAGACTCTCGCGCGAAGTGCCCGGATGCTCCCACGCTTGGAATGAAAAAACGCTTGCCGTCCATATTGGACAAGGAAATAAAAAGCTTCGCCTTTTTTTCTTTTTATACTAAAGCCGCGCCACTCGCTTTGCCCCTTGCCTTGCGTAAAAGATAAGCCGTAAGGCGATGCGATCAAACCAAGAAACGGGAAAAGATCTTCTTTTTATGGGTAAACTTTATTAGGAGAAATACGGCAAAAACGGCGGAAAGTTATCGCCGTAGGGCTTGTGTCTTCGACTCTCTTACGGCTAAAGATAGAAATCTTCCTGCATTCGCGCTTGACAAAATCCGTCATTCATGGTAAAATGTAAAAGTTAAAATATAATTATTTTAAAAAGGAAAAAGAAAATGAAAAAACTCATTGAAAAATGGAACAGCATCAACCTCGTGATCCGCATTCTCTGCGGTATCATCCTCGGTGCGGCACTCGGCCTCATCGCGCGCCTCGCAAGCATTGAAGAGGGCATGTCCTTCATCGGCATCCTCGGAACGCTCTTCGTCGGCGCATTGAAGGCGCTCGCGCCC
Organism: Clostridia bacterium; assembly: GCA_017504785.1. Lineage (GTDB taxonomy): Bacteria > Bacillota > Clostridia > Oscillospirales > CAG-272 > UBA1740. The sequence continues at coordinate 4,314 of JAFVQL010000064.1, read as the reverse complement.
ATTCTCGTATTCATTCTGATCATCAGCTCGATCGCCACGGCGAAAAACGGCTTGGACCGTAAGTTCGGTACGGTGATCGCGCTTTACCTTGGAACGACCTTGACGGCATCGATCCTCGCAGTGTGCGCTTCCTTCATCTTTAAGGTAAAGGTAACGCTGATTGGCATGGGTGGCCTCGATCAGGCGGCTCCCAGTGGTATCGGTGAGGTTCTTAAAAACCTTTTAAATAACCTCGTGCAGAATCCGCTCTCCGCGATCATCGGCGCCAATTACCTCGGCATCCTCTTCTGGGCGATCCTCTTCGGTATCGCGCTCCGCGCCTCTTCCGATAAGACCAAAGAGGTGATCGGCGATCTTTCGCGCGCCGTTTCCGCTTGCATCCGTTGGGTCATCTCCCTGGCTCCCTTCGGCATCCTCGGCCTTGTGTTCACCACCGTTTGTGAAAACGGTCTTGAGATCTTCGTGGATTACGGTGCGCTTCTCGCTCTGATCGTTGGCTGCATGCTCCTCGCTTCTCTTGTGATCAACCCGATCATTGCATCGGTTATGATCGGTAGAAACGCATATCCTCTCGTATTCCGCTGCCTGCGCGAAAGCGGATTGACCGCGTTCTTCACCCGCTCCTCCGCGGCAAATATTCCCGTGAATATGCGTCTTTGCGAGAAGCTCGGTCTTGATAAGAATATGTATTCGGTATCCATTCCTCTCGGCGCAACCATCAATATGGACGGTGCGGCCATCACCATTGCCATCATGGCTTTGTCGGCGGCATTCTCCACGGGTGTACAGGTGCCCTTCTTCCAGGCGATCCTTCTTTCCATTCTTGCAACGCTTGCCGCTTGCGGTGCATCGGGCGTTGCGGGCGGATCTCTGCTTCTCATTCCCATGGCGTGCTCGCTTCTTGGCGTGGATCAGGGCGCGGCAATGCAGATGGTTGGTATCGGCTTTATCATCGGTGTCGTGCAGGATTCTCTTGAAACCGCTCTTAACTCGTCGGGTGACGTTCTTTTTGCCGCTGTTGCTGAAATGCGCCAGATGAAAAAAGAAGGAAAATCGATCGACGGAATTCTTTACGGCAAGAATACTGACGAAGCTTAAACAACAAAAACAATTCGATTTTGTAAACATATCTTTCCATATCGGGGGAAAAAGAGATGCGTATTGTCATTAAGGTGGGAACATCCACCCTCACGCATGCAACAGGAAATTTGAATATCCGTCACGTAGAAGAGCTTTGTAAGGTTATAAGCGACCTAAAAAACGCAGGTCACGAGGTGATCCTCGTTTCCTCGGGCGCGATCGGCATGGGTGTCGGTAAGCTCGGCCTTTCCGAGCGCCCGAAGGATATGCCGACGAAGCAGGCGGCCGCCGCGGTCGGCCAGTGCGAGCTGATGTATGTGTACGATAAGCAGTTCTCGGAGTATGGGCATAACATCGGTCAGATCCTTCTGACGGGTGACGATATTGAAAATGAAGAGAGAAATAAAAATTTCTCCAATACCTTGAACCGCTTGATAGAGCTTGGCGTATTGCCTATCATCAATGAAAACGATACCGTTTCCACGGCGGAGATCGCCGTGGGCGATAACGATACGCTTGCCGCGATCGTTGCCATGGAGGCGAGGGCGGATCTTTTGATGCTCCTTTCGGACATCGAGGGCCTTTACACCGCCGATCCCCATAAGGATCTAAGCGCCAAGCTGATTTCAGAGGTCAGAGAAATGACCGATGAGATACGTGCCCTCGGCGGCGGTGCCGGCTCAAGCCTCGGTACGGGCGGTATGTTCACGAAACTGCGTGCCGCATCCATGTGCATGGAGCGTGGCATTGATATGGTCATCATCCGCGGTGACCGCCCCACCCTTCTTTACGACGTTGTGGAAGGCCATTCCGTTGGAACGCGCTTTTTTGGAGGCAGGAAATGACGACAGCAGAGCAGTTAAGCAGTGCCGTCCTTGTGAAAGGACAGATGATGGCAGCAACGCAGGCTGTCCGCAATGCCGCGCTTCTTGCCATGGCAGATGCGCTGGAGCGCAGGACCGAAGAGATCCTTTCCGCCAATGCTTTGGATGTTGAGGCGGCGAGAGCGAGCATATCCGACGTTATGATCGACCGCTTGCGTCTTTCCGAGGCGCGTATTGCCGCGATGGCAGATGCCGTTCGCAAGGTTGCTTCGCTCCCCGATCCCTTGGGCAGAATTTTGCAGGAATATAAGCGGGAGGATGGGCTTCTCATTCGCAAGGTGTCCGTTCCGATCGGCGTGCTTGCCATGATCTATGAGAGCCGACCGAACGTTACCTCGGATGCCGCCGCCCTCTCGGTCAAAACGGGAAACGTGTGCGTTTTGCGCGGGGGCAAGGAAGCGATCCGCACCAACCGTGCGATCGCTTTAGCGCTTAAGGAAGGCCTTGCTGCGGTAGGGCTTCCCACGGATGCCGTAACCCTGATCGAGGATACCTCGCGCGAAAGCGCGACAGCGCTGATGACTGCCGTAGGGCAGGTCGATCTTCTGATCCCTCGCGGCGGTGCGGGGCTGATCCGTGCTTGCGTGGAAAACGCAAAGGTCCCTTGCATCGAAACGGGAACGGGCATCTGCCATATTTATATTGATAAGGATGCAGATCCCGAGCGCGCGCTTGCGATCCTCGAAAATGCAAAGACGTCGCGCCCCTCGGTTTGTAACGCCGCAGAGGTGTGCCTGATCCATAAGGACGTGGCAGAAGCACTTTTGCCGAAAATTTACGATCGCTTGGTGAGCCGCCGCATCGCGGAAGGAAAAGTGCCCGTCGAGCTTCGCTTGGATGGCACGGCCGCCAAGATCATAAAGGGCAAGGCGGCAGGCGAAAAGGATTTTGATACGGAGTTTCTCGATTATATCCTTGCGATTGCCGTGGTAGAGGATCTTTCCTCTGCGATCGCGCATATTGCGGCGCATTCCACGGGACATAGCGAGGCCATCATTACCCAAAACCAAGATGCTATCGATGCCTTTACCCTCGCGGTAGACAGTGCCGCCGTATACGTCAATGCATCCACGAGATTCACGGATGGCGGCGAGTTCGGCCTCGGCTGTGAAATGGGCATCTCCACGCAGAAAATGCACGCAAGAGGCCCGATGGGGCTTTGCGAGTTAACCTCGTATAAATACATCATTGTCGGCGAAGGACATATCCGATAAGGAAACAATACTTTACAAAAAAGAGGATGTTATGAAAAAGATCGGCTGTATAGGATGCGGAAATATGGGTGGCGCACTTGCATCTGCCATCGCAAAAACGGAAAACGCGCTTTATCTTGCGGATGCGGATGCGGCAAAGGCTTCAGCACTTGCCGAGCGCCTCGGCGCGACCTGCCTTTCCGTGGAGGACCTTGTTTTTCAGTGCGATATGGTGCTCATCGGTGTAAAGCCGCAGGGCTTGAAGGCATTGGCGGAAGAGATCGCTTCCGCCGTTTTGGAGCGCAAGGATGCGATCACGCTCGTCAGCATGTGCGCGGGCGTCAGCCTTGAAAGGCTTTCCGCTCTCTTTGGCGCACAAGCCAAGATCATTCGTATCATGCCGAACACGCCTGCGGCGGTCGGCGAGGGTATGATCCTCTATGTGCCGGGGGCGCAATGCAAGGAAGCGGACGTTTCGCTTTTCCTCTCTGCGCTCGCCCCTGCGGGTAAGCTTTCGCAGATCTCCGAGGATAAGATCGATGCCGCCTCTGCGGTTTCGGGCTGCGGTCCTGCCTTCGTATATATGTTCGCGCAGGGAATGGCGGAGGGCGGTGTCCTATGCGGTCTTTCCTATGCCGATGCGCTTGCCTTTGCCGCGAAAACCATCGTTGGCGCAGGCGAAATGATTTTAGAGGGAATCGGTCATCCCGAGTCCCTGAAGGATGCCGTCTGCAGTCCCGCAGGCAGCACCATCGAGGGCGTTCGCGTTCTCGAAAACGCCGCCATGCGCGGCGCTCTGATCGAAGCGATTTCGGCGGCGTATGAACGCACGAAAGAACTCGGCAAATAATTTAACTTCGATATTTTTGCATAAATGATTGTTCGCGCCCTCTCGACGTAGGTAACTACGCCTTCGGGGCGCGAACTTCCATTTCTCTTAAAAATCTCTTCGTTCAATGCATTGATTTTGTAGGCAAAAAATGCAACGGGCGAAAACGGAGATTTTTTTCAAAAACCGCTTGCCAAGCACTTCGATATTTTTGCATAAATGATTGTTCGCGCCCTCTCGACGTAGGTAACTACGCCTTCGGGGCGCGAACTTCCATTTCTCTTAAAAATCTCTTCGTTCAATGCATTGATTTTATAGGCAAAAAAAT
>JAFVQL010000063.1 GCA_017504785.1 Clostridia bacterium | reverse complement strand
GAAAAAGTCAGTGTTTTCAAGGGTTTTCAGCGTTTTTCATAATTTAGATTTGAAATCGGTGGTTTGCACCCGAAACTGGCGCGATACCACCTTCGCTACGCCTCGAAAAAGATATAAAATTGAATAGGAAAAGCTCGAATGGCGCTCGCCCTCCGCCACCGTCGCATAGTCACCGTGCGTTGCAATCGCAGATTGCTCCTTCGGCTCGTTGCTTTAGGCGGTTTCGCTTCGAAAAAACAATACTCAATTGTTTTTTCTTGCTACCTTCGCTACGCCTCGAAAAAGATATAAAATTGAATAAGAAAAGCTCGAATGGCGCTCGCCCTCCGCCACCGTCGCATAGGACGCTCGCGGGCTCGCTATTCCGTCGCTTCGCTCCTTACGCGCGGGCTATGGGATAACTAACTTAAAGTATTATATCACAATTTTTTTCGTATGTCAATATTCGCGTGGGATTTTTGAAAATAAAATTTCGATTATTTTCGCGGGGCTTTTTTCGTTTTTTTGTGTTTGCGGTTTAAAACGGACGAATGCGGGAAAAATAGCTGCGAAGAAAATTTAGGAGGGTTACACGATGATTGAACAGGATACGATTCGCCTGCTCCGCGAATGCGATGCGGGGATTCGCATGGGCATTGCCTCGATCGAGGACGTGGAAAAGCACGCGAAGGGCGAAGGAATGAAGCAGATCCTTTCGGACTGCAGAGAAGCGCATGAGATGATTTCGGAGGATCTTCAAAAGGAGCTTTCCCGCTTTCAGGATGAGGGAAAGAATCCCAATCCGATCGCCAAGGGAATGTCTTGGATGAAAACCGAATTCAAGCTTGCTATGTGCGAAAAGGATTCCACGATCGCGGATCTGATGGTGGATGGCGCGAATATGGGCGTGAAATCGCTTTCGCGCTATTTGAACGAATACAAGGCGGCATCGGAGGAAGCGAAGGGAATCGCGAAGCGGTTGATCGCCGTCGAGGATGCGCTTTCCGCGGATCTGCGCGCGTATCTCTGATGAACAAGGAGAGGATCGACCTCTTGCGAAGGTTATGAACACTATGATCAACGATGGCTGACGGTTTGTTTTCCGTCAGCCATCTTCATTATTTCTGATTCCATAGATTCACCGTCGGCGCGCCGTCGAGTTCTTCGATCTTTACTTGCCCGATCAGCACATCCGTGTACCGAAACGTATGTCGGGCAGGTATTCGACCGCTTTCACGTTCCTCAACCTGAAAGATATTTTCCTTGGATTTGCTTAATGTCTTATGAGAAGTTGCCTTTTTCATTTTGAACGGATCAAAGAAGATCGTCGAAGAGCTTGATATTTTCCGCCTTCGGCGAAAGCGCGCCGCTTTCGCATTTTCTGACGATTTCTACGATGCGATCGTTGATCGGCGTTTTAACGCCGTATTTTTTGCCGTAGTCGCAAACGACGCCGTTGATGGCGGCGATTTCGCAGGGCTTGCCCTTTTTGAGATCCTGCAACATGGAAGGCTCGATATTGCGATGCTTTTTCATGGCGATCGGGATCAAAAGGGTGGCAAACGCGCGCTTAAGGGCGTTTTTATAATAAAAGAGCGCGGTGATGTTTTTGCCTTGCACGGGCGCGAAGGTCGCGCCTGCTGCGTGGCCGACGTCGATGCATTCCTTCATCGCGCGAACGGCAACCTTGCGTGCCGCCTTGTTTTCGGAAACGTCACCGAACACGCCGCCGACCACCGTTCCGAGGCCGGAGAACGTCGCATTGATGAGAAGCTTCGACCAGCGCGCACCGATGAGGTTTTGCTCCTCGTGCACGGGGCACATAAGCTCAAGAAGTGCCTTGACCTCATGGAACTTCTCGTCCGTGATGCCGTCCATCTTGCCCATGTGGAAGGAGAGGCTGTCTACCTCGCTCGTCAGCGTGCAAACGCCGGGAGCGGTCAGTGCCGCGCCCCATTCCACAACGCAGCCCATGGTGCGGTGCGAGCCGACGATCTCGGCAATGCCCGGCTCGGGAAGTCCGTTCTGGAGCGTGACGATCACGCCGTCGTCCGCGAGATAATCCTTCAAAAAAGCAACCACCTCGGGGTTGAGAAGCTGCTTCGTCAGAAGCAGGATCACGTCGTATTTGCCGGTCATTGCATCGGGCGTCAGCGCCGTGACGGGAACCGTCATTTCGACGGTTCCCTCGATGATGGCACCGTTTTTTTGAAGTGCCTCGACGTGCGCCTTATTGCGGTTGATCAGATCGATCTTGCCGCCGTTTTTCGTGACGAACGCGCCGAGCACCGTTCCGAGCGAGCCTGCGCCGTAAATTGCGTATCGTTTCATCGTTTTATTCAACCTCAACCGTGCCGTCTTCCTTGACGGTGATCTTCATGCCGTCCTTCACGTAGGCGAGGAATTCGTCACCGAGAGAGTCGATAACGGGCATGGTCACGCCGTCCACCCATACGTCCGCAAGGACTGCGCCTGCGGCGGCGAGAGAGTCGATATGGCCGGAGAAGAGCATACAAGCGGGATTCTTGTGCATCGCGCAAGCGCAGTAAAGCACGAGGCCGCCCGTGGTGGAGCCGATGGTCTGCGGCAGGCAGAGCGCCTTGCCGATCAAGGGCTTTCCGTGAAGCTCGGCGTTGTTCTGGTCGCCGCACTTCACCTGCTTATCGCCGAACTGCAGTGCCATCTGGAAGGATGCGAGGGTATTGAAGCCCTGCGTGGTAACGACTGCCTCTGCGGTGACGTTACCGGGCGTGATCACTCTTCCTTGAAATTTCTTCATTTTCATTTACCTCCCTTCGTGATGGCGGCAAGGATCTCGGCATCCGTGTAATATCTCGCGCTCGTGTAGGTGCGAAGCTTATTCGAGGACGTGATGACGGGCATCTTCTTGCACAGCGGATTGTTCATGTACATAAGAGGGCAGATATACGAGGTGATCGCGCCGGTTGCCTTGAGTCTTGCGGCGGTATCGGTTTTCTCAAAGGCTTCCAAAACGCCGGGAGCGGCGGTCAGCACCGTGGGGATCGCCACCTTGGATGCGCCGCTTTCCTTGAGGGCGGCCTCGATGTTATCCGTCCAGGTCTTGAGCTGCTCAAGCGAGAGGTGGGGGCAGCCGATGAAGCAAAGCTTCGGCTTCGCATCGGGGTTCTTCCATACCACGGGATACTCGGCCTGCACTCTTGCAAGCTCTGCATCGTCGATGATATATTCCTTCGCGCCCTCAGCGATCAGGGCCTCGCCCTGCTCCTTTGCCTCGGGGGTCAGTCCGTCGATGTGGTAAAGCCCGACGGCACCGTTGGAGGCGGTCGCCGCGCCGAAGTCCTTTAAGTAGGCACAGGCAGCATCGTCAAGCTCGTTTCCGATAAAGTCGGTCAATCCATAAACGTAAGGAACGTCCTCCATGACCTTCATGCCGATGGCAGAGCCGAGAAGCTGTGCCTCGGGCTTCTTCGTGGTCTTTACGCGAACGATCCAGGTCGCCTTTCTGCCCTCGTCGGTCAAAAGACCGAAATAGGGAACGTATCCAACGATCGAGCCCATGATGTCAATGATACCGGAGTTACGGTTGCAGCGTGCGCCGAGCACCGAGTTTGCATAAACCACGGCGCTGGACTCCGCCCAGGAGAGCACGTCACCCTTCTTCGGCTTGTTGCCGACCTCGTCCATATAGCAGGTGCAGGAAAATGCGTTCTTGTCCAGAAGGCCGAGCTTTTCCAGCTGCTCCTCATAGAAGCTCTGCTTCGTGTACATGAATTTGTTGAACACAAGGTTTTGAAGAAAGTTTGCGGGAACGTTCTTGTCGATGGGGCGGGGGTCCACCGAGAATTTCTGTCCCGAAGCTACGCCTGCGTCAAGAATTGTTTGCATAAGATCGTAAACAGGGGACATTACCTTCAGACCAAACGAGGTCACGAGGTGGTTGTACTGCGAGGTGATGGGAACGAGCTTTTCTGCCTCGAAGGCATCGCCGTACATCACAAGCGTTTTCATAACCTTGGCGAGAGTCTCGCCCTTTTCGCCATTCAGAATGGCCTCTTGTTCTTTCGTTAAGAGCATGTTTTTCTCCTTTTTATCAAAGCTTCATGCATACGTCCCATGCGCCCCAGATAACGGTACGCAGGTTGCCGACCTTGTTTGCGTCGCCAATAATGTGCACGTGTGCTTTCTTTTTTGCGAGGGGTGCGGGCGTGTAGCCAACCGAGAGAACCACGGTGTCGCTCTCGATCAGGGTAGTCTCGCCTGCCTTGTTCTTCACGGTGACCTTGCCGTTTTCGATCGACGAAACGGAAGTTTCAAGATATACGGGCACCTTGTTGGTCTTGAAGAAGTCGCGCAGGTAGCTCGTGTTTGCGAGGCAGATGCCCTTCGTGGTGATCAGGTCGTCCTGCATTTCCACGATCGTAGGCTGCTTGCCCTGAAGATACAGCTCGTATGCGATCTCGCATCCCGTAAGTCCGCCACCGATGACGGTAACCTTCTCGCCGACGGGCACCTTGCCGAGAAGCACGTCGATGGCCTCCACGGCGGTGTCGGCACCCGGGATCGGAATGCGTCTTGCCTTCGCGCCGGTGGCAATGATGATCTCGTCTGCCTCAAGCTCGTCGATATTCTTCACCTCGCGGTTCATTTCCACCTTGATCGAGGGGAGCTTTGCAAGCTCGCGGATATACCATGCGATCAGATCGCGGTCCTTTTCCTTGAAGGAAGGCGCGGCCGCCGCGATGAATACGCCGCCCAAGGCATTGGATTTCTCGTAAAGTGTTACCTCATGGCCGCGCTTCGCCAGGACGATGGCAGCTTCCATGCCGCCGATACCGCCGCCGATCACGGCGATCTTCTTTTTCTTCTTTGCGGGGGTGAGGCTGTATTTTTTGGACTGCATCGTTTCGGGATTCAGCGCGCAACGGGAAAGTCCCATCGTGTCGGTCAGATCCTGCGTGTTGGCGTGTCCCTTCGAGGAGGAGAAGTTGAAGCAGCCGCTATGGCAGCAGATGCAGGGCTTGATATCCTCAAGGCGATCCTCGATCAGCTTGGTCACCCATTCGGGATCGACAAGGAACTGGCGCGCGATACCAACGGCGTCGATACGGCCGTCCGCCACTGCCTTCGCGCCGACCTCGGCATCCATTCTGCCCGCGCATACCACGGGAATGTCTACGAACTTTTTGATGTGTGCCACGTCCTCGAGGTTGCAGTTCTCGGGCATGTACATCGGGGGATGTGCCCAATACCATGAGTCGTAGGTTCCGTTGTCGGCGTTGAGCATATCATAGCCGGCATCCTGAAGGAACCTCGCTGCCTTTTCGGATTCCTCCATGTTGCGGCCGACCTCGGTGTAGTCCTCGCCGGGCATTGCGCCGTAGCAGAAGTCCTTTAATTTGGATTCCACGGAGTAGCGCAGGGAAACGGGGTAGTCCTCGCCGCACGCTTCCTTGATCGCCTTGACGACCTCTGCCGCAAAGCGATAGCGGTTTTCAAAGCTGCCGCCGTATTCGTCGGTGCGCTTGTTGAAGAATTCGATCGCAAACTGGTCGAGAAGATAGCCCTCGTGCACGGCGTGTACCTCAACGCCGTCAACGCCTGCCTCCTTGCAAAGCTTTGCCGTCTTGGCAAAAGCCTCGATGATCTCGTGGATCTGCTCCACCGTCATTTCGGGGCACTCAATGTCGTGCGCCCAACGGGATTTCTGCGCGGAGGGAGAGGCAAGCTCGTGGCTCGTATCGAGGATGGGCTTCAACAGCGCGCGGGTAAACTTGTTTTTGTGCAGGGGTGCAACGAGCTCGGTGATCGCCCAGGAGCGTCCCATACCCGCGGTCAGCTGGATAAACAGCTTCGCGCCCGTCTTATGGATCTCGTCCATATATTCCTTCAGTTCCTTGAACATCTTCTTGTTCTGCCAGAGCCATTTACCCCAGAAGGTGTCGCGCAGAGGCGCAATACCGGGGATGATAAGACCTACGTTGTTTTTTGCTCTTTCGAGGAAGTGATGCGCCGCTTCCTTATCGAAATGGCAGCCGGTGAGCTCAAACCAACCAAACAGCGAAGTGCCGCCTGTGGGGCACAAAACGATGCGGTTCTTGATCTCCACGTCACGAATCTTCCAAGGCGTAAAGAGCGCCTCGAATTTCTGATCTGCTTGCATTTGCATACGTTTCTCCTTTATTTTTATGGTCGCGCGCTCCGAAGGGCACGCAAAAAGAGTGCGAAAATAAAACTGTCTTCGGCACGTTATGCCTCTTACATTGTATCACAAGGCGAAAAAAATGTCAAGGAAAACGGTGATCGCTATATTTAAAATCTATAAGGGGCGCGGCGGCTTTCATTCGGCAGAGCGGTACAAAAAAACGCCGCGGGATGCGGTTTGCGGGAGAAAATCGGCCGTGCACTTGACTTTTTTTAAACAAAGCCTTATAATAGAGTTGTAAGGAGAGATCTCGGTGCATCGGCAGGGCCTTTGCTCCCTTCGCTCCCTTCGCTCATGGCCGCGCACCGAAGCGGACGGCCCCCTTGAAGGGAGAAAGACGTTTTGCGCCGCCATGCTCCTTATATCTGCATTCGTATTTGTTTTTGTGCGGACTTTTTTGTTCAGCAAGGCTCTTTTTGTGCGGTGCCTATGTCGGGTTGGAAAAACGCAAATGCGGCTCTGGTTGTGGTCAAAATGCAAACAATGGTTGTCTTTTTTGCGAGAAAAAGCGTTTGGAATGGAAAAATCCAAAAAACCTCGCTTTTATTCGAGCTTGGATATTCGAGCTTTTTTCCATTTTCTGATTTTTCGGCAAAGGCATGTAAAAATGCCGAAGAATGCGGCATACTATGATTAAAGAAAAATATATAAAAGGAGAGAAAAAATGAGTGTTTTGAAGTTGAATAACGATAGCTTTGACGAGGCCGTGAAGGACGGGCGCGTGCTTGTGGATTTCTATGCCGATTGGTGCGGCCCTTGCCGCATGATGGCGCCGATCCTCGAGGCAGTCAGCGAAGAGAGAGCCGATCTGAAGGTGGCGAAGGTCAACGTGGACGAAAGCTCGGAGCTTGCGGCGAAGTTCGGCGTGATGAGCATTCCCACGCTCGTTTTGCTGGATGGCGGCGATGAGATCAAGCGCATCGTCGGCGCATGACCGAAGGATGCACTTCTGCAGGAGATCGATGCCTAACGGCGACCTGCGATAAAGCAGGTCAGCCGAATGATGTTGCCTTCGGCAATGATGTTTACTGCGTAAGTGATGTTACGCTTGACGGCTACATAGCAAATGTTTACGCAGTAACCCATAACGGAGAGAAGAATGGCAGAGCGGCTCGCGAGCCTTATAGCTCTAAACTTAAAAATTCCCTTTACCGATCAAAAAAAGAGGGTGACCCGAGGAAAAGCTTGGGTCACCCTCTTTTTGAGTGCGCGACGTTATCTTGGCAGTATTTTCATGTGTGCGGGGCGAAAGGGGCGGCTTTTTGGATTTTTAAGAGACGTGCCGTGCGTTGCTTTACCCGCGTTTTTTAAATGAAAGCTCGGATGTGCCGAGTCCGATCAGGGTGATGCCCATGCCGAGAAGCGAGAAAAATCCGGGGAGCGCCCGCGTATAGATCAGCTCTGCCGCCAAGGTGATCAGCGGCATGGCGAAAAGATAAAGGCTGGTGGTGGTTGCGCCGAGAAGCTCCACCGATCGGTTCCAGGTGGAGAAGCAGATCGCAGATGCGATCGCGCCGAGGAAGAGAAGGTTCGGGAATACGTCGAGCCGCAAAAGCGCCTCGTAAGGCATCGTGCCGAAGCTTTTGATCATGAAGGGGAGCATAAAGACGAGGGCGTAGAAAAAGATCCTGCGCGTGACGGCAAGGCCCGCGTACCCAAAATCGCCCACTTTTTTGATCAGCACCGAATAGATCGACCAGAGCCAGATGCCGCCGAGCATGATAAGATCGCCCGCAAGACCCGTTTCGATCGCGCCCGCATCGCCGAAGCAGATAAAGAAAACGCCGACGAGGGAGATCACCATGCCGAGCCACGTGCGGATCTTGACGCGCTCCTTTAGGAGCAGCCATGCGAGAAGTGCCGTGCTGATCGGCGTGATCGCGCAGATAAAGGAAACGCTTGCCGCAGTGGTATAATGGACCGAAAGATTTTCAAGATACTGATACACGAGCGCGCCCGTGATGCCGCAAAGAAAGATCAAGCCCTCGTGCTTCAAGCTTTTTGGGCGAAGCGCGTGCGGATGCATGCACCAGAGCAAAGCGTATGCGATGAGGTAGCGGATAAAAAGGATCTCGAGCGAGGAAAAATAGAGGCCGAGATGCTTGGTGCATATAAAGGTGATGCCCCAGAAAAAGGCGGTAAAGCTTGCGAGCGCGTGCCCGCGAAGCGTGGGGCTTTTTGGGTTGATTGTTGTCATCGGTTTCACTCTTTTGTTTTTTATTACCATAATATCTTATCACAGCGGCGAGAGAAAATCAAGATGCGCCGCCGCTTTTGTTTTTTACCCATCTTTTTCTCTCCCCTTCTGCGCGCAGATGCGCCTCAATTCTTTTGTGCGATTTGCGTGCGGTGCAAGAGGTATTTCGCGCATGGGGGCAGAGCCGTTTTTGCAAAAAAACAATAAAATGTAAAGTTATATATTCAAAAAAGCAGAAAAAGTGCTTTTTATGAAAGCAAATGCAAAAAAATCGCGTCGGCTTTTGCGCGCCGTTATCCGCGGTGTTTTTTGCTTTCGTTAAAAAACACCCGATCGTGCACCTGAAACAAACGGTACGCGATCGGGTGAATTTCTATCTTAAATATTTGGAAAAAGCCTTCGCTCCTCTTTTTATTGTTGGAAGGGCGGGGAAGTGTGCCGTCAAAGAAGGCGCTTGATCGCTGCCACTGAGTCGTCACTGATCCGATGCTCGATCTTGCAGGCATCCTGCTCGGCGACCTCGGCGGGAACGCCGATCTTTTCAAGAAACGCCGTAAGGATCGTGTGCCGCTCGAAGATCTTTTTTGCAAGCGCGGTGCCTTCGTCCGTAAGGGTGATCGCACCGTCCTCTCCGACGGTGACGAAGCCGTTCTTTTTGAGAATGCCAATTGCGCGGCTCACGCTGGGCTTGGAAAAGCCCATCTGCTCGCCCACGTCGATGGCACGGGGCGGCGCGCCCTTTTTCGTCAGCACGTAAATGGTTTCGATGTACATTTCGCCCGATTCGAGAATATGCATACGGACATCTCCTTTCATGCAGCGTTCTGCTTACAAGGTATTATATCACACTTCGAGAAAAAAATCAAGCCGCGAAACCGATTCCGTTTTCTTTAGCCAAAAGGAACGTCTTTGGGGGCGAAGCCTGCTTGCCGCACTGTTAAAATTAAAAAAAGGGTTGACAAGCATAAAAAAATATGATAAAATAAGTGCGTTAAACCGAAGAGAAAGAGGAGTACCCCTCCTTTGAACCTTACAGAGAGCCGCAGGCGGTGTGATTGCGGTAGGGAATTGCCGGGGGAATGGGCTTTCGAGGGCAAACCGAAAGAATGCAAGTAGGCTTTGACGGTGGCGCACCGTTATACGCGCGGCGAATGATCGTTCGCATAAGGAGTCCGTATCGGCTCGAAATCGGGTGGCACCGTGATTTGTTAATCGCCCCGGGTAAGGTTTTTTGCCCGGGTCTTTTTGTTTTTAGTGCATAAATCGTCCGATACTGCGTTAAAGCATCGACTCGGTCGGATCGCCGTAGACAACTACGGCTTCACAGACCTCGCTTGCTTTGCCTTGTCTCGAACAATTTCTGCTACTAAAAACCCGTGCCTCAAAGGGGCGAAGGGCGGTCAGTCTTGATACGGCGTTAAAGCATCGACTCGGTCGGATCGCCGCAGACAACTACGGCTTCACGGACCAAAAAAGGATTTTTTTGCCCTTATTTGCCTTGTCTCGAACAATTTCTGCTACTAAAAACCCGTGCCTCAAAGGGGCGAAGGGCGGTCAGTCTTGATACGGCGTTAAAGCATCGACTCGGTCG
>JAFVQL010000062.1 GCA_017504785.1 Clostridia bacterium | reverse complement strand
GGTTTTTTCTCCATTATTTAATTTTTCCAAAAAGCGTACGAAAAGAGAGCGTACATTTTTACTCTAAAAAAGAAAAACGTACACCTTCGGTTAAATAGCATTCTATTCAATCGTGTGGCATTCTTGTTGGAACACATAATATTTTTAAAAAAGAAAGGAAGGGACCGTGGTTACAGTTCCTTCCTTAAATATAGAGATACGCTTATTCAAAATTGAAGGTCAGCTGGGAAAGCGAGACACCCGTGGTTGGGATCACGAGCTTGCGGCATTTCTGTGCATCCTCGCCAAGACAATTCATATAGTCGGTTGCGAAATCGACCTTTGCCTTGCGCGTGAGCTGGAGAAGCTGAACGCCTGCGGCGGTTCTCGTTGCCTTCTCGGGGATGAGGGAGCTCTTGATCAAAGCACCCTTGCCGTTATCACTGCGGATAAAGATCTGCAGGGTGGTTTTGTCCTTTTCATAGAATGCGCCGATGGGCTTTGATACCGTGGAGAATGCGCCCGTGATCTTCTTTCTGCGCGTCTTTGCCACGTAGCAGGACATCGGCACGCGCACGCCCTTACCGTTTTCAAAGATATAGATCACGTGATCTTCCGGAACGATGCCGGTGATGCGCTTACAGCCGATCACTCTTTCATCGTCCTCCATATTCAGCTTCGCGGGAACGTAGTCACCCATCTGGGCGGCCTTGATCAGATCGAAATCCGCTACGTACGCGCGGTAGATCTGCCCCTTATCGGTGAAGAACAGAAGCTCGTCCTTATTTTCAACGTCTTCTTGGTAGACGATGAAGTCCCCTTCCTTCACGCGGTATTCCTCTGTGGAGCGCGTAGTCTGCATCGACATCTTCTTGAAATATCCGCCGTGGGTATAGACAATGCGGCAGGTGTAGTTCTCGAAGAAGATATCCGCCTTGCTTTGCTTCTCTTCCACCACGTTTTCAACGATCGCGGTATTTCTCGGCTTACCGTATTTTTTCTTGATCGCCTGCAGCTGTGCGATGATCTCCGCCTTCAGCTTGATCTCATCGCGGATGATCTCCTTAAGTCTTTCGATATCCTTCTGCAGAGATTCGATCTCGGCGATACGGTTGAGTATGTACTGACGGTTGAGGTTACGGAGCTTGATATCCGCAATGTATTCCGCCTGCACGGTGGTTAAGTTGAAGCCGCGGGCAAGATTGGGAACAACGTCCTCCTCTTTTTCCGTGCCGCGGATGATCTTGATCGCCTTATCGATATCGAGAAGGATCGCCGCAAGGCCGAGAAGGAGATGCAGCTTATCTTCCTTCTTTTTCAAATCAAAGCTCATTTCGCGCTTTAAGCACTCGGCGCGGAAGCGGATCCATGCAAGCAGGATATCCTTGACACCCATCTGCCTCGGCGTTCCGTCCACGAGAATATTAAAGTTGCAATCAAAGTTATTTTCAAGCTCGGTGGCAACAAAGAGCTTCTTCAATACGAGATTATGATCGGCATCGCGCTTCAGATCAAAGGTGAGCTTAAAGCCGTTTAGGTCGATCGCATCACGCACGTCTACTACCTCGCGCAGCTTGCCCGCTTTGATCATATCGGTCGCCTTCTTCATGATCGACTCGATCGAGGAGCTATACGGGATCTCGAGGAAATCAATGGAATGATCCTTTGCGTTAAATTCATATTTTGCGCGCATACGGAAGCTTCCGACACCCGTTTCATAGATGCGGCGCATCTGCTCGCGATCGTAAAGGATCTCGGCTCCACCCGGAAAATCGGGGGCTTTGATAATATCGAGAAGCCTTTCCGTGCCGGTGTTCGGATTTTTCAGGAGCGCGATGGTTCCGTCACAGATCTCGGCAAGGTTAAACGAGCAGATCGAGCACGCCATACCGACCGCTATACCGAGGTTCGGCGATACCAAGATATTCGGAAAGGTCGTCGGCAAAAGGACGGGCTCTTTCATCGTGTTATCGTAGTTCGGTATAAAGTCCACCGCGTCCTTATCGATACCCGAGAAAAGCTCGTTGCAGAAGGGGTCGAGCTTCGCCTCGGTGTAACGCGAGGCGGCGTACGCCATGTCTCTCGAATACTGCTTACCGAACGATCCCTTGGAATCAATAAAGGGGTGCAAAAGCGCCTCGTTACCGCGCGTCAAGCGTACCATCGTTTCGTAAATAGCGGCATCTCCGTGAGGATTCAGACGCATCGTCTGACCGACGATATTGGCACTTTTGGTTTTCTGCCCCGTCATAAGTCCCATTTTATACATTGTGTATAAGAGCTTACGGTGCGAGGGCTTAAAGCCGTCGATCTCCGGCAAGGCACGGGAGATGATAACGCTCATGGCATAGGGCATGTAGTTTTTCTCCAGCGTTTCCGTGATCGGCTGGAGCATCGCCGGCGCTTCATTCTCCATTAAGTTTTCTTCTTGCTTTTTCTTTTTAGCCATACGGTCTCCTTTATCAAAGCCTTTTCAAAAGGATATTTTTTACAGATGCACGATATGGTGCGAAGCGGCGCGGATCATGCGATTATAAAGGGCAAGCCCGATGCCGCTCTTTCGCGGCAGGGGCGCGAAGATCTCGCATAGATCCTCCTTATCTGCAAGGCGCAGGATCTTAAACAGCTCGTGCGCTTGGGTAAGCTCATCCTCTCTTTTTCCGAACGCATAAATTTTAGCATCGGGAAATGCCGCGCGGAAATGCTCGACGTCCTCATCGTATGCAATAATGCCAATGGGAGGCGAGCCGTTTTTTTCGATATATTCAATGCAACGCACGCGCTCTCCGTCCAAAAGCGTCATGGGTGCGGCGGGCGCATAATGACGGTATTTCATACCCGGCGAGGGCGCGAGCGCGCCCTCCTTCAGCTTATCCGTCACGGCATCCGATATCGAAAGGGAGATGCCGGTTGCAGCGGAAAGCTGTTCAGGCGTGATCTTGCCCGGGCGCAGAAGCGTGAGCGTATTATCCTCCTCGATCTTCACGATGGTGGATTCCAAGCCGAAATCGGCACTTCCGTCATCCAGGATCATATCCACCCTGCCCGTCATATCCTCCGCTACCTGCCGCGCATCGGTGGGCGAGGGCTTGCCCGAAAGATTGGCAGAGGGGGCGGCAATGCATACGCCGGAAAGGCGAATGAGAAGATTTGCCACCGGATGGGCGGGACAGCGCACCGCCACCGTGGAAAGACCGCCGCGCGTTTTCATGGGGACGGTTTCCTTCGCGGGCATTACGACGGTGAGCGGCCCGGGCATGAAGCTCTCGGCAAGTTTTTTATAAAGCTCTCCCGTTTGTGCATACAAGGCGGCATCCTCGGGATCTGCGATATGTATGATCAAGGGATTATCCGAGGGGCGCCCCTTGGCCTCGTATATTTTCGTTGCGGCATCAGCATTCGTTCCGTCCGCTCCGAGGCCATAGACCGTTTCGGTCGGAAACACGACGAGCCCGCCCGCGCGAATGCAATCCGCGGCACGGCGAAGCCCCTGTGCCCCGGATTCGGTTTCGAAGTCAATTTTTATATACTCGGTATTCAAAGCTCCTGCCCCTTCAGCCTTTCCGCCATATCGTGAGCAACAAGCTCCGCGATCAAGGCGCCGATATTTCCGTTCAAAAACGCATCCAAGGTATAAAGTGTTTTACCGATGCGGTGATCCGTCACGCGCGACTGCGGAAAGTTATACGTGCGGATCTTTTCGCTGCGGTCTCCGCTTCCGACCTGGCTTTTGCGCTCGGATGCGATCCTGTCGCTCTGCTCCTTTTCCTTCATATCGTAGAGCTTGGTGCGAAGCACGCGCAGAGCCTGCTCCTTATTCTGAAGCTGGCTTCTTTCGCTATCGCATTCGATGACCAGCCCCGATGGCTTATGCGTCAGCCGCACGGCAGACTCGGTCTTATTGATATGCTGACCGCCCGAGCCGCTCGACTTGCAGGACTCAAACTTGATATCCGACGGAAGGATCTCTATCTCCACCGCCTCGGCCTCGGGAAGCACCGCGACCGTGATCGCAGAGGTCTGTATCTTTCCGTTCGATTCGGTGACGGGAATGCGCTGAACGCGGTGCGTTCCGCTTTCAAACTTGAATTTGGAATACACGTCCCTGCCCGCAACCGAGAAAACGATCTCTTTGAGCCCGCCAAGCTCCGTTTCGTTTGCGCTGAGCACCTGCAGCTTAAAGCCCTCGGATGCACAGTACATCGAATACATACGGAAAATATCCGCCGCAAAGAGGGCGGCCTCTTCTCCGCCCGTGCCTTGGCGGATCTCGACAAGAACGTTCTTGCCGTCGTTTTCATCCTTGGGCACTAAAAGAAGCTTCATCCTTTCGATCAGCTCTTTATTCTTTTCCGAAAGCTCGAACGCTTCCTCCTCGGCAAGCGAGCGAAGCTCCGCCTCTACGGATGCATCCTCCGAAAGCAGGCGCGCTTCCCTGATCGAGCCTTCGTTTTTTTCATACAAGGAATACACCTCTGCGATCTCCGTGATCGAGGTATATTCCTTCATGATCTTTGCATATTTTTGACCGTCACTCGCGATACCCGGAAGCTGCATCATCTGCTCAAGCTCCTTAAAGCGGTCAAAAATCCTTGCAACCTTATTTAACATACCGTCCTCCTAAAATAGTGTTTGGCAAAAAAGCCGCAACTATTTTAAGAATGCAACGAACGCCTCGTGCGTGCTGTATACGTCGGCCTTGGAAACGACCTCGTAGGGCGCGTGCATCGAGATCACGGGAACGCCGATATCCACGGTATCGATATTCAGATTTGCGATAAACTGCGCGACCGTTCCGCCGCCGCCCGCATCCACGCGGCCGAGCTCCGCCGTTTGCCAGATCACGCCGTGCTTTGCAAAAATACCGCGCACGAAGGCAACCAGCTCTGCCGTAGCATCGCTCGTGCCGGATTTTCCGCGCGCACCCGTATATTTTGCCATACAAGTGCCGCAGGAGAGCAT
The DNA here is from genome assembly GCA_017504785.1 of Clostridia bacterium. GTDB lineage: Bacteria > Bacillota > Clostridia > Oscillospirales > CAG-272 > UBA1740. The sequence goes on along the minus strand of JAFVQL010000062.1, from coordinate 25,784 downwards.
TGCGCTGTTGCGCTTTTCATATACGTCCGCAAAGTTCGGATCGAATGCGGCGGTCACGTCTGCGGAAAGGCACTTGGAGACCGAACGCACGAGTGCAGGATTTTCGCCCTTCGCGGCGCAGATCTCGTTGATGAGATCCATAAAGATCTCCGAGCGCATACCACTGACGCCCACGGAGCCGATCTCCTCCTTATCCGCAAGCACGACCATCACGGTGTGCTTCGTATCCTCGGCGGCAAAAAGCGCCGTCAAGGCGGGATAGGAGCAAACGCGGTCATCGTGTCCGTATGCGCCGATCAAGGCGCGGTCAAGACCTACGTCACGCGCGGAAAACGCGGGAACGAGGCAAAGCTCCGCACTGAGAAAATCCTCCTCGGTCACGCCGTATTTTTCATTCAGAAGAGAAAGCACGGAAAGCTTGATCTTATGCTCCACTTCCTTATCCGCATAAGGCAGACCGCCAACCAAAATGTTCAGCGATTCGCCGCTGATCGCGCTTCCGAGAGGCTCTGCCGTCTGGCGCGCCGCAAGATGCGGAAGAAGATCGTTGATATAGAAGATCGGATCGGACGCTTCCTCGCCGATCGAGACCTTCACGCTCTCGCCGTCCGCCTTTACCATCACGCCGTGCAGCGCAAGCGGGATCGCCGTCCACTGATACTTTTTCACGCCGCCGTAGTAATGTGTTTTAAGGAAGCCCATACCAGCCTCCTCGTAAAGAGGATTCTGCTTCAAATCCAGGCGCGGAGAGTCGATATGAGAGGTGAGAATGCGGATTCCCTCCTCCGAAAGCGAATTTTCTCCGATACGGAAAAGGATCACGCTGCGACCGCGGTTGCTGTAATACCGCTTATCTCCGACCTGCAGCGCATCGCCCAAGCGATACGGACGGTAGCCCGCGCGCTCTGCCATGGCGATCGCCTCCTCGGCGGCTTCCCTTTCGGTTTTCGCTTTATCGAGGAAGGCTTTATATCCCTCGGCATAATCGAATATATCCTTGATACGGGCGGCATCCGCCTCCTCATATACGTTCTTTCTCTTGTAGGAAAGAAGCTCCTGCATCTTTGCACCTTCTGTTTTCTCTTTCATATTCAAAGCCCTCACTTTTTAAGATTTTTCGCAATTTCCAAAACGCACGCGCGAAGCGCGCACATATCACCCGAATTACAAATATGATACCCCGAACGGGCCAAAAGATATTCGTCACTCGCCTGCGACTCTATGCGGCGCACCGCTTGCTCGCGCGAGATAGAATCCCTTTCCATGATGCGCTCAATGCGCGTCGCCATCGGTGCGTACACGCAAAGCACAGCGTCACATTCCTTATCAAAGCCGGATTCAAAGAGGAGCGGCGCATCCACCAGCGCGGCGCTATGCCCCTCGGCTTCCATTTTTTTGAGCCAAACGCGGACCTCGGCAAGAATGTGTTTATGGGAGATGCGGTTAAGATCCGCAAGCGCCTCCTGTGCCCCCGGGCGGAAAACGATCTCAGCAAGGCGCGGACGAACGAGCGCACCGTTTTCGTCCAGGATCTTCTTTCCGAACCGGGCGGAAAGCGCATCCGTCAAGGCGTTTTTCCCCGCCGCCATTTCGTGATAAAGCGCATCGGTATCGATCGAAGGGATCCCAAGCTCGGCAAACAGCGCGCAGACCGCGCCCTTGCCGCTTCCCGATCCGCCGCAAACACCCAAGACGAACAAGGTATACACCTCCCTATTTTAAACATATAATATATTATATTATATATGAAATATTGGATTTTGTCAAGCACAGAAAAAGGAAATCCTCTGCTTGGCACCGAAAAGAGAAAAAAAGGAGAGATCCGTATGATGAACCCCTACGCAACGTATAAAAGCCGTTTCTTCGCCGCCGCGAACGGTGCGGACGGCTTTAAAAGCTACTTCGACAGTATTTTTTCCTCCGAACGGCTCGACGGCGTTTTTATCCTAAAGGGCGGCCCGGGCACGGGAAAAAGCACCCTTCTTCGAGAGATCGCAAGCCACTTCTCTCGCCCCGATATTCAAGTGGAGCTATTTCACTGCTCCTCCGATCCCACGTCGCTTGACGGCGTACTTCTTTTGCGGGGAGATCGGAGCGCTTGCGTTCTGGACGGGACGGCACCGCACGAGCGCGATGCGCGCCTTCCGGGCGCTGTGGATGAGATCGTCAATCTCGGGGATTGTTTTGAGACGAAGCGACTGAAGGAGAAAAAACGAGAGATCTTATCCTTACAAACAAAAAAATCTCTCGCCTACAAGGATGCCTACTTTTATCTTACATTATTTGGTGCTTTCGCAGAAAAAATCAAGGCAGAAGCCAAAAGCAGACTGGATGAAAATGCCACCAAGGAATGGATCTATTCTCTTTTTTGTGAAAAGACGAACGCAAAAAATGCGCCGATTTTTGCCCCGCGACCGATCGGCGCGTTTTGCAAAGACGGCATCGTTCGGCTGGATGCTTATGAAAGGATCGCAGAAAAAACGCTACGCATATACGGCGACGGCACGGAATGCGGCGTTCTTTTATCCTTTATAAAGGAGCTTCTTTCGGCGCGCGGATACGGCGGATATTACGCGCCCTCCCCCTTGCTCTCTTCCCTCACGGACGGCCTGTTTTTAAAGGATGAAAAAACAGCGTTTATCGTTTCCGATATAGAAACGGAAGACGGCATTTATGCCCGACGCTTCTTCTCTGCGGGCGCGGATGCCGAAGAAATGAAAAGGTACGAAAGCGAGGCGGCAAGGCTTTTGAGGGCGGCAAAGGACTCGCTTTCGGCCGCTTCCGTGCATCATTTCGCGCTTGAGAAGATTTATACGCCCGCCATGCGCTTTGAAGCGCTCTCACCGATCAAGAAGGCACTTTTTCAAAAGATCGGCGACTGCCTTTCAGTTTAAGAAATTTCTTGACTTTTTAATAGGCGTGTGATATAATTATAAAAAGAACTCACCGACCCAAGGTGACGGGCGGTGAGTTCTTTTTTTGAATTGCGTTTTAAGCCTTTGCAAGTGCTTCGGTATCCTGTGCGATCACAAGCTCCTCATTGGTGGGTATCATGTATACCGCAATGCGGGAGCTATCCTTTGAAAGCTTTACGGGCGTATCGCTGTGAACGAAGTTATTTCTTTCTTCGTCAAGCTCAACGCCGAGGAATTCAAGGCCCTTGAGTGCGGCGGCACGGATATAGGGCGTGTGCTCACCGATGCCTGCGGTAAATACGATGGCATCGAGGCCGCCCATTGCAGCCGAATACGAGCCGATAAACTTCTTGATCTGATAGCTGAGCATATCAAACGCGAGCTTTGCTCTTTCGTTGCCCTCGTTCATGGCAGCCTCGATATCTCTTGCATCCGAGCTGATGCCGCTGATGCCGAGGAAGCCGCACTTCTTGTTCATGTAAGTGTCCATCTCTGCGGGGGTGTATCCCTTCTTCTCCATGATGAAGGGAACGATCGCAGGGTCAATGGCACCGCAGCGCGTGCCCATCATGATACCGTCCAAAGGCGTGAAGCCCATCGAGGTATCCATGCATTTGCCGTCCTTTACGGCACTGATGGAAGAGCCGTTTCCGATATGGCAGGTCACGATCTTTGCATCCTTCTTACCGATCAGCTTTGCAGCCTCGGCACTTACGTATCTGTGCGACGTACCGTGCGCGCCGTAGCGGCGGATCTTGTACGCATCGTACATATCGTACGAAATACCGTACATATACGCTTCCTTCTCCATCGTCTGATGGAAGGCGGTATCGAATACGAGCACCTGCGGAATGCCGGGCATAACCTCAAGACAGCCGCGGATACCCATGATGTGTGCGCCCGTGTGCAAGGGTGCATACGCGCGGCAGTTCTCAAGAACCTCCATTACCTCATCCGTTACCAGCACAGACTGTGCAAAGAACGGGCCGCCGTGAACGACGCGGTGCCCGATCGCCTCGATCTCCTTTGCGGATTCGATGCATCCAACCTCTTTATCCAGGAGCATTTCAACGACAAGACTGATCGCATCCGAATGCGTGGGGATCGGAATTTCCTTTTTGCGGCTCTTGCCATCCATCGTCTTATGCGTGATCAGCGAGCCTTCAATACCGATACGCTCGCAGTTTCCCTTTGCCAGCACGATGCCCTCTGCCGTATCAAACAGCTGATACTTCAAGGAGCTCGATCCGGCGTTAACTACCAATACCTTCATTTGGGTTCCTCTCTTTGTTTTTTATTTCACACAGTATTATACACGATACGCCGCCGTTTGGCAATAAGTTTTACAAAAAAAGTGGAGAAAAAGAATGAAAACCGTGGCAATCATTTCAGAATATAACCCGTTTCATTCCGGACATCTGCATCAGGTCGAAAAAATCAGAGAGAGTTTCGGTGCGGACACGCGCATCGTCGCCATCATGAGCGGAAACTATACCCAGCGCGGCGAGATCGCCTTTCTTGATAAAAGCATTCGCGCGAAAATGGCCGTGCTTTGCGGCGTCAATCTCGTGCTGGAGCTTCCCTTTCCCTATTCGATGGGAAGCGCGGAGATCTTTGCATCGGCTGGCATCTCGATCGCGGATGCACTCGGCTGTATCGACTATCTTTCCTTTGGAAGCGAATTGGGAGACCTTTCCCTTCTTACGGATGCTGCCAATATCATGCGTGGGGACGGCTTTGCAAGGGATCTTTTAGAGATCCAAAAGGATCACCCCGCTTTAGGACACGCGGCGCTGACCGAAAAGGCGCTCGCTCTTCATATCGGTGCAGAAAAGGCGAAGGCCTTACTGACACCCAATAATATTCTTGCGATCGAATACCTGAAGGCTTTGATACGTAGAGAAAGCAAGATCATGCCCCACACCGTTTTGCGCGAGGGGGCGGGCTACGGCGACGAAACGCTTTCGCAGCATTCACATTCGAGCGCCGGCGCGATCCGCGCCGCGATCCGCGACGCAAGACTTACGGATGCCGCCGCGCATATCCCTCCCGCCTGCCGCAAAGAATTTCTTGACGAGATCGCTTCCGGCAACGCACCGACCGACGAGGGACGTCTTGACAGCGCGATCCTCTCTTATTTTCGTTTAAACAAGCCCACGGCTTCCTCCAAAATTTTGGATGCAGAGGGCGGTTTATATAATCGCTTGATAACCAAAAGTTATGAAGCAAATGACATATTCGGCTTGACGGCCTTGACCGAAACCAAAAAATTTACCCGTGCCAGAATCCGCCGCGCCATCTGGTATTCCTTCTTCGGCGTTACCTCCTCCGTTGCAAGGTCTACCCCCGGCTTCACACGTGTTCTCGCATTGGATAAGGAAGGACAAGCCATTCTCCACGATGCAAAAAAATGCGCGGGCATTCCCATCGTGACCAAGCCCTCCGAGATGCTTACGGAAAAAGAAGCACAGCGGCAAAAGGCACTTGCCGATCGGGCGGACGCTGTTTTTCAGCTGACGAAGCCCTGCGGCACGAGCGGAAGCTTTGCCATGCGATCCTCTCCCTTTTATAAGGGGTGAGAATTTTGCGATTTCTTCACTCCGTCTACTTTTGTCGAAGGTATTTACCTTGTATAAGAGTTGTGGTAAGATGTTCTTGGATGTGGACAAGCGCCGTCATATTCCAAATTACGGAAAGGAGTTTTTCTATATGTTAAAAGCAGAAGGCATCAAGGGCGGATACCTTGAATACAAGGGCAGACCCCTTGTTCGCCAGGACAATGATATTTACTACGGCGATCTGTCAGACAAATATCACGTGTACATGATGATTATGACCGAGGTTCCCTCGGGCATAGAAAACGAGGACATTCCCGATAAAATTATGGTGCAGCTTTTGCCCTGCGGCAAAAAGATGCCCGAAAAGCAAACCGTTGCAAACGGTATCGCCGATGCATTGGAAACTGCCGATGCATGGCTGGAGCGTTATAACAAATAACTCTCCTTTTTGAAAAGCGTGTGTATTTTCCGATACGCAAGGAGGTAAAAAATGAAATCCATAAAAACCGGCAGCCTTTTTCGATTGGCTGCTCTGCTTATGATCGCCCTGATCGTGGTCTGCATGGTCGGTTTTGCAGCCGAGAGCTTCGGTGATAAGCCAAAGGATCCGGAGCAAAACGAGGGGAATCCGGAAAAAGAGCCGGACGAAAATTTGGAGGATCCCATCCCCGAACCGCCCAAGCCCCCGGAATACGTCCATTATTTGACAGGACTTGAGATAACAGCCGACGAATCCAAAAACAAGCCCCTGTGCTTCGTTCTCGATGCATCCTCGCCCTTATACGGCATCTATGGCTCCGCACTTACGGTGGAGATCCCGATTGAAAACGGGCAAAGCCGCTTTCTTCTCTATCACGAAAGCGTAAAGGCGCTCGGAAAGATCGGCTCGATCACCGCGACAAGAGATTGCATCACGCATCTTACAGACTGCTTCGGCGGCATTGCCGTTCATAAAGGAACGGACGGCAAGATCACGCCACTCGGCACAAATCAAGGCGCATCGACCTTTGATCTTTCGAAAACGCCCGGCTACGCCTACACCGAGAACACAAGCTTTCTTTATTCTAACGGCGATCTTCTGCTCGCGGGACTTCAAAATGCGGGCATGAGCACGGCGCTGACCGCTTCCCCGACACCCTTTCATTTTCACACGTATGGCTCAGACCCGATCCGTTTTTCGACTGCTGCAAGCAATATCGTTCTTCCCTATGCAAGCAACAACGAGACCGGACTCTATTACGATGCCGAGACGCATACGTATTTGCTCGGTAAGGGCGGGCAGGTGAAGAGCGATCTTCTCAACGGCAAAAACGCCGCATACACGAATGCATTCGTTCTTTTCGCAAACACAACGACCTATGAAAGCGCAAGCCATACGGAAATGATCCCCGATACGGCAAGCGGCGGAAAGGGCTATTATTTCACGGAAGGAACGGCTACCGCCATCGAATGGAGCACCGATGAAAAGGGCCAGCTGATCCTCAAAAACGAGCAAGGCGAAGTGCTTACCGTTAACCGCGGCGCAAGCTATATTGCATTTTACAAGGCTTCCCAAAGCGGATCCGTGGTCTTTTCATAAACCAAAAAAAGCGAATGCCCGAAACACGCACAGCGCCGGGCATTCGCTTTTTTTAACTTTCCATCTGCTTGCCGAGAAAGATCCCCGCCGTTTGCAAAAGCTTTGCTTCCACGTTTTCGGAAATCTTATCGGATGCATCCGTATCGTACTGCCATCCCGAAAGGACGCAGCCTATGATATCCCCCTCGGAAAGGATCGGCATGGCACAGCTGATATAATGCGATCCGCCCTCCTCGGTGATAGGCATCGGACTTTTATCTGGCGTTTTGGAAAAAATGGAGCGCCCCTCCATAATGCTTTCAAGATACGAGGAAATCTTCCGATCCATATATTCGCGCTTGGATGCCCCGCTGACGGCGATAATTGCATCGCGATCGCAAACAAAGATTGGCATCAAGGCGGTTTTCGAGAGCGTATCCGCATATTCCGCCGCAAAGCTTTGCAGCTCGCCGATCGGCGAATATTTCTTGAAGATCACCTCTCCCTCTCGGTCGGTATAGATCTCAAGAGGATCGCCCTCGCGAATTCTCATGGTGCGGCGGATCTCCTTGGGTATAACAACGCGGCCGAGATCATCGATACGGCGCACGATTCCTGTGGCTTTCATAATATATAAAAATCTCCTTAATTTACAGATTTGCACTGTTAGTAGTATCTGTAATTCATGAAAATTTATGCTTTCAATTTAATTTTCATTCGTATCATAAAATTATATCAAGATCCATAAGGGAGAATGCAAAATACGACCGCGCGCCGTGCGGCATCGGACGTCTTCATCGGCGTATCACTCGAAATTAAAAGGCAAACGAAAAAGCACCTATGACAAGCGATCTGCTCGCTATCATAAGTGCTTTTTTCTTCGTTACGGTTCTTGCAAAAAACGCCTTAACCCTCATATCAACAGTCGCAAAGCGACTTTAAATTTTTGAGGGCGTTTTTATCGGCGAAAGAAGGCTCGCTTCACCTTCTTGCGCTTTACTTCCTCACCCGTTAATACAATGCCGTACACATTGGCATTCAAAGCCTTCAGTGAATCGATCGCAGAGGAAAGCGCGCCTACGTCCGAATTTCTTGCCTTTGCAACAAGTATATATCCGCTCACGTACTTTTTGAGAAGCATCGCTTCCGATCCAACCTCTAACGCGGTGGTATCCAAAATAATATAGTCAAAACGCTCCTCGCAGATACGGAAAAGCTCCGCCATTCTTTCAGAGCTGATCAATCGCGTGGAATTCTCAAGCAAAGCGCCCGCATACAAAACGGACAGCCCGTCCACCGAGGAAGAGACGATATTCGGCTCTTTATCCTCTCCGGAAAGAAATTCGGTGAGGCCGCGGCACTGAAAATCCTTGGGAAGCATAAATTGCACTCTCGGTGCTCTGACGTCACAATCGATCAAAAGAACCTTGGAACGGTTCAAATTCTGTGCCAAAGTAACGGCAAGATTGACGGCGACCGTTGTTTTTCCTTCCCCGCAGCTTGCGCTTGCAATCACGATCTTACGGCACTTATCCTCGATGGGAAGATAGGTAACGTTTGCATAAAGCTTTCTGTACGACTCGGTGATATCGTTGGGAGAATAGGGACTGAGGACGTTATAAAGCTCATAGCCATTCAAAGCTCCGACGATTTCTTTTTTGCTGCCGAGAGAAAATCGATTCATTATCTTTTTCTTACTCATTGCTGCCCCTCCTGTTTTTCAAGGTATGCCGAGACAGATGCTGAATCCAAGCTTGCCTTGGGAATAACGCCGAGAATCGGAATATCAAAATTCAGCTCCAGCACGCGGCGGTTGCGAATGCGGGTATCAAAGAAGAAGAAGATCCAAATGCCCAAAACGGAAAGCACAGCACCGCCAAGCAAGCCGATCAGAAGAAAGAGCGTTGCGTTTTTAGAGGCGCTTGCGCCGTTAGAACGGGGGCTATCCACGCAACTAATCGTGGAGGGTGCAACAATATTCTTATACACGGCATTCTTCGACGGATCGCTTTCAATGGAAAGCTCCTTTACGATCTGCGAGATCCGCATCGCGCATTCCTCCGTGCTCGCGCTTACGTGCACGTAAAACATCTCAAGATCGCCGGACTGCTCCGTGCGGATCATGGATGCGAGACGTTTCAGCGAAGCAAGATCGCTCGGATCGCTTTTGGAAAAGCCGTATTTTTCTCTATCGCTCTCACCAAGCTGCACGAGAACCGCCTCGTGAAAATCGCGGCTACCGCTGATAATTCCCATATAAAGCGGCACGCGTTGCTTGGAAATGCTTATGTTCGATTCCGTTTCCGAAATCGATTCAACGAAAAGACCCATGGAAACCGAATACGATACCGTGTTATTCGTTTTTGCAAACAAAAACATAGAACCGCCGCCCAGGATCATGCAAAGAATAACGATCCCTATCTTCGACAGAATGAAATTTAATAAATCCCTTAAAGTAAATTCTCCGTTGTTTTGTTTCATCATTTGCTCCAGTTAAACTTTTTATAAAAAAAGGTGCGCCAACGTCCTGTGCGGTAAAAGCTTCGACGAGAACTGCCTTTTATTTTCAATCTCCGTGATTCGTTCAAAAAGAGGTCTTGCCAAAAAGAGACAAAACCTCTATTGTGTTTGATTTAAATTAATTTGCAGCCTTCAAATCGAAATAAAGCTTATCTGCAGCAAGATTCTGCGCCTCCGCATATTCCTTGACAGCAGGCGTCCAATTCCAAGTCTCGGAGAAATGAACGCTGAAAAGGTTACCGGTATACAAGGGATTCATCTGATAGAATTTACCCTCTGCGGTAATCGCGGTTACAACACCGTTTGCATCCAAGGTATAATTGGTATCCTTAATACCGTACTGAAGGAGATTATGAAGCGTGGAATCCATGTTGATCGCATAGATGATTCTCATGGCTCTTTCAACGTCCGTTCCGGCAAGAACCGCAAAAGCGCCCTCGAAGACCATCTCCGCATCCACAACGGGAGTTTTGATAACGTTCAGGATCAGCTTCTCCTCTGCTTCAAGCGTTGCCTTGGTTGCATAGTTACCTTTAACTTCCTTTACATACGTATCAGCCTGGTCGGGAGTGTATCCAAGCTCGGTTACGATCTCATTCTTAAGTGCCGCAATTTCCTCTGCGGTATCGATGCCCGCGAGGTATTGTTCTGTATGGTTCAACCAGATCTCGCAAACCTGACGGTCGATCTGCACGTACTGATATCCCTCTGTGCCGCCGATCAGACGGTTATTAGGAATTGCGAAAAGGCCCGTTCCGGTAGCGCTCTCGCCCATCGTGTAGCCAAGCATAGCACAATCCATAAAGGATTCCGCGATCTTTGCATTCAAAAGAGCGTACTGTGCATCGGTCTTAAGCACGTACTCGGAAAGATCCTCAAGATGGCCAACGGTTACCTGACGGCTAACGGGCTCCTTCTCTGCATCTGCATCGGTGCCGGCAACGATCTCGCCGGCCTTGTTATATTTCTTAACGTCAACGGTTCCGTCCGCATTGTACTTCGTTACGACCTTTACAACGGGTGCATCCGCAGTTGCCTGCTTTACGTCATAAAGCTCGGTCACGGTAACGTCCTTACCGTTGCCGTAAAGATCATCCATCATATCCTTGCTCGTAACAAGAACGATAGCATCCTCGTTTGCCGCAACTGCCGCATCTACCTTTGCATCATATTCATCTGCCGTGAGGTAAACAACGTCAAGCTTCGTATTATACTCCGACTCGGTCCAAGCATTGATTCTACGCTCTACCTCGGTCAAAGCACCGCTGTGCGCCTCATCGTACACAACGTACAGCTTCAGGGAAATCTTCTCTTCCGGCGGAATGTAGAACTGCTGTTTCAGATCGTCTGCATGTGCGCCAATTTCCGTGTCCCCGCAGCTGACAAGCATACCGCAAGCCAAAACAAGGCAAAGCAGCAAAGCGATTACTCTTTTCATTAGCAATACTCCTTTTAAATAGAAAAACAAAATACCTATATAATTTTACTATATTTCCTCAAAAAAGTCAAGTTATTTTCTTTGAAACTGATTAAAAACAGAAATTACGGCAAAATGCACAACAGCGCCGCTTTATTTTTGTTTCTTTTTAATAATTAATTGGCCAAATAATCCTTCAAAGTCTTCGATCTCGAGGGATGGCGAAGCTTGCGAAGTGCCTTTGCCTCGATCTGACGGATACGCTCGCGCGTGATCTCAAACTGCTTACCGACCTCTTCGAGCGTTCTGGGACGGCCGTCCTCAAGGCCGAAGCGAAGCTTGATCACCTGCTCTTCTCTGGGCGTGAGAGTGTGCAGAATATTGCAAAGCTGCTCGCGAAGAAGCGAGAAGGATGCGCTTTCGGAGGGCGCGGGTGAATCGTTATCCTCCACGAAATCGCCAAGATGGCTATCCTCCTCCTCGCCGATGGGCGTTTCAAGAGAAACGGGATCCTGCGCGATCTTCAAGATCTCGCGCACCTTATCCGCCGTGACGCCGAGACGCTCTGCGATCTCATCCGTGCTGGGCTCGCGGCCAAGCTCCTGCAGAAGCTGACGCGCGGTACGGGATACCTTATGGATCGTTTCTACCATATGTACGGGAATACGAATGGTACGCGCCTGATCGGCAATGGCTCTCGTGATCGCCTGACGAATCCACCACGTAGCGTAGGTCGAAAACTTATAGCCCTTGCTGTAATCAAACTTCTCTACCGCCTTGATCAAACCAAGGTTGCCCTCCTGGATGAGGTCAAGAAAATACATACCCTTGCCGACGTGGCGCTTTGCGATGCTGACGACCAGACGAAGGTTGGCTTCGATCATCTCGTCCTTTGCCCCCTTGTTTCCGATCGTGATCTGCTCGGCAAGATACATCTCGCGCTCCTGCGAAAGAAGCGGGATCTTTCCTATCTCTTTTAAATACATACGAACGGGATCGTCGATCGTCAAGCCCTCTTGGCTGAGAATCTTTTCCATCTTCTCGGGGGTATCCAAAATTTCAACGTCCTGCTCCAGCTCCTTGAAGCGCTCGCTCTCCAGCTCATCCGAGGTAGCGGAATCGAGATCCAGCTGCACAATATCGTAGTCAATATCCTCGAGGGCCTTCATAAAATTTGAATTGACGAGGCCGCCTTCGCTCTTCGCGTCAAACAAATCGTTGATCTTGTCTCTTGCCATTTTATCTTCCTCTTTTCTTTAATTATCAGTAGAATTTCTCATTCGCTCGATCAGCGAGGTCAAGGCATCCATCGTGCTCGTTCCCTCGGCGCTTTTCTTTTGCATCGAGCTTTTCAGCGAAGCGATCGCTTCCTCTAATACCGCATCTCCGTTTTCGGTGAGATCCATGCGCGCAAGCTTCATTTTCGTTACACGGCCGACCTCCTCGGTCGAGAAGTTCTCATCAAGATTCGGCGCGATACCGCTTTCGTAGCAATCCCGAAGGTAAATGAAAATGCGACGGTTAAGATCTGTATAAAAATCGTTCTCCGTCAAAAGCTTTCCTTCAAAAACCTTCTTTTGATGGTTTTCAAAAAGCGAGAGAAGGCCGATCACGGTTTCTTCGTTTTTTGCAACGGACGGTGCCTTTGCAAAATCCGGATTTACCTTATCGGAGAAGCCCTGCGTTTGCCTTATCGCCTTTTGGTTTTCTTCCTTCAAAAACCTTCTTTGCCTCTTTTTAACTTGACTGCTTACGTCATTTTTCAAGGCGGCAAACGGAATATTTAACTGCTTGGAAACGGCTTGAATGTAAACATCTCTTTCCACTTCGGAGTAAAAAGTAGAAATAAACTCCACAAGTTCCTTAAGCGCGTTGATTCTTTCCTGCTGTGCATCGAGATTGTATTTTGAAAGAATTCTCTCCATGTTATACTCGAATTTCGAGCGGGAATTTTCGATCAGCAAGCGGAATTTATCCTTGCCGAATTTCTTGATAAATTCGTCCGGATCCTTCGCATCGGGGATCTTCAAAACGCTGACTTCAAGCCCAACCTCTGAAAGCATTCCCATGGCGCGCACGGCCGCCTTCTGCCCCGCTTCGTCCGCATCGTAGGTTATGATCACACGCTTCGTGTATCGGCTCATCAGCCGCGCCTGATCCGAGGTGATCGCCGTTCCGAGCGTTGCCACCGCGTTGGTAAAGCCCGCAGCGTGCAAAGCAATAACGTCCATATATCCTTCGCAAAGGATGAGATTTTCACTGCAGGTGTGGCGCGCATAATTCAGCGCAAAAAGATTTCTTAATTTTTTAAAGACAGGGGTATCGGACGAGTTTTTATATTTCGGCTTTGAATCGTCCATCACGCGGCCGCCGAACGCGATCACGTTTCCCGACACGTCAATGATCGGGAACATAACGCGGTTGCGGAAGGCGTCGTAATATTTCCCGCGCTCGCTTTTTCCGCACAAAAAGCCTTCCACCAGCTCGTCATACGAATAACCGAGCGAACGCATATGATTTCCGAAGGCATCGAAGCTATCGGGCGCAAATCCCAAGCCGAAATGCCGTATCGTTGCGATCGAAAGCCCGCGCGCCTCTGTGAAATAGCGGAGCGCATTCTGCGCGGCGGGATCCTTGGCAAAAAGGCAGGAATGAAAATACTTCGCCGCATCCACGTTCATTTTATAAAAACGGCTTTTATCGATCTTTTTTGCGTTATACGCATCGTCGGCGGCATCCTTCACCACCGTGATACCGGCGCGCTTACCGAGATATACCACCGCGTCGGGATAATCCATGTGCTCGATCTGACGGACGAAGGTGATCGCATTGCCACCGATGCCGCAACCGAAGCAATAAAAGCTGTTATCTCTCGGATAAACCGTGAACGACGGAGATTTCTCGCTATGAAACGGGCAAAGCCCCTTGAGGTTAGAGCCTGCGCGCTTCAAGGAAACGTAGCCACTGACGAGATCTTCTATATTCGTTCTGTCGAGAATTTCATCTACCACATCGCGCGAAATCACGCTCTTTACCTCCATTTTACTTTTTTCTACTATTAATATAGAAAAAAAATCCGAAAAATACTTTTTTCTCGGATTTTTTTATTTTTTCTTAATAATCGTATACTTCCTCGAAAAGCTCCACCGCGGCGCGACCGCCCGTTTGATCCGAAAGCGCCGTGCAAAGCGCCGTAACCCTCGGAAGAAGAACGCGACCGACGAGCGTCACGTTCTCGCGAAAATCCGTTTCATCGGTGCGAAACTCTGTTTCCGCCAAAACCGACTGAATTCTCTGATAATCCGAATAATTCACCGTGACGGAGCATTTTTTAAAGGTGGTGAAGGTGATCACTCCCGCGCGCGTGATCGCGCCCGCGGCGGCCTCCGTGTAAGCGCGGACCAGACCGCCCGTGCCGAGAAGCGTGCCGCCGAAATATCGGGTGACGACTGCGACGGCATCCGTCACGCCGCGCTTACGCATGGAATCCAGCACCGGCATTCCTGCCGTTCCCTGCGGCTCGTGATCATCCGAAAAGCGCATGATGCTATTTTCCCGCAGGATATACGCATAGACGTGATGGCGGGCATCGGGATATTTTTTCTTTATATAATTAATGAAGGAAATTGCTTCTGCTTCGCTTTTTACGGGAGCACATTCTCCGATAAATACCGACTTTTTTTCTTCGTAGGTAAAGTCCCCGTACTCCTTCAAGGTGGTGTAATCTTCCAACCGACCGTCCTCACTCCACTATATATTTTTTGAAGAGTCCTCTTCCCTTTTCGTCAAGGCGGGCGCGCACGCGCGTTCCGTCCGCTTCGTATTCCGCGGATAAAATACCGTAGTCACGGTACAGATCATTCAGCTTCGACTGTGCGTCATAAGGAAACAAAAGCTCGCATTCGCGGCTTTGCTTATGCAGAATATCCTCGACCTTAGACAAAAGCAAATCGATGCCAAGTCCCTGCTTTGCAGAGATGGCAACCGCATTTTCGCGCAGATCCGCGCAAAGAAGCCCCTCCACGCTGTCACATTTATTATACACCACGATCCTCGGCTTGTCCTTGGCATCAAGAGATTCTATGATCTCATCCGTCACGACAAGCTGCTCCGAAAGCTCGGGGTCCGAAACGTCTGCCACGATCATCAGAATATCCGCATAGCGGACCTCATCGAGCGTGGAGCGAAATGCCTCCACCAGATGGTGCGGCAGGCGGCGGATAAATCCGACCGTATCCGTCAAAAGAACGCTCTCTCCCGAAGGAAGCTCCAGGCGGCGCGTGGTGGGATCCAAGGTGGCAAACAGCTTATTTTCCGAAAGAACGCCCGCATCGGTCAATGCGTTCAAAAGCGTGGATTTTCCCGCATTCGTATAGCCGACGATCGCGATCTTTTTCAACCCGCTCTTATCTCTTTGGCGGCGCATGATCGAGCGCGTGTGCTCCATTTCCGCAAGCTGTGCCTCCAAAGCGCGGATGCGCTCCTTCAGATGGCGGCGATCACTCTCAAGCTTGGATTCGCCCGGACCGCGGCTACCGATACCGCCGCCCTGCCGCGAAAGATCCTTGCCTTGCCCCATCAGTCGCGGTGCCGTGTATTTCAACTGTGCAAGCTCGACCTGAAGCTTTCCCTCGCCGCTCGTTGCGTGAAGCGCAAAGATATCGAGGATCAGCATACTGCGGTCGATCACGCGGATCTCGCCGCCCATATCCTCCTCGAGGTTGCGGATCTGCCCTGCCGTCAGCTCAAAATCGAAAATAACGAGATCGATCCCATTGGCTTCGCAAAGCGCCTTGATCTCCAAGACCTTACCGCTGCCGATACAGGTTCTCGGATCGAAGCTGCTTTTGATCTGAAGCACCTTTGCAAAGGCAACGCCGCCCGCGGTTTCAAGAAGCCGCTCCAGCTCGTCAAGACTGCTTTGATGCGCGGCGGATGCGGCGGTATTCTCCGCCATGCCGACAAGCACCGCCGACGTAATTATTTTTTCTTCCATAAAGCCTCCGATGAAAATAAAAAGAGCATTGACGCCTCTTCGGCGAACAACGCTCTGTTTTTGCAATGATCACTTCGTCATTGCCAGACGCTTCTTGAACTTATCAACGCGTCCACCGGCATCTACAAACTTCTGCTTACCTGTATAAAAGGGATGGCACTTGGAGCAGATTTCCACGTTAAGATCACCCTTTACGGAGTGCGTCTCAACCACTGCACCGCAAGCACATCTGATGGTAGCTACCTTGTACTCGGGATGTAATCCAGCTTTCATTTTAACACCTCTTGTCGTTTAATTCTTTTCAATTACAATTGATTATATCACATTATTTCTATTTTTGCAAGGGGTTTTTTAAAAAAATTATATTTTTTCTTCGATTTTCTTTTTTAACCGATGCATGATCTTCTTCTCAAGACGCGAGATGTAGCTTTGGGATATCCCGAGCGCGTCTGCGACCTCCTTTTGCGTCATTGCAAGTTTGCCGAAAAGCCCGAAGCGCATCTCCACGATCACGCGCTCTCTGGCATTCAGGTCCTCGACTGCCGCAAGCAGGATCTTGCGCTCCTCATCCGCCTCCATCTCCCTTGAAACCGAATCGAGCTCACTGCCGAGAACGTCCGAAAGAAGAAGCTCGTTTCCGTCCCAATCGACACTTAAAGGCTCGTCAATGGAGATCTCCTTTTTATAGCTCGCACTCTTGCGTATAAACATCAGTATCTCGTTTTCGATGCAGCGAGATGCATAGGTTGCCATCTTTATATTCTTCTCTACGTCGAAGCTGGACACCGCCTTAACGAGGCCGACCGTGCCGATCGAAATCAACTCCTCGAGCGTTGCACCCGTATTTTCAAACCGCTTTGCCACGTATACGACGAGGCGCAGATTATGCTCGATCAAAAGACTGCGCGCCTCTTCCGTTAAGGGCGCACAGAGCAGCTTTTCCTCCTCTGCGGCCGAGAGGGGAGGCGGCAAAACGTCCGCCCCGTTAATATAATACACCTCATCCTTATGTAATAAACGCGCCTTGCCCAATCGCACGCGCCGCAGGATCGAAAGGATTTTTTTCTTGACCTTATCCAACATTTTTCGCTATGGCAGAAGGAATAAGAAGCTTATACCCTTCGTAATCGCCATCCTCCTTATCATATGCTAAAACAACCCTGATGCGTTCCTTTTTACTGTTTTTACAGATATAAAAATCGTCGGGTCGAATGCCCGTCAAAATTCTTTGCGCGCCGAAAACGCGGATCGGGATCAAACGGAGCTTCTTTTTATATTCTTCGGGAATACGGCTCATATTTTCGAGCAGAAGCTCATCCGGCAAAAGGCGCGCCGCCACACCGCGCTTCATCAAAACCACGGCGGTGCCGTCCAAGGGATCGGAAAGGAAGCACCCGCTGTCCACGAGAGCCGCGCCGTAATAGCGCCGCCCCATCAGCGTAATACCGACCTCAACGCTCTCCTCTCCCGAAGCGCCCGAAAGCAAAGCCATCGCAAGCCGAAGGATACCGAGGGCAAGCAGAATGAGCGCCGCAAGATACAAAAGCTTTCGGTTTTCTACGCTACCCGAAAGCCCCGCATTGGAAAGCAAGCGCCGAAGAAGATCGTATCCAAAATGCACGATGCCCCCGATCAGAAGCTGCAGAAAAAGAAACAGAAACAAAAGCTTCATTCGCCGATATAGCCCCGCGCCCGGACTGATGAGAAGAACCATTCCTATCAGCGATATAAAGGAGAGGATCAGCAAAAACGCAGTGCTCGTGTAAAAAAGCACCGAGAGCGACGCATAGGCCGCCCCCACGAGAGCGGAAAGCGCAAGCCGCCATCGGACGGACGAAAAATGCAGCATTTCGAGGGAAAAATAAAGCGAAAGCAGATCCACCGTAAAATTGATCAGGAAATAAACGTCAATATACAGTACACGCATGAAAAATCTCTCCCCTCTTTGCCGCATTTATCCGTGCCGCCCGAAAGCCGATAAAAAAGCGCATTGCAGAAAGCATTCTCCGCTCTTGCTTTTGCATTCATTATACCACGCCCCCGCCGCATTTCTTGTCGGAAAAGAAGATCAAAAAAGAAAAAGGGCACGCCGCAAACATGCGTCGCACCCTCTATGTATTTTTCAAAAAAACTTACGCTTCCTTCAGCGCACGGATCACTGCCGACTTATCCTCTGCACGGAAAACGGCACTGCCGGCAACCAAGACGTTGGCACCTGCGGCGATCGCCTGCCCTGCAGTTTTCTCATTGATACCGCCGTCCACCTGAATATCCACAGAGAGACCTTGGCGATCGATCTCGGCGCGAAGCGCCTTTACCTTATCAAGGCATGCGGGGATCATTGCCTGACCGCCGTATCCCGGCTCAACCGTCATAACAAGGACCATATCGCAAAGAGGAAGAAGCGGATACACAACGTCGATCGGCGTTCCGGGCTTCACAGAGATCGCCGCCTTTTTTCCGAGCGAGTGGATCTTCTTCAGCAGCGCGGCACTGTCACTCGCGGCCTCGTAATGGAAGGTGATGATATCCGCGCCCGCCTCGGCAAAGCGCTCCACGTACCGCTCGGGCGCATGGATCATAAGATGCACGTCGAAGATGATATCCGAAACCTTGCGAAGAGACTCGATGATGGGAAAGCCAAAGGACATGTTCGGAACGAACATACCGTCCATAACGTCAAGATGCGCCATTTCAGCGCCGCCTTTTTGGATCTCGGCAACCTCTTTTCCGAGCTTGGAGAAATCACAGGCAAGAACAGAAGGAGAAATATAGATCATAAGCACCTCTAAAAAAGTTTTTTTATTTCACAGGCAAAACGCGCCCGGCATACAATAAATAAAGGAGAAGCTCCAAGCACGGCAGACGTGCCGACATTAAAGAGAAAGAAGTGGCATAGAAGCAACACACGTCTCTACCCGTGCTTTTTGATTGAGATCGCTCGACATACGGGCGGTCTCTTATTTTTCGATTTTAAGAAGCACCACGGCGTGCGCGGCAATGCCGAGCTCGCTTCCCGTGAAGCCGAGATGCTCCTCCGTCGTCGCCTTCAGATTGATCGCCGAGGGATTGGCGCGCAAGGCAAAGGCAATATTTTCTATCATGCGCGGAATATAAGGCAAAAGCTTCGGCTTCTGCGCGATCAGCGTGACGTCAAGATTTTCGATCGAGGCGGAGCGCTCTCGCATCATGGCATACACTCTCGAAAGAAGGTGCATGCTGCTGATGCCCTCGTATTCCTTTGCGGTATCCGGAAAATGGCGGCCGATATCTCCAAGCGCAAGCGCGCCGAGAATGGCATCCATGATCGCGTGCAAGCAAACGTCCGCATCCGAGTGACCGAGAAGCCCCATTTTGTGCTCTACGGCAACGCCGCCGAGAATCAGAGGACGGCCGCTTACAAGACGGTGCACGTCATAGCCGTGACCGATACGTAAACTACACATTCCCTTCTCCTCTCTTTCTTAACAAAAATTCAGCGTACAGCATATCCTCGGGCGTTGTGATCTTCGGGTTTTCAAAAACGTACACGGGATAGATCTTCTCGCCCAGATGCTCTACGAGCATATTATCATCCGTCACCGCCGGAGCACCCGCAAGCGCGCGGCGGTACAGCGGTACGGAAAAGCCCTGCGGCGTGGCGGCAAGGCAAAGCCTTGATCGATCCCGGGTGGACACGATCATCCCCTCGTCGCTCAACGTCTTGACCGTATCGTGCACGGCGGTAACGGCACTTGCCGCACCGTATTTTCTCACGGCGCAAACGACCTCCTTGACACCGTTTTCCGTGATAAGACAGCGCGCCGCATCGTGAATGATGACCTCCGTGGACTCTGCGGGAATATTTTGAAAACCGATCGCGGCGGATTCCTGCCGCGTTTTTCCTCCAACGACGATCTTATAAGGCTTCTTAAGATCGGCAAGCTCGCCGCGCGAAAACGCCGTTTCGTCCTCTCTCACGACAATGACCAAGGCATCTACGAGCGGACAGGCCGCAAGCACCTCGGCACTGCGGCGAAGCACGCTCTTGCCAAGCAAAGAATACGTTTGCTTCGTTCGGCTCGCATCAAAGCGACTGCCGCTCCCCGCTGCCAACAGCACGGCTGTGCAATACTGCATAAGTGTCTCCTTACTTACGGTAATAAACAAAATGCACGGTCACAGTACGCATCTTCCCATTCTCCAGAAGATTCGGACCGGAAACGATCACACCGTCACCGCTCATGAGATAGGCCGCCTCCAGCTCGTCTACCTTGCAACGAAAAAGGGTATCACCCGAGGTATCCACGATAAACTCGTCCCCCGAAACGGCAAGCGCGCCACCGCGCCCCACCACGTCCTCATTTCCGTTTCTGTGCTCCGTGACGTACTTGACGACCTGACCGTGCAGCTCAAGTGCGCGCTGACGGCGGAAGGCTACGCTTTCAGGCTTTTGCCCCACCTTAAACAACCGAGATAGAAAGCCCATAACGCTCCTCCTACTTTTTTCTTTTTATATTCTACCACATTTTGCGAAAAAATGGAAGAGTTTTTTGAAGAGTTTTAAAAAGAAATTGTATTTTTCCCTACCTTTGTATGCAAATCTTGATTTGCGAGCAAAATTTTTTTCGTTTTTTTTCCACTTTTTTTCAAAAAGGTATTGCATTTTCTATAAAAGTGTATTATAATATTATCAAAGTGGGGCGAAGTGGGGCGCAGTGAAGCATTTTTCCACATTTTAACCACGAGTGGGGACGATTCCCCAAAAAAACACGATTTTGAAGAAAGGAGGCTATGCATTATGTCTTTCGTTGGCTCTTATACCCATTCGATGGATGCAAAAAAGCGCGTTTTTATTCCTTCTAAATTCCGCGACGAGCTTGGTAAAGAGTTTTATATCACGAGAAAGTTCGATGCATACCTCTCTATTTATACCGCAGAGGACTGGGAAGCCTACGTGGACAAGATCTGCAAGCTCCCCGAGGCCGATGCCGATGAATTCCAGGATTTCATTCTTGGTGCCGCACAGAAGTGCATCCCCGATGCAAGCGGAAGGATCATCCTCGACGACCGACTGATGGAGCACGCAAAGATCGACAAAAACGAGAACATGGTGTTCGTCGGTGCCGGCAAGCAGATCCGCATTTGGTCCGAAAAGCTCTGGAACGAGCGCGAAAGCTCTCGCAACTACGAGAAGATGCGCGAGATCATGCGCCAGTACGGCTTATAATCTATTTGACTTTTACGGAGGCTCTCTATGGCACATACAGAATTTTCTCATACCTCCGTTCTTCTCTACGAATGCATCGATGCGCTTAACATCCGCGACGGTTACACTTACGTGGACTGCACGACGGGTGCGGGCGGACATTCCCTGCAGATCGCAAAACGCCTTGGCAAGAACGGGCGCCTGATCTGTTTCGATCAGGATGAAAACGCAATCGCCGCCGCAAGGATCCGCTTAAAGGATCACCTCGATAAGATTACGTTTATTAACGAAAACTTTTCCGAGCTGGATGCGGTGCTTGAAAGACTCGATATTAAAAACCTTGGCGGCGTTCTTGCCGATCTTGGATGCAGCTCCCCGCAGTTTGACGATGCGACGCGCGGCTTCAGCTACATGAACGACGCAAGGCTGGACATGCGTATGTGCGTTACGGCTCCCTTGGATGCACACCAAGTGGTGAACACGTACACAGAAGCCGATTTAAAAAGAATTATTTACGACTATGGCGAAGAGCGATTCGCACCCCGTATCGCCGCCGCCATCTGCCAAAGGCGCAAGGAAAAGCCGATCGATACGACCGTGGAGCTTTCCGACATTATCAAGAGCGCCATCCCTGCCGCCGCAAGGGTTGACGGACCGCATCCCGCAAAGCGCACCTTCCAGGCCATCCGCATTGAGGTGAACGCCGAGCTGGACGTTATCCGCCCTGCGATCGAAGCAGCGGCAAGACGGCTTTGCCCCGGCGGGCGCATCGCCGTGATCTCCTTCCATTCGTTGGAAGACCGCATCGTAAAGCAAGCATTCCAATCGCTTGCCACCGGCTGCACCTGCCCGAGAGACTTCCCCGTATGCGTATGCGGAAAGAAGCCCCTGCTCCGTCAGGTGAACAAAAAACCGATCCTCCCCTCGGAGAATGAATTGAAAGAAAACCCCCGCGCAAGAAGCGCAAAGCTGCGTGTGGCGGAAAAAATATAAAAAGGAGAAGCGCAGAATGGAAACCACGAACGTATACGACACCCTATATAATAATATGAAGCAACGCTTCACCGTTGTCAGCGGCGAGAATGAATATACGCTTGGCGGCTATATGAAAATGAAGGCAAACGAGAGCAAGGAAAACCGAAATCTCCCCGCCACCGTCGCAAGCCGTCGCCCCGCTGCGCTCGGCACCTTTCTTAACTACATGAATAAAAAGCTCACGGTAAAACAGCAGCCCGCGCCCGAAAAGACCATCAAGGCATTTCCCTTCCGCACTGCATTTTCCGCCGCTTGCTCTGCACTGGTCGTTTGCACGCTGATGTTTTCCTTCGGCACGCTGAACGGTCTTGCTTTCGACCGCGGCAATGAAAAGGGATATATTGCGCTTTCCGAGGAAAAGCCTGCCGAAAGCACCGAAGAGACCTACACCTACGAGGATAAAATTTAATTCATAAAATCTTTTTTGCATTTATATAATATAGCGATGACTGCGCTTTGCGGTTATCGCTATATTTTTTTGTTTTTCGGCGGTAAACGAATGAAGATCAAAAATCATACTTACGGAAAAAATACGCTTTATACAACGAAAAGGCGCACGATCGCACTCGCTTTGGCAATGGCTATCTTTGCGCTCTATCTCGTTGCAAGCCTTTTAAGGTTGCAAATAGGAAAATATACCTATTACCGAAGCAAGGTCTTTGATCAGATCACCACCACCGCGCCCCTCAAGGCCAAGCGCGGAACGATCTACGATCGCGAGATGAACGTGCTTGCCACGAGCAAGACGACCTTCCGCGTTTTCATTTCCACAAGGCAGATCGGCGCGGCGATGAAAAAAAGCGATATTCCCTACGATACGAAAATCGCAAGCGGGCTTTCTTCCCTTCTCGGTGTGGACGAAAATACGCTTTTAAATAAAATAAGGAACACCTCGGTGCTGGACGTGACCGTCAAAAAGGGGATCAGCGCAGAGGAATACCGCGCCGTGATCTCCTGGATCGAAAAGGAAGGGCTATCGGATCTTGTCTTCACCGAGGCGCAGTATACGAGAGAATATCCGAACGAAACGATGGCGGCACACGTGCTCGGCTTCGTCGGCAGTGACAGTCAAGGCCTTTACGGTCTGGAATATCAATACGACTCCATGCTTCGCGGCGAGGACGGCTATTATCTTTACGCCAAGGATGCCGCGGGAAACGAGCTTCCCATCGAATACGCGACCTATATTCCGGGAAAGAACGGATATAGCCTCGTCACCACGATCGACAGCTATATACAGCAACGCCTCGAATACGTGATCGAACAGATCCGCATCAACCACGACGTTGAAAACCGCGTTGCAGGCATCGTTATGGACACGAGCACGGGCGCGATCCTCGGCATGGCGACCTCCTCCCCCTTCGATCCCTCCGACCCTTATACGCTCGACAGCGTTTCTGCCGCAAAGCTTCTCGCCTCGGGATATGAAGAGGGCTCGGAGGAATACAAGAAATACAAAAAAGAGCTGCTCGAGATCATGTGGTCAAACAAGGCCGTGGGGGAGCTATACGAGCCGGGCTCGACCTTCAAGATCGTTACGGTCTCGGCGGCACTTGACAGCGGTGCGGCAACGATGAACGACCGATTCTCCTGCACCGGCTCTCACACCGTCGGCGGACGGACGATCCGATGCCATAAAACGACGGGGCACGGCAGTGGCTTCACGCTTGCATACGGGCTTCAGATGTCCTGCAACCCGACGATGATGCAGATCGCCGCAAGGACCGGCGCGAATTGCTTTTACGAATATGTAAACCGCTTCGGATATTTAAAAAAGACGGGGATCGATCTGCCGAGCGAGGCGAGCAGTATTTTTCATGAGAAAAATGCGCTGCAAGCCACGGAGCTTGCCACCGCCTCCTTCGGACAGCGCTTCAAGGTGACGCTCATCAGTCAGCTGACGGCGGTTGCCGCCGTGGCGAACAACGGTGTCAGCGTTACGCCCTACGTGGTGGAAAAAATAATGGACGCGGACGGCAATACCGTCAGCGAGCATAAAAAGACCGAGGGCGAGCGCGTGATCTCAGCAGAAGTCGCACAGCAGGTTGCCAAGGTGCTTGCCGAGGGTGTGAGCGGTGACGGCGGCGCGAAAAACGCAAACGTGCCGGGCTATGAAATTTCCGCCAAGACGGGCACTTCACAAAAATTCGATATTCTCGATGCCAACGGCAACTCCTATCTGCGTATCGGCTCAACGGTCGCGTTTTCCAAGATTGGAGAAGGCGGCGTTGCCATGATCCTTATGGTGGACGAACCGACCACCTCGGTAAAATACGGAAGCGTGGTCGCAGCGCCCTACATCGGCAATCTCTGCGCCGACATTCTTCCCTATCTCGGACAAAAAAGCACCCTTCCCGAAACCGAGGCAGAGGTTCCCTCTCTCGTCGGCAAAAGCATTTCCGAAGCAAAGGATATTCTGAAAAAAAGCGGCATCGGCTTTGAAATTTACGGAAACGGAAAAACCGTTCTCTCCCAGACGCCCGCGGGCGGCCGCATCACGGTAGAGAAAACGAAGGTCCTCCTTTTCAGCGAGCAAAAAAGCACCTACGTTACCGTGGAAAACCTCGTTGGCTTACCGCTTTCCGAGGCCAACAAAAGGGCTGCGAGCGAGGGCTTCTCCATTCGGCTTGAGGGGATCGAGAGCAAGCTGCTTGCCGAGGGCGCGACCGTCACCGCGCAATCCATACCGCCCGCAACGGTGGTAAAGCGAGGAGAAGAGATCACGCTCTACATCGTTTACTGCGACTTTGAAGACTAAAGGAGATACCATGAAAATCACAGAAATTCTAACCGATATAAAAATTCCCGACTCCATAAAGGATGCAGACGTTTCGGCACTCTCCGCAAGTCCGCAAGGCATAGACGAGGGCACGCTCTTTTTTCTTACCGAGGGCGTAAATTATGAAAAGCAAAGGCTTCTTCCCTTCATCCTCGCGAAAAAGCCGATCGCTATCGTTACATCCGAAAAAAACGCCGTCAAGGACGCCTGCGTTCCTATCCTTTATGCGGAAAACGCGCGCGCGGCTTTTGCCGAGGCGTACTTCCGCTTTTGCGGCTTGGATAAAAGCAAAATGCAATACGTAGCCGTCACGGGAACGAACGGAAAGACGACGACCGCCACCATGCTTTACGAGATCTTGCACGCAGAGGGGATCAAAACCGGCTTTATCGGTACCGGCAGAATGCATATAAACGGCAAAACGCTTTCCTCTCCCTACTATTCCATGACGACGCCCGATCCCGAGATCCTTTACCCCGCGCTGAAAGAAATGGATAAGGCAGGCTGCCGCGCGGTCGTGATGGAGGCATCGAGCCACGCGCTTAAGCTTCACAAGCTTTCGCCGCTTTCCTTTGATATTGCTATTTTCACCAATCTTTCCGAGGAGCATCTGGATTTTCACGCAAATATGGAGGATTACTATCTTGCAAAAAGGTCGCTTTTCCGAAGGGCAAAGCACGCCGTGCTGAATGCCGACGACCCTTATGCGCGCCGCCTTGCCTACGAATGCCCCTGCCCCGTGACGCGCATCGGCGCGCTCTTTGAGGGCGAAGTGATGGCAAAAAGCATTGAGCCGAGAGAGAACGGGGGCTTTTCTT
>JAFVQL010000061.1 GCA_017504785.1 Clostridia bacterium | reverse complement strand
CTCAAGGCAGCGAAGGGCTACTGGGGCGCAAAATCCAAGCATTTCAAGATGGCGAAGCAGGCCGTTCTTAAGAGCGGTAACTATGCATTCGTAGGCCGTAAGCTGAAGAAGAGAGATTTCCGTTCTCTTTGGATCGCTCGTATCTCCGCACAGGCAAAGGCAAACGGTATGAACTACTCCACCTTTATGCACGGCCTTAAGGTAGCAGGCATCGACCTCAACCGCAAGATGCTCGCCGAGATCGCCGTTGCAGATAAGGCTGCATTTGCAACCCTTTGCGAGAAGGCTAAGGCTGCTCTGTAAGAAGAATTTAATTCCCGATCGCGCATTCGCCGCGATCGGGAATTTTCTTGTTTGCCGAAGAAAAAATGCGCTATTTTGACAATAATTATTTGCAAAATTGCGTATTTTCTTGATTTAAAAGCAAAAAACAAGGAGAATTTCCTTCGTGATAATTCAAAATGAAATTATAACAAGTCGCCAAAATCCCGCAGTCAAATGGGCGGCATCTCTGCAATCGAAAAAGGGCAGAGAGGAGAGCGGATGCTTTCTTGCCGAGGGGGAAAAGCTTGCAAGAGAAGCGGCGTCTGCGCGTCTGCCGGTAACGCATATTTTTATATCCGAAAAAAGAAGAGCGCAGCTTGAGGGCGAGCTTCTTTCTCTTTTTTCTGAAAATATTTATGATAAAACGCGCCTCTATGTCGTGAGCGAGGAGTGCTTTTGTAAAATTTCTTCGGAAATTGCCCCTCAAGGCGTAATAACTATCATAAAATATCTTGACTTTTTTAAAAATAAGGATATAATATATAAGGAAGACTTTTTTTTAGCCCCGAACGAAAGAGCGCTTGCTCTTTTCTCGATCCGCGATCCGGGAAATCTCGGCTCGGTGATCCGCAGTGCCGTCGCGTTCGGTATCGAGCACCTGGTGTTGAGCGGCGATTGCGTGGATATTTATAACCCCAAGACCGTAAGAAGTGCCATGGGAAGTCTTTTTAAGATCAAGGTCACGGTCGTCGGGGATTTTATCTCCTTCATCCGCTCGGCGCGTGCGCTCGGTCGCGCGGTCTACTCGGCAGAGCTTTCCGAGAGGGCGCGTGCGCTCGGAACGGTGGCGCTGAAAAGAGATTCTATCGTCATCATCGGAAACGAAGGGCACGGAGTTTCCGAGGAGGTCAGCCTTGCTTGCGATGCTGGGCTTTATATTCCGATCTCGGAGAAGACCGAGTCGCTCAACGCATCGGTTGCCGCCGGCATCCTGATGTGGGAGCAGAGCAAAGCAGACTAAAGTGCGGAGGTGTGCATGGAAGACGTTTTATATTGGATATGGCTGTCGCTTTCCTGCACACCGGGATACACGACCTTTGATAAGCTCATCGCGGAGTTTGATACGCCGCGTAAAATTTACGATGCCACGGACGAGCAGATCGCTTCCTGTATCGGAAGCCGCGTAAGGGATTATACTTATCTTACGAGCCGTGATCTCGAGGGCGCAAAAACGGTCTTGGAATTTTGCACCCGTCATAAGGTCGGTATACTGACCTACTGTGACGAGGGGTATCCCGAGGCCTTGCGTAAGATCGTTTCCTCTCCCGTCCTTCTTTACTATCGCGGTAAGCTGCCCGATTTTAAGTCGCTTTGCCCGATCGCCGTCGTCGGCAGTCGGAAAATGTCGGCGTACGGTCAGCGCAGTGCCTTCACGGTCGCGGCCGATCTTGCCCGCGGCGGTGCTGCGATCGTTTCGGGTATGGCACGCGGCGTGGATGCCATGGCAATGGCGGGTGCGCTCTCCGAGGGCGGTCGTGTGATCGCGTTTCTCGGATCGGGCATCGATATCTGCTATCCCGAGGAGCATCTCGCGCTTGCCAGAGAAACCGTTAAGGAAGGATGCATTTTCACGGAGTATGCGCCCGGCACACCGCCGGACCGATTCAATTTTCCCAAGCGCAACCGCTTGATCAGCGGCATCTGTGCCGCCACTCTCGTCATTGAGGGCAAGGAGCAAAGCGGCGCGATGATCACGGCAAGGCACGCGATGGCGCAGGGGCGCCCCGTCTATGCACTCCCCGGAAACGTAGACAGTCCCGGCTCTGCCGCGACCCATCTGCTTTTGCGTGAGGGCGCAAGGCTTCTCACCTCGGCGGATGACGTGATGCGCGATCTTGAGCCGTTATATTGCGGCATTCTCAATCCCTTTGCCATGGCGTCCGCCGAGCCGAAGGAAATGGCGGGCGTTCTGAAATCCCTTTCTCTTGCGGCGAGCGCGGAGAAGGAAAAGGAGAAGGAAAAGGGAATCCTCGGCGCGCTCCTTCCGAAAAGGAAGAAGGCCGCGAAAGCGGAAGCCGTGCGCGAAGCGATAGAGGAGAGTGAGGGCGAGGACCGCACGGAGGCGCTTCTTTCCTCAATGGATGAGCAGGCGCGTGCGGTATACGAAAGGATCCCCCAAGAGGGGAGCTGTGCGCTGGAGTCGCTCTGCGACGAGAGTCTTCCTCTGCGCGCGGTAATGAAATACTTATTAAAGCTTGAAATAAAGGGCATTGTTACCATGCTCCCGGGTGAGCGGGTGGAAAGAGCCTGATCAAAATATATTTCCAAGAAAGGAAAAGGCCGGCGTTGTCGGCCGTCATCGCTATGTCCAATTTAGTCATTGTAGAGTCCCCCGCAAAAGCAAATACGATCAAGAGTTATCTCGGCTCGGGTTATAAGGTCATTGCCTCGAAGGGGCATATCCGCGATCTGCCCAAGAGCAGCCTCGGTATCGACGTAGAGAACGGCTTTGAGCCGCACTATATCAATATCCGCGGCAAAGGCGACGTGATCAAGGAGCTGAAGAAGGAAGCCAAGAACGCGGGAAAGATCTTCCTCGCAACGGACCCTGACCGTGAGGGAGAGGCCATTTCGTGGCACATCGCGGGTCAGCTCGGTATCCCCGCGGATAAGGCTTGCCGCGTCACCTTCAACGAGGTAACGAAGCAGGCAGTCAAGGATGCGATCCGTCATCCCCGCGTGATCAACGAGGATCTGGTGAATTCGCAAGAGGCGCGCAGGATCCTTGGCAGACTGATCGGCTTCAGCTTAAGTCCCATTCTTTGGAAGAATATCAAGAACGGTCTTTCGGGCGGCCGCGTGCAGTCCGCCGCCGTTCGCATCATCACCGAAAGAGAAGCGGAGATCCGTGCGTTCGTTCCGCAGGAATATTGGACGGTGGATGCCACGCTCGTCACCGAGGACGGTGAGGAGCTTGCGGTAAAGCTCTTTGGAAATAAGGGCGGAAGGATCCGTATCGGCGATGAAAAAACGGCTTCCGAGATCGAAGCCGAGGTGCGCGCAGGCAGCTTTAAGGCCGTCTCCGTGCGCCACGCGGAAAAGCTGAAGCAGCCCGCGCCCCCCTTCACGACCGCAACGCTGCAGCAGGAGGCATCGAGAAAGCTCGGCTTCCAAACGCAGAAGATCATGAAGGTCGCGCAGGAGCTTTACGACGGCTTGAACCTCGGCGCGGAGTTTGGCGGAACGCAGGGTCTTATCACCTATATGCGTACCGACTCGCAGAGAATTTCGCAGTCTGCACAGGAGGCCGCGGCCGATTTCATCCGTGAGAACTACGGAGAGAATTGTCTGCCCACCATGCAGAGAGCGTACAAAACCGAGCAGGGCGCGCAGGACGCGCACGAGGCGATCCGTCCCTCGAACGTGCTGATCCAGCCTAAGCTCGTCAGAAAGATCCTTACCTCGGATCAGTACCGTCTTTATAAGCTGATCTGGGAGCGCTTTATTGCCAGCCAGATGGCAGCTGCCGTGCTGGATACGGTTTCCGTGGATTTTGAAAACGCGGGCTACGTATTCAAGGCGGGCGGATATATGATCAAATTCCGCGGCTATATGGCCGTGTACGATAATACGGAGGAGGATCTTTTGCAGGATGCGGAGATAAACTTCTCGCATCTGCCCCAGATCCGCGAGGGGCAAACGCTGGTTTGCAAGGACCTGAAGAGCGAGCAGCACTTCACCGAGCCGCCCGCAAGATATACGGAGGCATCTCTCGTAAAATTCTTCAAGGAAAACGGCATCGGCCGTCCTTCCACCTATGCACAGATCATTCAGATCATCATTTCGCGCGGTTACGTGAAGCGCGACGGTAAGGTCTTGGTGGCAACGCCGCTCGGAGAGATCACGACGGGCTTTATGCACGAGCATTTTCCCGAGATCATCGACTACGAGTTTACCGCCGATATGGAGAACAAGCTTGACTCCATTGAACACAAGGAAAACACCATTTACGGTATTCTTTCGGGCTTCTGGGGCAAGTTCTCCGCGGAGATCGAAAAGGCATCGGCATCCGATGCCAAGGTCGAGGTGCGCCTTCCCGCAGAGGAAAGCGATATCTCCTGTGAAAAATGCGGTGCCATGATGGTATATAAGAACGGCCGCTTCGGCAAGTTCCTCGCTTGCCCGAATTATCCGACCTGCCGTAACACCAAGGCGCTGGATAAGAACGGCGCGATCGTGGAAAAGGAAGAGGTAAAGCCCGAGCTTGCAGGCTTCAAGTGCGAGCTCTGCGGCGGTGAGATGGTCGTTAGAAACGGCCGCTTCGGCACCTTCTTTGCGTGCGTCAACTATCCGAGCTGCACCTTCACAAAGCAAAAGGTGACCGAGCTTGCCGCACCCTGTCCCCGTTGCGGCTCCAAGCTGTTTGCAAGACACGGCAAGAGCAAAACGCTTTTCTACAGCTGTGAGAGGTATCCCGATTGCGATTTCTCCTCTTGGGATATGCCTCTTGACGAGAAGTGCCCCGATTGCGGCGAAATGCTCTTCTACCGCAAGAGCCGCAGAAGCGTTATCTGCAAGAATAAGAAGTGCGGCTATAAGAGCGAAGAAGAGCGCACGGTGATCGAGTGATGGCAGAGAATACGGTTGTTGTCATCGGTGCAGGTCTTGCCGGCTGTGAGGCCGCGTGGCAGGCAGCAAGGCTCGGTGCCAAGGTCGAGCTTTACGAAATGAAGCCGAAGAAGTATTCTCCCGCGCATCACAGCGAGGGCTTTGCGGAGCTCGTCTGCTCCAATTCCTTGCGCTCGAATCAAACGGACAATGCGGTCGGTCTTTTAAAGGCGGAGCTTTCGGCGCTCGGCTCGCTGATCATGGAGGCGGCTTACGCTACCGAGGTCCCCGCAGGCTCGGCTCTCGCCGTGGACCGCGATGCCTTCAGTGCTTATATCACCGAAAAAATTAAAAATCATCCGAATATCACCCTGCATTGCGAGGAAGTGGAGAGGATCCCCGAGGAGGCAAACGTTGTGGTTGCCTCCGGCCCTCTCACCTCGGATGCCTTGGCGGAGGATATCCGCCGTATCACGGGCGGGGAAGGGCTTCACTTTTTCGATGCCGCTGCCCCGATCGTGGATTTTGCGAGCATCGATACCTCGGTTGCCTTCTTTGCGTCCCGCTGGGGCAAGGGCGAGCCGACGGATTATCTCAACTGTCCGATGACCAAGGAGCAGTACGACCGTTTTTACGACGCGCTTATCCATGCCGAGGTCGCTGCGCTGAAGGAATTTGATAAAGAGGAGCAGGAGGATCTTACGGTATTTGAGGGCTGTATGCCCGTGGAGGTCATGGCGGCAAGAGGGTACGATACCTTGCGCTTCGGGCCGATGAAGCCCGTGGGGCTTCCCCTGCCGGATACCGGTGAGGATGCCTTTGCCACCGTGCAGCTGCGCCGCGAGAACCGCGAGGGAACGATGTACAATATCGTCGGCTTCCAAACGCACCTGACCTTCGGAGAGCAAAGAAGAGTCTTCGGTCTGATCCCGGGTCTTGAAAATGCGGTCTATTTCCGCTACGGCGTGATGCACCGCAATACATATCTTCATTCCCCCGGCCTTCTCGATGAGACTTACGCCATGCTTTCCAGACCGTCGCTTCGCTTTGCGGGGCAGATGACGGGCGTGGAGGGCTACGTGGAATCCACCTCGTCGGGCTTCGTTGCGGGAGTCAACGCCGCGTGTGCCGCGTTGGGGCTTGCGCCCCGCATTTTCCCGCGCGAAACCGTCATCGGTGCATTGGCACACTACGTGCGTGACGGCGGGGTAAGCAAAAATTTTCAGCCTATGAACGCCAATTTCGGCATCATAGCGCCCTTCGAGAAAAAAGTAAAAGGAGGAAAGAAAAACCGTAATGCCGCGTATGCGGAGCGTTCTCTTGCAGTGATAAAAGAGATGTGCGGTATTTCAGAGCCAACGGATGAAAATCATACTGGATGCAATGAGCGGCGATAACGCCCCTCTTGAGATTATAAAGGGTGCGGCCATGGCCGCAAAGGCCTATCCGGACCACGCGCTGGTCCTAGTGGGGGACGAAAACGTGATTTCCGACGTTTCCGTTAAGCATAACATCGATCTTGACGGCATCGAGATCCTTCACGCGCCGACGGCGATCACGATGGAGGACAAGCCCTTGGCGGTCGTGCGCGAAAAGCGCGATTCTTCCATGAGCGTGGGACTCAAGCAATTGAGCCTGGGCGCGGGCGATGCCTTCGTGAGCGCAGGGAATACGGGTGCGCTGATCACGGGTGCGACGCTGATCGTAAAGCGTATCAAGGGCATCAACCGTGCCGCCATCGCCACGGTGCTTCCGCTTGAAAATCCGCTCCTTTTGATCGACGCGGGCGCAAATCTTACCGTGACCTCGGACAATATCTGTCAGTTTGCCTTCATGGGCGCGAAGTACATGGAGCGCATCTACGAGATCGACCGTCCCCGTGTCGGTCAGCTGAACAACGGAACCGAGTACAATAAGGGTAACGCGCTTCAGGTGGAGTCCTTCCAGCTTCTTTCCGAGAGTGGATTGAACTTCGTCGGAAACGTGGAGTCTAAGGCGCTCCCCTTCAACGTGTGCGACGTTCTTGTGACCGACGGATTTACGGGTAATATTCTTCTGAAAAGCGTAGAGGGCATGGGTAAATTCATGCTCCATACCTTGAAGGACGTGCTTTATACCAACCTTGCCACCAAGGTCTCCGCCTTGACGATGAAGGACAAGATCAAGGATATGAAGCACCGCTTCGATGCCTCCGAGCACGGCGGCGCGCCGCTTCTCGGTATCAGCCGTCCCGTCATCAAGGCGCACGGCTCGTCCGATGCGAACGCGATCAAGAACGCGGTTCGCCAGGCGATCTCCTTTGTAGAGGGCGGTATCAACGAAGATATCACGGCCTTTGCAGAGGATTACGACGATAAGAAGCTTCTCGCGGATGCAGAGAAGCTCTACGGCAATTAAGCATTAAACGAAATTTTCGGAAAGGAGGCCGTGTATGTCGATCGGAAAAGCCCTTACGGGGCTTGAAGCAGAGCTTGGCTACGTATTCAAGGACTCTGCTTTGCTTGAAAATGCGCTTACGCACGCCTCTTATTCCAACGAATGCGAGGCGCGCGGTATCCGACTTCCGTCCAACGAACGACTTGAGTTTCTCGGGGACGCGGTGCTGCAGATCGTGATCTCGCATTATCTTTATCGGGAGCACAGATCGCTTGCGGAAGGGGATCTGACGCGGATACGCCGTCATCTCGTCTGCACCAAAACGCTCTCGGAGATCGCACTTTCGATCTCGCTCGGTGCATATCTGCATCTCGGAAACGGCGAGGAGGCAAACGGTTGCCGCACCCGCCCAAAGGTGCTTGCCGATGCCATGGAGGCAGTGATCGGCGCAATGTATCTTGACGATCCCGAAAGCGCGGAAAGAGTCCTTCTTTCGCTCCTGATCCCCCATATCCCCACATCCTTCGGCACGGTGGAGGATGCCAAGACCCGTCTGCAGCAGCTTGTGGAGCAGGAGGGTGCATCCGAGCTTGTGTACGAGGTCGAAAGGGAAGACGGTCCGGATCACGATAAGCGATTTACCGTGGTTGCCAAGGTCAATAACAATACCGTGGGCCGCGGCACGGCGGGGAGCAAAAAGGATGCGGAGATGCAGGCGGCGGCCGCCGCGCTTGCTCTGTTTGGAATCAAGGAATGAGGCGGCATATCAATATTCCTATCTTCGTGCCGCATCTCGGATGTCCGCATCAGTGCAGCTTCTGCAATCAGCGCTCCATCAGCGGGCACGCGGGCTTCGATATCGAAGAGATGGACGGCACGGTGCGCGCATCCCTCGAAACGGCGGGGGACAGTGAGGTGGAGATCGCTTTTTTCGGCGGCTCTTTCACCGGAATCGACCGCGCGCTGATGCAAAGCATTCTATCGCGCGTGCAGCCGTACCTTGAAAGCGGTGCGGTCGCCTCGCTTCGATGCTCCACAAGACCGGATTATATAAACGAAGAGATTTTAGATATTCTTGCTCGCTACGGTATGAAAACCGTAGAGCTTGGCATACAAAGCATGTCGGACACGGTGCTTTCGCGCTGTCGGCGCGGGCACACGGCAGAGGATAGCGTGCGTGCCGCGCGCCTTCTCGTTTCTCGGGGATTTTCCTTCGTCGGTCAGATGATGATCGGCCTTCCGGGCGCGACGGCGGAAAGCGAGATCGAAACGGCGAAAAGGATCGCAGACCTCGGTGCCACCGCCGCACGGGTATATCCCACGGTGGTATTTCGGAAAACGCCGCTTTGCGAGGACGCAAGACAGGGGCTTTATACGCCGCTTGCGCTTTCGGAAGCGGTCGAGCGAGCCGCAAACGCCGTTGCCGTTTTACGCTCGCGGGGCGTTTCGGTGATCCGCGTCGGCTTGCAGGAAACCGAGATGCTTTCGGATAAAAACACGGTCTATGCAGGGCCTCTGCATCCCGCGCTCGGCGAGCTGGTCGAGAGCGAGCTTTATAAAAGAAAGCTCGATGCAAGCCTTTCATGCGAAAGCAAAGCCCCCGTTTTGCACCTGACGGTTGCAAGAGGATGCACCTCGGCGGTGCTGGGACAGCACAAATCGAATAAAATTTATCTTTGCAGGACCTACGGCTTTTCGCGCGTGCGCGTGACAGAGAGTGATGCGCTCTGCAAGGGTGATATCATTATAAAGACAGAAGAAAAATAAAGGGGAAAAAGGATATGTACTTAAAATCCTTGGAGTTGCACGGCTTCAAATCCTTTCCGAACCGCACGATACTAACCTTCGAGGAGGGCGCAACGGTCATCGTGGGTCCGAACGGAAGCGGAAAATCCAATATCTCCGACGCAATGCGTTGGGTTCTCGGTGAGCTTTCCAGCCGTAATATCCGCGGAACGAAGATGACGGACGTTATTTTCGGCGGTACGGAGGCGCGCCGCCCGATGGGCTTTGCGGAGGTCACGGTCGTCTTCGATAACTCGGATAAGGAAAACCGCTTGGAATCGGATTATGATGAGGTCTCGGTCACCCGCCGTTATTACCGTACGGGTGAAAGTGAATACTTGATCAATAAAGAGCCGAAGCGACTGCGCGACATCTACGAGCTGTTTATGAACACCGGTGTCGGCCGTGAGGGTTATTCCATTATCGGACAGGGTAAGATCGCGGAGATCATTTCCAAAAAGAGCGATGAGCGCCGTAATATCTTCGAGGAAGCGGCAGGTATTGCCAAATACCGTAACCGCAAGGAGGAGTCCGAGCGTAAGCTGAAGAGCACGCAGGAGAACCTTGACCGCGTAAGGGATATCCTTTTGGAAAAGGAGAGCCGCCTCGGTCCGCTTGAAAAGGATGCGGAGAAGGCGCGCCGCGGTCTTGCTGTCATGGAAGAGAAGAAGATGGCGGACGTATCTCTTTGGCTTTTCGATACCAAGAAGATCCGTCTTGAC
This sequence comes from Clostridia bacterium, assembly GCA_017504785.1. GTDB lineage: Bacteria > Bacillota > Clostridia > Oscillospirales > CAG-272 > UBA1740. Next base: position 13,808 of record JAFVQL010000061.1, on the reverse strand, counting down.
ATCGAGGAGGCGACCAAGGCCTTCAAGCTCTCGAAAAACGAGCTTGAGATCATCGACGGCGTGATCGCGGATCTCGAAGCGCAGTCGGATACGCTCTATAATAAATCGCAGGAGAATAAGATCCGTTCACAGCAGGTGTATGACGATATTCAGGAGGCCAACCGCCGCCTGCATCAGCTGGATGCCGCTATGGACGTGCAGAATACCGAGCTCGCGCATAACCTTGAGATGATCGAGCAGTGCAAGATCCGTATGGGAGACCTTTCCCGTCAGCAGATGGGACTTGAGCAGCAGGGCGCGGAATATGAAAGAAGGATCGAAGCATTTTCCGTGACGCTGAAAAAGCACATGGATATCCGCCTTGAATATCTTGCCGAGCAGGATAAACTTCAAAAGGCGATCCAGACCATGAAAAAGGAGCTTGAGGAAGCGCTGGACGAGCTGACGGTAGAGGAGAATACCGCAGGGGATCTGAACGTGCGTATCAACGTCCTTTCCAACTCCAAGATCAGTGACGGTACACGCTCGAAGGACATCGAGGAGCAGATCGCGCAGTACGAAAAGGAAGGCGAAGCGCTGACGGCGGAGGCCGAGAAATGCGAGGCAAACGCCGCGGGCTTTAAGCAAAAGATCGCCGAAAAGGATGCCGTTCTCAATGAAGGAAACGCAAGACTTGAAGAAATTTCGGAGCAGAAGGAATCGCATCTTTCCGTTCTCAACGATCTGATCCCGAAAAGCGAGGCGCTTCTTCATAAGGCGGACGCCCTGCAAAGAATGAACGAAAGCTTCGAGGGCTTCTACGAGAGCGTTAAGTTCGTCATGCGAAAATATAAAGAGGGGGAGATCCGCGGCGCAGGAAAGATCCACGGTCCGCTTTCTTCTCTCATTCATGTGGACGAGAGATACATCACGGCGATCGATACCGCCCTTGGCTCAAGCCTTCAGAATATCGTGGTGGATAACGAGGAAACCGCGAAAGCCGCTATATATGCCTTGAAGCATGCCAACGCGGGTCGCGCAACCTTCTATCCCATCACCGCCATTAAATCCGCCACCGAGACCGATGAGATCCGCATGACGAAGTCTATGCCGGGTTACGTCGGAAGAGGTGACGAGCTTGTGAATTTCGAGCCGTGCTATCGCTCGATCATCGAATGGCTTCTGCTTCGTGTGGTCGTATTCGATACGATCGATAACGCCTCTGCCGCCGCGAAAAGGATCCGCTACCGCGTGAAGCTTGTCACGCTGGACGGTCAGGTTATCAACGCGGGCGGTGCCTTTACGGGCGGTAGTGCAAAGAGAGACAGCGGCCTTCTCAGCCGTACCAGCGAGATCGCCGAGCTTCGCGAGGCCGCCGCAGGCTATAATCGCACGATCGCGGAAAAGAAAAAAGCGATCGCGGCTTTGGATGCCGAGCGTGCCGCCGTTGCCGAAAGAGTCAAGGATGCTTCGCAGGAAAAGGAGCTGCTTCTCACGCTTTCGAGAAGCCAGTTTGCCGCACTCGATACCGCGAATGCGAACCTGACGGCGAACCGCAACATGATCGAGAAGCTCCGCTTTGACTATCATAACCTCGAGGGACAGCAGTCCAAGGCAGAGGAGGAGCTTCGTGCGCTGAATGTACAGTATGCCGCCGCCTGCGAGCGTGCGGAGGGACTTCGCGCCTTCCGCGAAAAGCGCGCCGCCGAAATGGGCGTGCTGGATGAAAAGAACGATGAGATCGCCGCCAAAGCGGCAAGCGAATACGTTTCGATCGTTGAGACGAATAAGGATATCGACGGTGCAAGACAGCTTCTCGATTCCTTGAAGGAGCGCCTTTCCGAGCTGGAAGAAGAAAAGGCGGCGCAAAGAGCGCGTATCGACGAGCTGTCCGATAAGAGCCAAAACATGGATAAAACCAAGGCGTTGCGTAGAGAAGAGCACGATGCGCTCGAGGAGCAGATCGCCCTCTTGGAAAAGAACCGTAAGGAGCTGGAGAGCGGTAGTGATACCTACGATAAGGCGATGAACGATCTGCGCGCCCTGATCAGGGAAAAGACCGCGTCGAGAGAGAGCTTCATGGAAGCATCTCTGCGCGCAGAGAACCATCTTCTGCGCCTGGAGGAGAACCGTGATAAGCTCGGCTCGGTTCTTTGGGACGATTACAATCTCACCTACGAGCAGGCCGTGGCGCTCAACTATCCCCCCGTAACCGAGGAAAACCGTGCCGAGATCGCGCAGAATCAGACCTCGCTGCGTCAGCGTTTGCGCGCCATCGGTCACTTTGATCCCTCGTCCATTCAGCAGTATGCGGATGAAAAATCGGCGTACGATGCGCTGAATACGCAGTACGTGGATCTGACGAAATCGCACGATGAGCTGATCGCGATCATCGCAAGACTGGAAACGGATATGCGAGAAAGCTTCGTCAAGGCGTTTGAGGATATCAATCGCCACTTCGGCACCACCTTTAAGGAGCTGTTCGGCGGCGGCAGCGCCTCGCTTTCGCTGACCGAGCCGGAGGACGTTTTGACCTCGGGTATCGAGATCACGGCACAGCCCCCCGGCAAGGCCGTCGGCAGTATGTCGCTTCTTTCGGGTGGTGAGCAGTCCTTCGTTGCGATCGCGCTTCTGTTTGCGATCCTGAAGGTAAACCCCTCGCCGTTCTGTATTCTGGACGAGATCGAGGCGGCACTCGACGAGGTAAACGTATTCCGCTTCGGTGAGTACATAAAGAAAATGTCGAAGGATACGCAGTTCATTTTGATCACCCACCGTCGAGGCACGATGGAGATCGGTGACCGCCTGTACGGTGTCACGATGCCGCAGCGCGGTATCTCGCAGGCGATCGAGCTGAACGTAAACGAAATCGAAGGAAAACAAAAGGAGATACTCGATGGGGTTCTTTGAGAAACTGAAAAACGGACTTTTAAAGACGAAAAACGCCATCGTCGGTAAGCTTGACAACCTTTTTAAGTCCTTTCATAAAATAGACGAGGATCTGTTTGACGAGCTGGAGGAGCTTCTCATCTCCGCCGACCTCGGTGTGAATACCACCGAGCAGATCCTTGACAATCTGCGCGAGGCGGTGAAGGACGGAAGACTGAAGGATCCCTCCGAGATCAAGGACCTTCTGTTCCGTAATTTGCGCGATATGCTCGGCGAGCATGAGCCCTTGAAGCTGACGACCAAGCCGTCGGTGATCCTCGTGATCGGTGTCAACGGCGTAGGCAAGACGACCTCGATCGGTAAGATCGCCGCAGAGCTCAAGTCGCAGAAGAAGCGCGTGGTGGTAGCCGCCGCCGATACCTTCCGTGCCGCCGCCGCAGAGCAGCTTGCCGTTTGGTGTGACCGCGCGGGCGTGGAGCTTGTGCGTCAGGGCGCGGGTGCGGATCCTGCCTCGGTCGTATTTGATGCGATCGGCGCGGCAAAGAGCCGCTCGGCCGACGTTCTTATTATCGATACGGCAGGCCGCCTTCACAATAAGAAAAATCTCATGGACGAGCTTGCAAAGATCAACCGCGTGATCGGCAGAGAGCTTCCGGATGCGGATAGAGAAACGCTTTTGGTTCTCGATGCCACCACAGGGCAGAACGCCGTCATTCAGGCAAAGGAATTTAAGGGTGCCGCCGAGATCACGGGCCTTGTGCTCACCAAGCTTGACGGAACTGCCAAGGGCGGTATTATTTTCTCCATCAAGCAGGAGCTTGGCATTCCCGTGAAGTTCATCGGTGTCGGTGAGCAGATCGAGGATATGAAGCCCTTTGACGCCGAGGAGTTTGCAGGCGCGCTCTTTGAGCAGAACTAAAAAACAAAAGGAAAAATAACGTGTTAAACAGTAAACAAAGAGCATATCTTCGCTCTCTTGCACAGAATATGGATACGATCTTTCAGATCGGAAAGGGCGGTATCAGCGAAGAGCTTTGCACCCAGCTTTCCAATGCCCTTGAGGCCAGAGAGCTGATCAAGATCCGCGTGCTTGAGAACAGCGGATATTCTGCCAAGGAAGCGGCAGAGGAGATCGCCGAGGCCATCGGCGCGGATGTTGCGGGCACGATCGGAACGAAGATCATTTTGTACCGTCCGTCCGAGAAGAAAAGAAAAATCGAGCTTCCGTGATGAAAAAGGAAATCGTTGCGATCCTCGGCGGCACCTTCAGTCCGCCGCATATCGGGCACGTCCGCGCCGCGGAAGCCTTGCAAAAGGAACTTCGGCCCGACCGCCTTATGATCATCGTGGATAATCTTCCGCCGCATAAGGAAATAGACGGCGGGGCAACCGCCGAGCAAAGACTCAAGATGGCGTCGCTTGCCTTCGGGCACATCCCGCAGGTGGAAATATCGGATATGGAGATCCGCCGCGGCGGCAGAAGCTATACGGCAGAAACGCTCACGCTCCTTTCGAGAGAGGACAGAGAGCTGTATTTCCTTTGCGGCACGGATATGTTCCTTTCCTTACCGACCTGGCGCACGCCAGAGATCATTTTTGAAAAGGCCGTGATCTGCCTCGTCCGCCGTGAAAAGGACGGAGAAAAGGAAGAAGCGATCTTAAAGGCGAAGGAGGATTACGAGCGCCGCTTCGGTGCGCGGATCCGCATCATCGATGCCGCCGTTACCGAGGTCTGCTCGACCGAACTGCGCGCGCAGTTAAAATGTGCGCCGTGGCTTGCCGAAAAAAGCATCCCCCCTTCGGTGCTCTCCTATATCGAAAGCGAGGGGCTTTGGCCGCTCGATACGGTAGCCGTGCTTTCGTCCTTGCGTCAAGAGATCTCTCGCTTCATGTGCGAAAAAAGATACCGCCACACGCTCGGCGTGGAAAAAATGGCCGAAAGAATTGCGGCGCATTTTGAGGGCGAGATCGATCCGCTTTCTCTCGGCGCATCCGCGCTTCTTCACGATATCACGAAGGAGATGGACGAGCCGGAGCAGAGAGAAACCGTCAAAAGGCTTGGCATTTCGCTAACCGAAAGTCAAGAGAAGTCGCCCGCGATCCTGCATTCCTTTACGGCAGAGTATCGTATACGCAAGGAATTTCCGTATTTTGCAAAAAATAAAGAGGTTCTTTTTGCCATTCGCGCACACACGACAGGTGCAAAGAATATGTCGCTTCTCGATAAGATCCTTTACGTTGCGGACTATATCGAAGAGGGCAGAGAGTATCCCAAGTGCATTGAGACCCGCGAATGGTTCTTTTCCGAGCTGGAAAGCGGCGTTTCGCCAAAGCTTGCTTTGGATAAATGCGTTTTGAAGATCCTCGATAGCACGGTGCATTTTCTCCGTGCGCGCGGCTTTGCGCTTTGCGAGGACACCTTGGATGCCAGAAACGCGCTTTTGTCAACTATTTCATTGAATTGAGAAACCGAAAAGGGAAAAGATAAGAAAAAAACGCAGGAGCGTTACTTATGAAAAAGATCCTTGCCATTTTTCTTTCTCTTACCTTGCTTTTATCTCTTTGCGGATGCCGTTTGGCATCGGGTGCTGTGAATGCGTTTTCGCAGGATCCCACGGTACTGCTTTTTGCAGGGCTGGACGATGCCGCAGAGAATACCGACGTTTTGTGTCTTCTTTCCGTGGATGCGGAGAGGGAGCGTCTTGCCGTTTTGCAGATCCCCCGCGATACCTATTTTAAAGAGGGAGCGGGCGAGCGCATCAACGGGATCTATGCATCCGCGCGCTTTGCGGGCGCGTCGGAAAAGGAGGCGCTGTCAGCGCTTTCCTCGCAGATAGAAAAATGCTTCGGCGTTTCGCTTTCGGGCACGGTCGCCATGAAATCGGCGGCACTGTGTGCCACCGTGGATGCCCTTGGCGGCGTGGACGTTTCGCTTCCTTTTTCTATTACCGTAGAGGGGAAGGAATACGCCGCGGGCACGCATCACCTTTCGGGTGCGGAGGCGGAGGCCTTTATCCGTTACCGTGAAGGGTATCTGACGGGAGATCTCGGGCGCGTGGATGCACAAAAGATCTTTCTTTGTGCCTTTCTTTCGCGGGCAAGGCAGTCCCTTCGCCCCGCAGAGCTGATCCGAATGCTCTTTTCCATGCGCGGGGATGTGATCACGGATCTTTCGCTCTCGCGTGCGCTTTCCGTAGGTCTTTCGGTGCATGCAAGGCTTCCGTATCTCTCGGCAAGCTTTGCCACTCTTCCGGGCGAGCCGCTTCTTTCGAGCGGGCATTGGTATTATATCGTCAACCGCGCGGGTGCTGTCGCGCTTCTTTCGGAGTATTTTTCTCCCGCGAGAGAATTTGACGGTGAAAGAAAGCTTTTGGATGAAGAAAATGCAGAACAGGCGAATATTTATAACGACCGCAATTTAACTTATCGCGTATATACCGAGGAGAATCTCTCCTCGATCAGAATACCAACAAAAAAAGAATAACCGAGGAATGATTATGTCAGAAATGAAGCCCATGGAAAAGGATCTTTTGAACGCTTCTTCCGCCCAGCTTTGCGAAGCAGTGATCGCCCTTCTTCTTGAGAAAAAAGGAAGAGATCTCACCGCGTATGAGGTTGGCGAGGAAAATGCGATCACGGATTATTATGTCAACATTACCGCCACGTCCTCAACGGCAGTCGTTGCGCTTGCCGATGAGGTTGCCGAGAAAATGTCCGAGAGAGGAAAGCACCCGAGCCGCATCGAGGGGCGTAGCGGTGCATCGTGGATCCTCGTGGATTTCACGGACGTGATACTGAACGTGTTTGACCGTCAGAGCCGTGAGTTTTACGATATTGACCGTCTGCTTCCGGCCGATAAAAGGATGGATATCGAGCCGATCAAGGCAAAGGTAGACGAGAAATTCAATTTGAAAATTTGATCAGGAGATAGATGTGAAATGCAGTACAACTACAAAGAAATCGAATCCAAATGGCAGAAAATCTGGGATGAGAAAAAGGCCTTTGCTGCAAAGCAGGACTATACGCTTCCCAAGTATTTCTCTCTCGTAGAGTTTCCTTATCCCTCGGGACAAGGTCTTCACGTGGGCCATCCCCGTCCCTACACGGCATTGGATATCGTATCCCGTAAGAAGAGAATGCAGGGCTATAACGTTCTTTTCCCGATGGGCTGGGATGCCTTTGGTCTTCCCACCGAGAACTATGCGATCAAGAATAAGATCCATCCTGCCATCGTAACCGCAAACAATGTGGCGCGCTTCAAGAGCCAGCTCAAATCCCTCGGTATTTCCTTCGATTGGGACAGAGAGATCAACACCACCGATCCCAATTACTATAAGTGGACGCAGTGGATATTCCTTCAGCTTTTCAAGAAGGGCCTTGCGTATAAGAAGGAAATTGCGGTAAACTTCTGCACCTCTTGTAAGGTCGTTTTGGCAAACGAGGAGGTCGTAAACGGCGTTTGCGAGCGTTGCTCCTCTGCGGTTATCCGTAAGGTAAAGAGCCAGTGGATGCTCCGTATCACCGAGTACGCCGACCGTCTTATCTCCGATCTTGATGGGCTTGACTACATAGAGCGAGTGAAGACCCAGCAGATCAACTGGATCGGTAAGTCCTATGGCGCAGAGGTTGACTTTGCAACCACCGCGGGCGATACCCTTCGCGTGTACACCACCCGTTGCGATACGCTCTTCGGTGCCACCTATATGGTTATCGCGCCCGAGCACGCATACGTCGAGAAGTGGGCGGAAAAGCTTGCAAACTACGATGAGGTCGTTGCTTACCGCGAGGCCGCAAGCAAGAAATCGGACTTTGAGCGCACCGAGCTTGTCAAGGAAAAGACGGGCGTTGAGTTGAAGGGCGTAAAGGCGATAAACCCCGCAACCGGCAAGGAAATTCCGATCTTTATCTCGGACTACGTTCTTGCGGGCTACGGAACGGGCGCGATCATGGCCGTTCCCGCGCACGATGAAAGAGACTGGGCGTTTGCAAAGAAGTTCGGTCTGCCGATCATCGAGGTCGTTGCCGGCGGTGACATTGAGAACGCAGCGTTCGTAGACGTTGAGAGCGGCAAGCTCGTAAACTCCGATTTCTTGAACGGCATGGAGGTTGCCGATGCGAAGGAAGCCATGGCGGCATTCCTTGAAGAGAAGGGCATCGGTCAGAAGAAGGTGAACTTCAAGCTGCGTGACTGGGTATTCTCCCGTCAGAGATATTGGGGCGAGCCGATTCCTATTGTAGAGTGCGAAAAGTGCGGTTGGGTTGCCATTCCCGAGTCCGAGCTTCCTCTCCTTCTGCCCGAGGTGGATTCCTATGAGCCGACCGAAACGGGCGAATCTCCTCTGTCTATGATGACCGATTGGGTAAACTGCACCTGTCCGCAGTGTGGCGGTAAGGCAAGGAGAGAGACCGATACAATGCCGCAGTGGGCAGGCTCCTCTTGGTATTTCTTGCGTTACTGTGACCCGCATAACGATGAGGCGCTTGCTTCCAAGGAAGCGCTGGAATACTGGATGCCGGTTGACTGGTATAACGGCGGTATGGAGCATACCACGCTCCACCTGCTCTATTCGAGATTCTGGTCGAAGTTCCTCTATGATATCGATATTCTTTCCTGCAAGGAGCCCTATGCAAAGCGCACGAGCCACGGCATGATCCTTGGCGAAAACGGTGAGAAGATGTCCAAGTCCCGCGGAAACGTCGTCAATCCCGATGACATTGTGCGTGACTACGGTGCAGATACCATGCGTCTTTACGAGATGTTCATCGGTGACTTTGAGAAGGCCGCGCCTTGGAATCCGCAGTCCATCAAGGGCTGCAAGCGCTTCCTCGAGCGTTTCCTTGACCTTGCGGATATCGCCGCAGGCGAAGGCGTAACGCCCGCGCTCGAAAAGGCATTCCATAAGACCATTAAGAAGGTAAGTGCCGATATCGACAATATGAAGTTCAATACCGCGATCGCCGCTATGATGGCGCTTGTAAACACCATCTCCGAGGTGGGTAAGATCACGAAGTGCGAGCTTAAGACCTTTGCAACGCTCCTCGCTCCCTTCGCGCCTCACGTAGCCGAAGAGGTTTATGAGATGATGGGCGGTAAGGGCCTTGCGTCCCTCGCTCCCTGGCCCGTATATGACGAGAGCAAGACCGTAGACGATACCGTGGATTTCCCCGTACAGATCAACGGTAAGGTGCGCGCCGTCGTTGCAATCCCCGCGGCCGCCGATAAGGATGGTATCCTCGCCGCCGTCAAGGCAGATGAGAAGATCGCCGCTGCTATCGAGGGAAAGACGATCGTTAAAGAAATCGTAGTACCCGGCAAGATCGTAAACATTGTTGTAAAGTGATTTTTTCGGCTTTCGTATTTAGGCATAAACCGTCGTTTCATTGCTCGGCGTAGGGAACTGCGCCTCTTTCAATTCAGTTGACGGTTTGCGCCTAAAATCCGTTTTTCAAAGCACTTTTCATGTTTTGTGAAAACCATAAAAAATACGCCGTTCTGCAGATACAGAACGGCGTATTTTCTTATATATGTAAACAAAGATTAGAAAATATCGGGAATTGTCATGATATAAAGGGGAATATTGGTTTTTTACAGAGAGGCGATAGAGAATGCGGGATCGCGGAGAGAGAAGGAAAGATGGGTATACGCTTTCCGGAAGAATTTGATCATGGAGCGAAAATGCGAGCTTTGATGCGCGTGGCGGCTGTGGTGAAAAGCTTTTATCGGAGGATTCGATTCGCGCCGCGAACTGCGCGGCTTGGTCGCTTGCGGCTGTGAAAAACTGTGCATTGCTCCACACGGTGTTCGCCCGCTTCGCGGGCTTGGGGCTTTGCCCTATGCGCGGCAAAACGCGCCACCGCGGAGCGATCTGCGCTCGTGCACTTGAAGCGAGCTTGCAGATGTGCTTCGCTTGATCATCGAATCCTTCGGGGCGCGCAAAAAGCAAAAAACCTCGTTCCGAAGAACGAGGTTTTTTGGCGCGCCCTGGAGGATTCGAACCTTCGACCTACCGGTTCGTAGCCGGGCACTCTATCCACTGAGCTAAGGGCGCGTATATTGGAGCGAGTGATGGGAATCGAACCCACGCGACCAGCTTGGAAGGCTGGAATTCTACCATTGAACTACACTCGCATAGAGCACGTTCTCATCGAACGCCTATATATAATAACACATTTTCTTTCTTTTGTCAAGGGCTTTTGCGATATTTTTTTCAAAACTTTTCACTTTTTTTGAAAGGGGAAAGAATAGCGTCGAGGCGCGCCGAAAAACGCACCCCGACGTGGATTCTCTCTATTAAAGCTTCTTTTCCCAAAGCGTCTTGCCTTCAAAATCCTTCAGCGTAAAGGTTCTGTTTTCATATAACATATAGGTCCTGGGATTTCCATCTTTGGGAAGGGAGATCGAGCCGGGATTGATATAGAAGTTCTCGTTGCCGAAGGGCGTGCAGGTCTGCACGTGGGTATGCCCATGAAGAAGAATATCTCCCTTCATAAGCGGCGGGCATTTTTCCGTATTGTGGATATGTCCGTGCGTTGCAAAAACGGTTATGCCGTCGAAGGAAAGCAGAGCGTATTCCGCAAGCACGGGGAAGGAAAGAACCATTTGATCCACCTCTGCCTCACAGTTGCCGCGCACGGCAAGGATCTTATCCTTATAGCCGTTGAGAAGGGCGATCACCTCTTTGGGCGCGTAGCCCGCAGGAAGATCGTTGCGAGGTCCGTGGTAAAGAATATCGCCGAGAAGAAGGAGCTTATCGCAATTTTCTTCCTCGTAAGCCGAGATCAGCCGCTTGGCGCCGTCAAGATCGCCGTGGATATCAGAGCCGATTAAAAGTTTCATAAAGCGTTTTCCTTTGTTTTTTCTTATTTTACCATATTTATTTCCGAATTTCAAGGCTTGCGCTTATATTTTTACCGCCCCGCAAAAAAATGCGCTTATATATAAATTATTTGGTGCAAAACTCTTGCATTTTTCTGTTATCAATGGTAAAATATAAAAGGCGAATTGTATTTTTGGAGGGAAATGGGTATGCCTCAAGTTGTGACTTTGGTGCCGCAATCCTTCGGCGCAAATACCTATTACGTGACGGACGGAAGGGAAGCCTTCCTCGTTGATCCTTCGGTCAGCGTGGAGGAAGCCAAGCAGGCGCTTGGCGATGCGTTTATACCCCCTGTCGCGATCCTCTTAACGCACGGGCATTTTGATCACGTGCAAACGCTTCCCGAGTGGTACGCTACCTTTTCTCCTGCCGTCTATATCGGCACAGAGGATGCGCCTATGCTTTCGGACGGGCATCTTAATGCACACGCGATCTTTTTCGGCGAGGATAAAAAATATTTCGTTCCGCACACGAAGATCTCAAACGGATCCGTTCTCTCGCTTTGCGGCGAGCGGATCGTGGCGGAAGCCTATCCCGGGCATACGCAGGGAAGTCTTGTATACCGCCTTTCGGATATCGCCTTTGTCGGTGATCTTATGTTCGCGGGCGGTGGCTTCGGTCGGTACGATCTGCCGAGCGGTAACGCCTCGGCGATTTTCTCATCACTGCGCCTCGCGAGAGAAAGGCTTTCCTCTCTTTTGCTCTATCCCGGGCACGGTGCATCGTTCCGTTTGTAAAATATTCCCAAAAGGATTTTGAATATGGAAGAATTAAGAAACAATTTCATTCACGACATTATTGACGCGGATCTTGAAAAGAATCCCGAGCTTAAGATCCACACACGTTTCCCCCCCGAGCCGAACGGTTATCTGCACATCGGCTCTGCCAAGGCGATCTGGATCAATGCTATGACCGCGAAGAAGTACGGCGGCCTTTTCAACCTTCGTTACGACGATACGAACCCCTCGAAAGAGGATAACGAGTACGTAGAAAGCATCTACGAGGATCTGAAATGGCTGGGCTGTGAGCCTTCGGGCGGTATCTTCTACGGCTCGGATTATTTCGACGCTTGCTATGAGTTTGCCGTAAAGCTTATCAAGGAGGGCAAGGCCTTCGTCTGCGACCTGTCGGCGGAAGAAATGCGTCAGTATCGCGGCACGTTGACCGAGCCGGGTAAGAACAGCCCCTACCGTGACCGTTCGGTGGAAGAAAACCTCGATCTTTTTGAAAGAATGAAAAACGGCGAGTTTGCCGACGGTGCGAAAACACTTCGTGCCAAGATCGATATGGCATCCTCGAATATCAACCTGCGCGATCCCGCGATCTACCGCATCGTGCACGTCGATCATCACCGTCAGGGAAATAAGTGGTGCATCTATCCTCTCTATGACTACGCGCATCCCATTCAGGATGCTTTGGAGGGGATCACGCATTCGCTTTGCTCCATTGAATTTGAAAATCACCGCCCGCTTTACGATTGGGTGATCGAAAACATCGGCTTTGAAAAGCGCCCCCATCAGTGGGAGTTCGCCCGCCTGAACGTAACGCACACCGTTATGTCCAAGCGTTATCTTCGTCAGCTTGTGGAAACGGGACTTGTGGACGGATGGGACGATCCCCGTATGCCGACGCTTTGCGGTCTGCGCCGCAGAGGATACACGCCCGCCGCTATCTTCGATTTCGTTGCCCGCGCCGGTGTCGCAAAGTCGTATAGCGTTGTGGATTACGAGCTTCTTGAGCACTGTATCCGCGAGGAGCTGAACGAAAGTGCGTCCCGCCGCATCAGCGTTTTGCATCCCATTAAGGTCGTGGTAACCAACTATCCCGAGGATAAGGTAGAGTATTTTGAGGTAGCGAATAACCCCGCGAAGCCTGAGGCAGGCACGCGCAAGATCCCCTTCACGCGCGAGCTTTATATCGATGCAGAGGATTTTGCCGAGGTGCCGCCGCCTAAGTTCTTCCGCATGAAGCCGGAGGGTGAGGTGCGTCTTATGGGCGCGTATATCGTAAAATGCAATGAGATCGTCAAGGATGCCGAGGGCAATATCGTCGAGATCCGTTGCACGGCGGATCTCGAAACCGCAAACGGTATGCCCGTGGACGGAAGAAAGATCAAGGGCACGATCCATTGGCTCTCCTCGAAGTTTGCTTCGGATGCCACCGTGATGCTCTATGATTTCCTCTTTGATATCGAAAATGTTTCGGATATTCCCGAGGGCAAGACCTTTGACGATTATTTGAACGTCAATTCCGTTACCAAGATCGAGAATGCGAAGATCGAGCCCGCTCTCGCCGAGGCAAAGAAGGGCGATCGCTTCCAGTTCGTTCGTACGGGCTATTTCGTGAAGGATACCAAGCACGAAAACACCTTTAACCGCATTGTGGGACTGAAGGATAGCTTTCCCAAGACCGCAAAATAAAGATACGAAAAAAGAGGGCAGTGACGTGCCCGAAAACCGGTGAATACCGAGCATGAGGCTGTCCCTATGCTTTGCATTTGGGACAGCCTTTTAGTATAAATAAGGAGGGATGGGTTTGGATCTTTCGGCAATTTTTAAGCGCGTCGAGCATTATGTAACCGTGCCGTTTTGCGTGCACTGCAAAAAGAGGCTGGATATGGGCGAGTCCGTTTTCTGCTCCGATTGCCTTCTTCGCTACCGCAACGTGAAGCTGCGAAACTGCTCGCGCTGTGCCAAGGTGCTTTCAAAATGCGCTTGCTCGAACGATTATCTCGATACGCATCTTGTCCATAAGCTGATAAAGATCGTGCGCTACGTATCCAGTATTGAGGATCTGCCGCAAAACCGTCTGATCTTCTCCTTGAAGCGCGAGAACCGCGAGGACGTTGCAAAATTCTGTGCCAAGGAGCTTGCGGCGGCGATCTGTGCAAGCATAGAGGATCCCTCGCGCTACATCCTTACCTACGTGCCGCGCCGCGCGGCGGCGAGAAGAAGATACGGTGTGGATCAGGCGCGGATCCTGGCAGAGCATATCGGAAAGCTTCTCTCCATTCCCGTCGTCCATGCCTTACGCTCCCGCGCGCGCACGCCGCAAAAGAAGTTG
>JAFVQL010000060.1 GCA_017504785.1 Clostridia bacterium | reverse complement strand
CCAACATGCACCCATAACTCTAAAATTTGCACCCACTCAAAAATGGTATCAAAAATTTAGATTACTCACATAAAAGCAAGCGCCGACCCTTGTGGTCGGTGTTTGCTTTTTATCTAAAATAGCAGAGGGATTCGAAGGGGGCGCGGTGCAGAGCAGACTTCCGGTGAACGTCTGCGACCGCGCCTGACCGACGAGCGCAGTTCGCGAGGAGAATCGAATCCCATATCTCACCCCAAAAATCGACAAGTTTCGACAGAGGCTTGTCGATTTTTACTTCTTCACTCTTCACTCTTCACTTTTCACTTTTCACTCATCCCTTGAAACTTGTCGATAGGTAATAGGTAAAAGTGAATAGTGAAAAGGTGTTAAGGAAGCTTTTCTCCTATCGTCAAAAAGCATTCACTTATATTTGTTATCTCACCCCCCAAAAACGAGATCATCCGGGATGCTTTCTCATTTTTCTTTCAATCAATTTTCATTTTTCTCTTGACAAGCGTATACCTTTATGATAAAATAACATATGATATATAACGAACGATATATATGGAGGTGCAAAATGCCGCCAAAGGTAAAAATATCGAAAGATCAGATCGTGGATGCCGCGCTCGAGATGGTTCGAGGTGATGGGAAACTTACCTTGAATGCGAGAAGCCTTGCCTCGGCACTCGGATGCTCCACGCAGCCGATTTTTTCAAATTTCGAAAATATGGAAACGCTTCGTGAAAGTGTTATGGCGCGTGCATACAAAAGTTATCTTTCCTTTATAGAAAGGGAGGTTGCTACAGAGAAGTATCCCCCTTATAAGGCGTTTGGTATGGCTTATATTCGCTTTGCCAAGGAAGAAAAGGGGCTCTTCAAGCTTTTGTTTATGCGTGACCGAACGGGAGAGGAATTGTCACCTGCGCCGGATTTTGAAGCATCCGTTCATATGATCATGGATGCCAACGGTTTTTCGAAAGAAACGGCAATGCGGATGCACATGGAAATGTGGGTGTGCGTGCACGGCATCGCGGTGATGCATGCCACTTCGTTTTTGTCGTTGATGAGGAGCTTGTCAGCGGAATGATCACCGACGTATATCAAGGCGTGCGTGAGCGTCTCTCAAAGGAGGAAAAAAGCGATGTATGCAATTGAAACAAAAAATCTGACGAAGCAATATAAGGAAGTGCTTGCCGTGGACGGGCTTTCTCTTTGCGTGGAGGAGGGAGAGCTTTTCTCGCTTCTCGGCGTCAACGGCGCGGGAAAAACCACAACGATCAAAATGCTTTCTTGCTTAACTATGCCAACGGCGGGCGATGCCTTTATCTTTGATAAAAGCATCCGAGACGAAGCGGCGGCGGTAAAATCCATGATTGCGGTATCGCCACAGGAAACGGCGGTCGCGCCCGCACTCTCGGTCAGGGAAAATCTCGAACTGATCTGCGGCGTTCACGGCTTTTCAAAGGAAAAATGCGCCGCAAGGGTGAAGGAGGTATCCGAGCTTTTGGGGCTTGTAGCGGTTTTTTCGCGCAAGGCAGGCAAGCTTTCGGGCGGTTATCAGCGCCGCCTCAGCATTGCCATGGCACTTGTCAGCGAGCCGAAGATCCTCTTTCTCGACGAACCAACGCTGGGGCTTGACGTCCTTGCAAGGAGCGACCTTTGGGACATTATCCGCGCCTTGAAGGGGAAGATCACCGTGATCTTAACCACGCATTATATGGAAGAAGCGGAAGCGCTTTCGGACCGCATCGCTATTATGAAGGACGGTAGGCTTCTCGTTTGCGATACGCCCGATCGCATCAAGGAAATCACGGGAGAAAACGGCATCGAGGCCGCGTTCATCAAGATCGTAAAGGGGGCGGGAAAATGAGAATGCTGTGCTTTGCAAAGCGAAATTTCAAGGAGATCATCCGTGATCCTCTCAATCTGTCTTTTCTTTTCGGTTTTCCCGTAGTGCTTTTGCTCCTTTTGAGCGCAATTCAAGCCAATATTCCCGTAAGTCTGTTTGAAATTCAAAGCCTCGCTCCGGGCGTTGCTGTGTTCGGGCTTGCGTTTATGACGCTCTTTTCCGCAACGCTGATCGCCAAGGATCGGCAAAGCAGCTTTATGCACCGCCTTTACACAACGCCGATGACACCCGTGGATTTCATCCTCGGATACACGCTCCCGCTGATTCCGATCGCGCTTTCGGAAGGGATCTTGTCCTATCTTTTAGCGGTGATACTGAAGCTTGAGGTCAATATCTATATTCTGCTTGCGCTCCTCTATCTTATCCCCATCGCGCTCCTTTATATCGCGATCGGCCTTCTTTGCGGAAGCGTATTCAACGATAAGCAGGTCGGCGGCATCTGTGGCGCATTGCTCACCAACCTTTCCGCATGGCTCTCGGGTATTTGGTTTGATCTCGATCTCGTGGGCGGTGCGTTCAAGAGGATCGCATATCTTCTTCCTTTCGTGCACGCCGTAGAAATGGAGCGCGCCGTGATTGTCGGAAACCTTGGGGCTTCGCTTTCGCATCTTCTTTGGGTGCTCGGCTACGGCGTCGTGACGCTCGTCTTTGCCGTACTGCTGTTTTTGCGCCAAATGAAGCGCGGATAAGTTTTTTGTATCCTCTGCGGATGCAAAAAAAATGCGGAGAAAGGCTTTCGTCAGTGCTCGAGCCGCCGATATCCGTCGCAATTTGTTTTTTTGTTAAAAACAAAATACAACACAATAAACCGAGGCAGAAATAAGATTCTGCCTCGGTCGTTTTTTATATTATTCTTCCGCCCAGCCGAGCGAGCGCTCCACGGCGCGGCGCCATTTTTTCATTCTTTGCTCACGGAAGGCGGTGTCCTTTTCGCTTTCGAAGATCTTTTCCACCGCGCGATTCTTTTTGATGTCCTCGGTGCTTTTATACATACCGACCGCGAGTCCGCACAGATATGAAGCACCGAGTGCCGTGCTTTCCACCGAGGCAGGGCGCTCGATCGGAATGCCGAGAAGGTCTGCCTGAAAGGAGAGCAGAAGATCGTTTTTGCAAGCACCGCCGTCCACGCGAAGCGAGGGCACCTTCAGCCCGCTTTCCGCTTCCATCATGGAAACGACGTCTGCCGTCTGGTAGGCGAGGGATTCCACCGTCGCGCGAATGATATGATTTTTATTCGTCGCGCGATTGATGCCAATGATCAGTCCGCGCGCATAAGGATCCCAGTGCGGTGCGCCGAGTCCCGTAAAGGCGGGAACGATGTAAACGCCGCCTGTATCCGCTACCTTGGATGCGTAATATTCGCTATCCTGCGCGCTGTCGAGGATCTTTAGACCGTCGCGTAGCCATTGGATCGCCGCACCGCAGGTGAAGACCGAGCCTTCAAGCGCGTATTCGATCTTGCCGCCAAGCCCCCATGCGATGGTCGTTAACAGTCCCTTGTCCGAAAAATAGGGCGTGCTTCCCGTATTCATCAGCAAAAATCCGCCCGTTCCGTAGGTGTTTTTTACGTCACCCTTTTCAAAGCAGCACTGTCCGAAAAGTGCCGCCTGCTGGTCGCCTGCAATGCCGCCAATGGGCAGAGAAGCGCCGAAAAGCTTGGGGTCGGTATAGCCGTAAATATGGGAGGAGGGAAAAACGTCGGGAAGCATAGAGCGCGGAATGTTGAAAAGAGAAAGCAGCTCGTCGTCCCAGTCGAGCGTTTTGATATTGAAGAGCATGGTTCTCGATGCGTTGCTGAAGTCCGTGGCGTGCACCTTGCCTGCGGTCAGATTCCATAAAAGCCAAGTATCCACCGTGCCAAAGCAAAGCTCTCCCGCCTCTGCCTTTTCTCTTGCCCCCTCTACGTTATTTAAGATCCATGCGATCTTGGTTGCAGAAAAATAGGGGTCGGGGAGAAGTCCCGTCTTTTCGTGGATCATTTTTCCGAGACCGCGATCCTCAAGAGCCTTCGTCTGTTCTGCCGTGCGGCGGCATTGCCACACGATGGCGTTATAGATCGGTGCGCCGCTGTTTCTGTCCCAGACGATCGTGGTTTCGCGCTGATTGGTAATGCCGATCCCTGCCACGTCTTGCCAGCTGCCGCCGATCTTCAGCAGAGCCTCGGTGGCGACCGAGATCTCAGTGGACCATATCGTCATCGGATCGTGCTCCACCCATCCGTCCTTCGGGAAGATCTGCTGAAATTCCTTCTGCGCCGTGCTGATCGCCATGCCTGCCTTATTAAAAAGAATGGCTCGCGAGCTGGTCGTTCCTTGGTCGAGTGCTAAAATATATTTTTCCATATCTATTTCTCCATATGCGGGGTGTGGGAGTGACGGAAAATCTCCGTCCGAATGTATAAAGAATCAGAACTTTTCTTGTGTAAAATCTCTAAAAAACAAGCCTCGGGCAAAATTTGCCCGAGGCACTTGTTTTACTTAATTTCAACGGTAACGCGCTTTCCGGTTTTGGTAGCCGCAACCTTCATGATCTGGCGGATAGCCTTGGCGATTTTTCCGTGGCGACCGATCACCATACCCGTATCATCTTCGGCAACGGTGAGTACAAGCTCCACGTCGTCTCCGTCCTCGTTCATTTCAACGAAAACGGCGTCGGGCGTATCAACGATAGCGCGGGCGATATCCGTCAAAGTCTGTTTAAGATCCATGAGTTCAACCCGTTCCTTTCGGTCACGAATTACTTAAGGATTTCGCTTTTCTTCAAAAGCGCCTTAACAGTCTCGGTAGGCTGAGCGCCGTTTGCAAGCCACTTGCTAGCCTTCTCTGCATCGATCTTGATGTCAGCGGGATCGGTGAGGGGGTTGTAGTAACCGATCTCCTCGATGAACTTACCGTCGCGGGGAGAACGCTCGTCTGCAACCACTACGCGGTAGAAGGGGGTCTTCTTTGCACCAAGTCTCTTAAGTCTGATTTTTACTGCCATTGTTTTGTTCCTCCAAAAAATTGTGTTTTTATTTTTATAATTTTTAATTATGACTGTAAAGTGAATTTAGAAGGGAAGCTTCAGTCCCGCAAGACCGCGGCGCTTGCCCATGCCGGTGAATTGTTTCATCATTTTTCGCATCTGGTCGAATTGCTTTAAAAGCTTATTGACGTCCTCGACCGTCGTTCCCGAGCCTTGTGCAATGCGCTTTCTGCGCGCGCCGTTGATGATGTCGGGGCGCGTGCGCTCCGCCTTCGTCATCGAAAGGATGATCGCTTCGGTGCGCTTCATTTGATTTTCGTCCACCTGTGCATCCTTGAGTGCGCCGGGCTTCACGCCGGGGAGCATACCAAGGAGGTTTTCGATATTGCCCATCTTCTTGAGCTGCTGCATCTGCATAAGGAAGTCGTCCAAGGTAAAGGTCTGCTGGCGGAACTTTTCCTCCAGTGCCTTTGCGTTTTTTTCATCAAAGGCGGCCTCCGCCTTTTCGATCAGAGAGAGAATATCACCCATGCCGAGGATTCTCGATGCCATGCGATCGGGATGGAATGGCTCAATGGCATCCATCTTCTCGCCCGTACCGATAAACTTGATCGGCTTGCCGGTGATGTATTTAACGGAAAGCGCCGCGCCGCCGCGGGTATCGCCGTCCATTTTTGTCAGTACAACGCCCGTAATATCAAGAAGCTCGTTGAAGGTCTTTGCAACGTTCACGGCATCCTGGCCGAGCATAGCGTCCACCGTGAGAAGGATCTCGGTTGGCTCCACGGCCGTTTTGATCTTCACAAGCTCTTCCATCAGCTCCTCGTCAATGTGAAGCCGTCCTGCCGTATCGATAAAGACCATATCGTGGCCGCCCTTTTTCGCGGCTTCGATGCCCGCCTTTGCGATCTCAACGGGGGATACCTTCGTTCCCATAGAAAAAACGGGAACGCCGACGCTCTCGCCCACGATCTTCAGCTGATCCACAGCCGCAGGGCGGTAGACGTCACAGGCAATGAGCAGGGGAGACTTGCCCTTTTGCTTATACATGGCAGCGAGCTTTCCCGTGTGCGTGGTTTTGCCCGCACCCTGAAGACCCACCATCATGATCACCGTCGGAGGCTTGGGACTGATTACGAGCTTGGTCGTATCCGCGCCCATCAGCTGAATCAGCTCCTCGTTCACGATCTTGACGATCTGCTGTGCGGGGAGAAGGCTCTCAAGCACCTCTGCGCCCACCGCACGCTCCGTAACGGTTTTTACAAAATCCTTAACGACCTTGAAGTTTACATCGGCTTCGAGCAACGCGAGCTTGACCTCGCGCATGCCTTCCTTGACATCTGCTTCGGTTAACTTGCCCTTGCTACGGAATTTCTTAAAGGCGTTGGCTAACTTTTCTGTCAGATTTCCGAACATATAAATCTCCATTCCGTCGCCACGCGGCGACAGCTAAAAACTATGCCGTATTCCCAAAGGATCGGGAAAAGCGGCGCGCGGGAGGGAAGCAAGTGTGCTTACACTCCTTTGCTGACGATCAAATTTGCAATTGCATCGATCTTTTCTGCGGCGTCCACGCGGCAGAGCTTTTCTTGCCGTATCTCTTCGGCAACGGCGGTGAGGCTCTCTGCCGCCGCACGGATCTCGCCGTAGGTGGCTGCAAGCCCAAGCTTTTCTTCCAAAAAGAGAAGATGCTCCTCGCCCTTTTTGATCAAATGTCGGACGCCCTGTCTGGATATCCCCTCGCCCTCTGCGATCTCCGCAAGCGAAAGGTCGTTGTCATAATACGCGCCCATCACGGCACGCACGCGCTCATCCAGCACGTCGCCGTAGAAGTCGAGGAGGTATGAAATTTTCATATTCTTCTCAAACATAACGGCCCCCATGATGCTGTAAAGCAAATTACTTTACAAGTATAACAGAAAAAAGCCCGTTTGTCAAGTCTTTTTAAAAAATATTTTCCATAATGCGAAAAAAATTCAAAAAACCTCTTGATTTTTTTCGAAAGATATGGTATAATATGCGATGTATGAAAAGGAATCGGGTGTCATCAGTTCGGTGGGATGGACCCTCTCAGCCGTCCCATGGGAGTGAAGCACGGATTGCTTCAAAATTTTAAGGAGATTGAAAATGGCAAACATTAAGTCCGCAAAAAAGCGTATTCTTGTGAACCGTGCAAAGGCACTGAAGAACCAGATGCTGAAGTCTGCTCTTAAGACCACCATCAAGAAGTTCAATGCCGCTGTTGATGCAGGTGACAAGGCTGCTGCTTCCGAGCTTTACAAGTTGGCTGTTAAGAAGGTTGACCAGGCCGTTGCTCATGGTATCCTTCATAAGAATAACGCCGCTCACAAGAAGTCTGAATTCACCGTTAAGTTTAACAAAATGGCATAATTGCCACCAAAATAAGAGGCTCGCTGCTTAACCCACAGCGAGCCTTTTGTTTATATAATGCGCTCTTGCATTATAATATAAGAGGTAGAAAACGGCGTCATAAGCAGGGAGAAAACCGTTTTTTCGCTTCGTATTTTTCTTCTCCCGTTTTTCACGAAAGATGCCCTCGGATATCTTTTATATCCGCTCTTTTTTCTGATGCCGGGGGTATAAAGATGCTTATACGGAAAGAAAATTCTTGTGTCGGGGAACGGTGTTATATGGAAAAAAACGGGGCTTTTCGACTTTTTCTTTTGGGATATACGAAGCTTTTTTTGAAACGAAATCCATGAAAAATGAAAATGCACGGGCAGAGATGTCCGTGCATTTTTTTGTATGACGTAAGATTTTTTTGTAGATTTGCAGGCGGCTTTTGCCTTTCGTTTTTTCGTCTTCGCATGTTAAAAAAAACGGCTCGCAGAACGAAAGGGAAAAATGCATTTTCTTCTAAAGATCCAATCATAAGCGCACCGCTTTTAGGCGAAAAAGATTGAAATATACCCGCGATCATCGGGTAAGATCCATAAGTGAAAAGCGGGCATCGTAAGGGTAAAAATGCATTCGGCCGCCACCGTCTGTTCCCGGATCAAATCCGCCGGTGTTGCATCAAAAACATAAAAATGAGTTAAAAATACAGGGCAGAAATCATGAAAAGAAAAGGATGTAAACGAAGAATATCAAGACGAGATGCGCGGGATAAGCGACGTAGAAAAAGTATTTTAGGTTTTTCCTTCCGCGCTTTCCGTTGTATAAAAGGAGAATGGGGAGCGCGCAGAATGCAAGCAACTGTTCCTACTGAAAATTCAGCGAAAGAAGATAAAGGAGCGGGATCATGGCGAATAGGCGCCACTCCTTTGAGGGCAGATAGTACAAAACGATCGGGATGAGAAAGGGGTAGATGCCGTAGTCAAGCTTCAGGCCGTACTTATCCATGAAATTCGGCGGGAAGACGAGAAAGAGCATCAAAAGCAAAAGGGCAAGGCAGCAGAGGCCGTGTGTCGCTATCGCTTTTCCATCTCTTGAGAGCAAAAGCTTGTTGATGCACTGTATGGCAAGCACGGAAAGCGCAAAGGAAACTACGGTGGAAAGATAGAGCGTTCCGTAAACGACGAAGTAAACCGCTTGGCACAGCAAGCCGAGGATAAAAATGCGTAAGAAGTATTTTTTCGGATCTTTGGTATAGCGGCACCCCTCTGCGATCATATAGGCGAAGATCGGCAGTGATATGCGTCCAAGGCATCTAAGCCAAAGGGTAGACGGAAAAATCATCACGCCCACGTGGTCGATGACCATAGAGATGAGCGCGATGATCTTCAAGGTATTTGCATTCAGAATCTCGTATTTTTTCAAATCGATTGCTCCTTGTGCCGATTTTTTCAAGAAGAAGGGTCAGCGGTAAATGCTTTTGTAGGCAGAAGGATTGCTTTGTGCTCTTTTTCTTGCGTAGCGCCCCTTGATCAGTGCCATCGGAACGGCAACGGCGGCGTATCCGACCGTGAAGAGCACGGAGGCAACGAAAAGACTGCGCCCGCCTCTTTGCGCGTAATTGCCGGAGAGAAGGTAAAGCGCGATAAAACAGAGAACGAGGGATGTGTAATGCGTAGCGTATTGAACGAACGGCTTGAGTGCTTTGATCGAGAAGATCTCAAGAGAAAGGGAGAAAGCCATGCCGAAGCCGAGGATCAGAAAGAAGTAGCGCGCGCTGATGGCGGGAAGCGTCAACGGCAGGATGAAGGAGAAAAGATAAAAGACGATCATAATGCACGTCGTATATACCGCGCCGCGGCGCAAAATATGCAATGCTTTATTCATTGGGGTGCTCCTTTTGTAATCAATGCTCATATTTTAGCATATTTTCGCGCGCATTGCAAGTATTAAGTATAAAATTTTAAATTATTTAAAAAATGTCCGTTCGTCCGTTGACATTGCGAAAGAAAAAATGTATAATATGAATAATAATACAAATTTTGTAAAGGACTCAATTCATGAACAGAAAAGAAGCAAGAGAAAACGCCTTTCTCCTTCTTTACGAAGGCGTTTGCAAAAACGATGAAAGCGCAGAGGAAATTTTTGAAAAGGCAACCGCAGAGCGTGAGCTGCAGACGGATGCTTACGTAAAGGACGTATTTTTCGGCGTTTATGCGAAGGCCGAGGCGCTTGAGGAAGTGATTTCGAAGAATCTTGTCGGTTGGAAAAAGGAGCGCGTTTCGCTCGTTTCCATGGCGCTTCTTCGTCTTGGCGCGTATGAGATCCTTTTTCGCGAGGATATTCCGGTAAAGGTTTCCATCAACGAGTGCATTGAGCTTTCAAAGAAGTATGACGACGATAAGGCCTATATTTTCGTCAACGGTGTTCTGAACGCTATTTCCAAGGATCAGTCTTTGTCATGACGGACGGCTGCTTTCTCGGGATCGATACGAGCAATTACACGACCTCGGTGGCCGTGATCGGCGCGGGCGGAGAAGAGCTTGCCAATTTGAAATATCCGCTTCCCGTTAAGGCGGGAGAGAGAGGGCTTCGCCAGTCGGATGCTCTCTTTTCTCACACGGCGGCATTGCCGCGTGCTATGGAGGATGCGAAGGCCGTGATCGGCGCGCGTCCCGTCCTTGCCGTCGGTGTCAGCACAAGACCGCGCAATGTGGAAGGCTCGTATATGCCGTGCTTTCTTGCGGGACTTTCGGCCGCAACCGCCTTTGCCGCGGGTGCCCGCGTCCCGCTGTATCATTTTTCGCATCAGTGTGGTCATATTATGGCGGCGCTCTATTCCTCCGGTCGCGAGGATCTGCTTGGCGAGCCCTTTTATGCGGCGCACGTTTCGGGCGGAACGACGGAGCTTCTCTCCGTTTCTGCCGAGGGCGCGGGCTTTGCCTGCCGCCTGATCGGGGGAACGAAGGACGTGAACGCAGGTCAGCTGATCGACCGTGTGGGTGTCGCTATGGGACTCGGCTTCCCCTGCGGCCCTCAGATGGAAGCGCTGGCACTTTCCTATAAAGGGAAGATCCCGAAGCGCGCACCGCGCACGGACGGTGCCTTCGTAAATTTTTCGGGTGCGGAAAATCTTGCCCTCAAGGTATATTCCGAAACACAGGATAAGACGCAGACGGCGGCGTTCCTTCTCTCGCATATCGGCGAGGGACTTTCGCGTATTACGCGCGCGTGCATGGAAGAATACGGCAAAAAATGCATCGCATTTGCAGGCGGCGTGATGTCAAACTCAATCTTAAAGGAGCGGCTCGGGCGTGAGTTTTCCGCCTTTTTTGCCGATCCGCCCCATTCGGCGGACAATGCGGTCGGCATTGCCGTTTTAGCAAGAAGAAATTTTTTGAAAAATCAGGGGTGATCCCCTAAAATACTGTATATGCAACGGAGAGTCCGTTCGGAAAGGAGAGGTATGGATATTTCATCGCTCAGAGAGCGCGCGCAGACAGAGCCCGGCTCCGTCACCGAGCTGAACGAATATATCAAAGGGCGGCTGGAGAGCGATTCTCGCTTGAGCCGTATCTATATCCGCGGCGAAATATCGAATTTTACCCGCCATTTCAGCGGTCATCTCTACTTTTCCCTGAAGGACGAAAACAGCCAGATCCGCGCGGTGATGTTCCGATCCGCGGCATCCGCGCTTACCTTTGTTCCCGAGGACGGAATGAAGGTTTTGGTGACCGGCTCGGTCTCTCTTTATGTAAAGGGCGGCTCTTATCAGATCTACGTGACCTCGCTTCGCCCCGATGGGCTCGGCGCGCTCTATCTTGCATACGAGCGCTTGAAGCAGAAGCTTGCGGCCGAGGGGCTTTTCGCTGAGGAAAGAAAGCGCCCCTTGCCCCCGTTCCCAAAGAAAATCGGCGTCATCACCTCGCCCACGGGAGCGGCGATCCGCGATGTTTTGCATATAACGGGGCGGCGCTATCCCTTGGCGGATATCGTCCTGTATCCCGCACTCGTGCAGGGAGAGGGCGCGCCGCAGTCCTTGCTGAAGGGACTTGCCTATTTTGAAGCTTCGGATGCGGACGTCGTTATCATCGGTCGCGGCGGCGGATCGATCGAGGATCTTTGGGCGTTTAACAGCGAGGCGGTTGCCAGAAAGATCGCCACCATGCCACAGCCGATCGTTTCCGCCGTTGGGCATGAAACGGATTTCACGATCTGCGATTTCGTCGCGGATCTGCGCGCGCCCACGCCGTCTGCGGCGGCGGAGCTTTGCGTGCCCGATATCCGAGAGCTTCTTATGTCGCTCGATGCGGCAGCCGCGCGTGCGGCAGCCGCGCTTTCTCATACCGCCAAGCGAAAGAGGGAGCGCGTGCTTGCATATAAGGAGCGCCTTTCGCTTCTTGGAAAAGGGCGCTTATTCGAGGATAAAAAGCAGCGGCTTTTGCGTTGTCATGAAAAAATAAAAGGGGCGGCAAAGGCCGAATTTATGAAGCGGCACGCCGAGATCTCCATAAAAGCGGAGAAGCTTGAGGCACTCAGTCCCTTGAAGGTCTTGCGCCGCGGATATTGCGCCGCGCGCACGGAGAGAGGTGCTTTAAGCTCCGTGGAGCAGGCATCGGTCGGCGAGGATCTTTTCATCTTGGTGTCCGATGGCAAAATTTTAGCAACCGTAAAGGAAAAGGAGAGGTATTCCGATGGAAGATAAGAGCATAAGCTTTGAAGAGGCGATGGAAAAGCTGGACGGCGCGATCCGCGCGCTTGAGGGCGGAAGCCTCGGCTTGGGTGCCGCAATGCAGACCTACGAGCAGGCCGTGAAGCTTCTTCGTTTTTGCCATACGACGCTGGAGAGCGCAGAGCGCCGTGTCAGCGTTTTGCTGGAAGGCGAAGACGGTGGCATGGTCGAAGCACCTTTTGATACCGCCGATGAGACTTGACGTTTTTCTCGCCGAGGCGGGCTTTGCGCGCAGTCGCACGGAGGCGAAGCAGCTGATCGAAGAGGGGGCTGTCAGTATAAACGGACGTGTGCTGGATAAGCCTGCTATGCATATAGACGGAATGGAGGAGGGTATCGTCCTCAATCGCTCGGCGCGTCCGTACGCCAGCCGCGGCGGCACGAAGCTCGAGGGCGCGCTTTCCGCATTCTCCATCGACGTACAGGGCGTGCGCGCGATCGACGTCGGCGCATCCAGCGGCGGATTTACGGACTGCCTTTTGCAAAACGGCGCAAGCCGCGTGATCGCCTTGGATTCGGGAAAGGATCAGCTGGTCGATTTCTTGCGCCGCGATCCGCGCGTTTTCGTTATCGAAGGATACAATGCGCGCTATCTTTCGCCGGAGGATCTTCCGTACGTGCCGAATTTTGCGGTGATGGACGTTTCTTTTATTTCCGCTACCTACATCATCCCCGCGCTTTACAGCGTGCTTGCGGATGGGGCACATTTCGTGTGTCTTGTAAAGCCGCAGTTTGAGGTTGGTCGCGCCGCGATCGGCAAGGGCGGTATCGTGAAGGATGAAAAGGCAAGAGAGGCGGCGCTTTCTTCCGTTGTGGCGTTTGCTGAGCAGATCGGCTTTGCTTGCCACGGCGCGATCGTATCTCCTATCCGCGGCGGTGACGGAAATATCGAATATCTTGCACATTTTCAAAAAAAGATTTAGTTTAGGGAGGATTCACAGTGAAGATCGTAATTATCCCCAACGAAAAAAAAGATAAAGGCTTTCAAACGACAAAACAGGTGGTAAAGGAGCTTCTTTCGCACGGTGCGGACGTATGTATGGATGCATCCTTGCCGTATCCCTCGGGGGCCGTGACGAAATACGATGATTTTCCTGCGGATGCCGACGTGATCGTGGTGATCGGAGGAGACGGATCGATTTTGGATGCATCGCATTGCGCCATTCGATACGGCGTGCCTATGCTCGGCATCAATCTCGGTCGCCTTGGATATATGAGCGAGCTTGCTCCCGGGGAGATCTCCCATCTTGCCCGCCTTTTTGACGGCAATTACACCGTGGAGGAGAGAATGCTCCTTTCGATCAAGATCGAGGGGCAGCCCTCTATGGAGCGCTTGGCGGTGAACGAGGTCGTGTTCTCGCACAGCAATCCCGTGGAGCTTACGTATCTGACACTGACGGACGGCAACGGTGCTTCCGTGAAATACAGGGCGGACGGACTTATCTTTGCAACGCCGATCGGTTCTACGGCGTATTCCTTGTCCGCGGGCGGTCCGATCGTTTTTCAGGACCATCCGTCCATTCTCGTGACGCCGATATGCCCGCATTCGTTTTTTTCCCGCTCTTTGATCTTTTCCGACAGAGAGGTGTTGACGGTCGGTTGCGGATCACAGGCAACGCTGAACGTTGCGGTGGACGGTCGTCCGTGGGGCGTTTTGAATGCAGGTGCTCGCTGTCGGGTTTGCCGCAGTGAAAAAAACATAAAGATGATCACTTTCAAGAAAGAAAACCGAATGAACGCACTGTTTTCCAAGCTGCGTTCTTTGGATGAAATATAAAAGAGGAAACTGCCGTGAAAAACGAAAGACATCAAAAAATCCTGGAGATCATTGAAAAATACGAGGTCGATACGCAAGGTGCGCTG
Organism: Clostridia bacterium; assembly: GCA_017504785.1. GTDB lineage: Bacteria > Bacillota > Clostridia > Oscillospirales > CAG-272 > UBA1740. The sequence continues at coordinate 22,427 of JAFVQL010000060.1, read as the reverse complement.
ATCGATCTTCTTGCCAAAGAAGGATATTTCGTTACGCAGACGACTGCGTCCAGAGATATAAGAGAGCTGCGTCTTGTAAAAGGACTGACGGGCAAAGGAACCTATAAGTACATTCTGCCCGAGCTGAAGAAGGAGACGAGTGCTTCGGCTTTGAATTCCGCCATCACCGATTCGATCGTCAACGTAGACGCCGCGGGAAATATGCTCGTGATCCGAACGGCATCGGGCATGGCAAACGCGATCGCCGTATGCGTGGACCAAATGTCTTTGGAGGGCATTCTCGGATCGGTCGCGGGAGATGATACCGTTATGATGGTCGTCAGAGATACGCAGACGGCACAAAATCTGAAAAACGAGCTGAAGCGCTCGTTTGGTATTTAATTCACAAGGAGAATCTATGCTACTGTCCTTACACATTGAAAATATAGCGGTCATTCATCGCTTGGACGTGGATTTCTCCGCGGGATTTTCCGCACTTACGGGTGAGACCGGTGCGGGTAAATCCGTCATTATAGACAGTATCCGTCTGCTTCTCGGCGCGAAAGCGGAGAGAGAGCTGATCCGCACGGGTGAAAATACGGCGATGGTCAGCGCGATGTTTGGAAATTTTCGCAAGGAAGCGCTTTCTGCCTTGGAAGCGGCGGGCATCCTTCCGGATGAGGAGGGCGTGCTTTTCGTTCAAAGAAGCATTACCTCCGATGGGCGCTCTTCGGTTCGTATCAACGGCCGCGCCGTGAGTCTTTCGGCACTTCGCATGATCATGCCCTCGCTCGTCAGTATTCACGGGCAGAACGATACGCGCTCTCTCATGGAGAGGGACGTTCATCTGTCGATCCTCGACAGCTACGGTGGATATTCTCCGCTTCTTGCGGAATATAAGGAAGCGTTCGCCGTTTACGATGCGTTGCGAAAGGAAAAGAAAAGCGTTGCCGCCAAGGCGGCAGAGCGCGAAAGGCGCATGGAGATGCTTGAATATCAGATCCGAGATATTGATGCGCTTGCCCTTACGGACGGAGAGGAAGAACGGCTCGTGGAAGAAAAGGTGCGCCTTCGCAGCAGTGAGCGCATCATGAAGCATGCATCCTTCATATATAAAGCATTAAAGGGAAGCGAAAAGGGAAGCGTTTCCTTGCTTCTTGACCGAAGCATTGCTTCCTTGACCCAGATCTCGGACGTGATTCCGAGGTGCGCGCAATATGCGGAAACGCTTCGTGACTGTATGTATTCCGTGATGGATATTGCGGAGGAGGTCGCGGTTTACTGCGAGGATAGCGTAGACGACCCCGTGGCCGCGCTGAATGAGATCGAATCCCGACTTGCGGATATTTCCGTCCTGAAGAGAAAATACGGCCTTACGGTGGCAGAGATCCTTTCTTATCGCGATAAGGCGCGCGCCGAATACGAAACGCTTTTAAACGCCGACGAGCTTTTATCGGATCTCGAAAAGCGCGAAGCGCAGGCATACCGTGCGGCGCTTGCGGTTGCACAAAAGCTTCACGATGCGCGTATTGCCGCCGCCAAGCGGCTTGAGGCCTCCGTAAAAGAAACCCTCGAATTTCTCGATATGCCGAAAACGGTATTTTTTGCCGCGGTAAAGGAAGAATTTTCTGCCGGTGAAAGGGTGCTTTCCGCATTTGGAACGGATACGGTCGAATTTTTCGTCAGTGCCAATCGCGGCGCAGATCCCAAGCCGATCGCAAAGATCGCATCGGGCGGTGAGCTTGCGAGAATTATGCTTGCGCTGAAATGCGCCCTTTCGGATAAAGAAGGGGTGGCAACGCTGATATTCGATGAGATCGATGCGGGCGTTTCCGGTAAAACGGCAAGAAAGATCGGTCTTAAAATGTACGATCTTGCCGAAACCGCGCAGATCTTCGTGGTGACGCACAGCGCGCAGATCGCATCGCTGGCGCATACGCACTTTTTGATCGAGAAAAAGGACGTTGACGGCGTGACGAAAACAGGCATCCGCCCCTTGGACAGAGACGGGCGCATCGGCGAGGTGTCGCGCATTCTCGGCGGTCTTTGCGTAACACAAGCGCAAAGAGAGGCCGCGATCGATATGATCGACCGCAAAGAAATCTAAAGAGAAACCAAAAGAAAATAAAAATAATATAAGCCGCATACATGCGGATGCACCGGATGTTCAAAAATAGGAGTATGCAAGGATATTAAATAAAGGAGAATGATACTTTGGGTTTGTGTACTTTTTTGGAGCATCACGGGATTGATTATAAGCTGAACGAAAGCCTAAAGCGGCTATCGTACGTAGGGATCGGGGGAACTGCCTCTCTCGTTGCATATCCCAAAAACAGAGGCGAGCTTTTGTGCTTGCTCTCGCGACTTTGCAAAAAGGGCATTCCGTATAAGGTCGTTGGGAATATGTCCAACGTCCTTGCGCCGGACGGAGAATGGAAGATCTGCTTGGTTTGTGCGAAGCGTATGCGAGGGGTTTATTTTGAGCAAGGCATGGCGGTTGCGGAATGCGGTGTTCCGCTTTCCGTACTATGCCGAAAAATGCTTGAATTTAACCTCGTGCCGCCTAAGGAACTTTTCGGTATTCCCGCAACGGTCGGCGGTGCCGTTTATCAGAATGCGGGGGCATACGGTCTTTCGATCTCAGATCGGCTTTCTTTCGTTGATTTATACGATCCGAGAGAGGACCGCGTCGTTCGCGTGGATCGGTCGGAGCTGTTTTTTTCTTACCGTCGGTCGGATGTTTCTTCGCGGGGAATCCTTTTGTCCGCAGGGTTCGTTGGCGGTGAGGGAGATCTTTTTTCGGCGGAGCAAGCAATGGAAGAGGTGGCGGCGCGCCGTATGGCCTCCCAGCCCGCAGAGCGCTCGCTCGGATCTGTCTTTTTGCGAGTGGGCGATACGTCGGCGGCGTATTATATCGATCGGTGCGGATGTAAGGGCTATCGCATCGGCGATGCATCGGTTTCGGAAAAGCACGCGGGATTTATTGTAAATGAAGGCAATGCAACCGCAAGGGATTTTCTTGCCGTTCTGGATTTCGTTAAGGCAAGGGTCCTTCAGTGCTTTGGCGTTGCGTTGCAAACGGAAATTGAAATTATAGAGGAAACGGAGGGAGCGAGGTGGCTTCGTTTTGTATAGAGCAGAAGGAAGAGATCATGGCACAGCTGCCAAAAAGCGGTTGCTGTCGCCGTGCGTTGCTGTACGGCATTATAGCCGTGCGCGGTGCGTGCAGCCAAAATGAAATTACCATAGCTCTCGATAACGAGCGTATTGCATCCGCGGTCGTTCTTCTCGTGCAGGAATTTTTCGGAAAGCAGTGTAAGCACCTTCCGAAGAGCAAGGGCAAAAGGACGGTTTCGCTTTTCTTTGAAAGCCCGTCCTGCTCGAGATTTATTTGCGAGATCATTTCGCAACAGAGCATGCATCCGCTTCCGAAATGCCATGCTTGTACCCCGAGCTTTTTGCAAGGGATCTTCGTTGCATGCGGTCGCTTGTCTGATCCACACAAACAATACTGCCTCGAATTATTGCCTGAAACAAGAGAAAATGCATTGACAAACTATCTTGCTGAAATGGGTATTGAGATGAAAAGAGCCGAGCGCATGGGGCAAAGCGTTCTGTATTTAAAAAACAGCGGAGCCATTGAGGATTTTTTTGCACTTGCAATGATGAACGCCACGGCGTTCCGCATGATGAATGCTAAAATCGAAGGTGATATACGCAATACGGCAAACAGAGTTGCCAATTGCGAAACGAATAATATAGTGAAGGCGGTCGCAGCCTCTTCAAAGCAGATCGCCGCGATCGAGGAGCTTGCCAAAAGAGGTCTGCTTTCCTCGCTTCCCGAGGAGCTGGAAAGAACGGCGCGCTTGCGTCTCGAGCATAAGGATCTTTCGCTTTCCCAGCTTGCGCCGCTTTGCGTCCCGCCGATCACAAAGCCGGGACTTTCGCATCGGTTAAATAAGATCCTTCAGATCGCCGACCGTATGCTGATCGAGGAAAAATAAAGCAAGAAGGAGTGATTTTTATGGGTGAGTTTGTTCATCTGCATCTGCATAGTGAATATAGCCTTTTGGACGGTGCGGCACGCATCGCCGAAATCGCGGATAAGGCCATAAAAGAGAATCAGGATGCCGTTGCCATCACAGATCACGGCGTGATGTACGGCGCCGTTGAGTTTTATCGCTCCTTGAAGGCAAAGGGCATAAAGCCTATCATCGGATGTGAGGTATACGTTGCGCCCCGCTCCCGTTTCCAAAAGGAAGGGCGCATGGATTCATCGGGTGACCATCTGGTGCTTCTTTGCAAGAACGCGACAGGATACAGAAATCTTTGCGAGCTTGTTTCGAGAGGGTTTACAGAAGGCTTTTATACGCGCCCTCGCATAGATATGGAGCTGCTTTCCGAGCTTCACGAGGGATTGATCGCGCTTTCCGCTTGCATTGCGGGAAAAATTCCGTCCTTGATCTTGAACGGAAGCATGGAGGAAGCCGAAAAGTATGCGCTTGAAATGAAGGCGCTTTTTGGCGAGGATTTTTACCTTGAGGTGCAAAATCATGGAATGGAAGAAGAGCGCAAGGTGGCTTTCGCCTTAAAGATCCTCTCCGAAAAATGCGATATTCCGTTGGTTGCAACCAACGACGTGCATTACATCGAAAAAGCGGATGCGGATATGCAGACCGCTTTGCTTTGCATCCAAACGGGAAGCACGCTTTCCGAGGGGAAGACGCTCGGCTTTGAAAGCGAAACCTATTATTTCCGTTCATCGGAAGAGATGAAAACGCTCTTTTCCGCTTTTCCCGGAGCGATCGAGAATACCGTTCGTATTGCGGAAAAATGCAACTTTGATTTTGAATTCGGTAAGCTGTATTTGCCGAATTTTACACCCGAAGGCGGTCTTTCACATAAGGAAAAGCTGCGTCTCGATGCATTTGGCGGCTTGGAAAAGCATATCGGTACGGGGCGCATCTCATTTGAACGCTTCCCAAAGCAGGTATATCTTGACCGTTTGGAATACGAGCTTTCCGTGATCGATACCATGGGCTTTAACGCCTATTTCTTGATCGTCAGCGATTTTATTTCCTATGCAAAATCCAAGGATATTCCCGTAGGACCGGGGCGCGGCTCGGGTGCGGGCAGCCTCGTTGCGTTCTGTATTGGCATTACGGACGTGGATCCTATCGCATACGATCTGCTCTTTGAGCGCTTTTTAAATCCGGAGCGCGTTTCCATGCCCGATTTTGACGTTGACTTCTGCTATGATCGCAGAGAGGAAGTTATAAACTACGTTAAGGAAAAATACGGAGAGGACAAGGTCGCGCAGATCGTCACCTTCGGAACGCTTGCGGCACGCGCGGTGGTTCGCGACGTCGGTCGCGTGATGGGATTGCCGTATTCCACGGTGGATGCCGTGGCAAAGCTTATTCCGCGAGAGTTGAACGTGACGCTTGCCTCGGCGATGCAAAGAAAAGATCTGCGCGCAATGTACGAGGGAAATCCGCAGCTGCGAAAAATGCTTGAGATCTCCGAGCGGTTGGAAGGAATGCCGCGCCATGCGTCTACGCATGCGGCGGGCGTGGTCATCACGGAGAAGCCCTTGCATAACTATGTGCCGCTATCGGGCGGCAGCTCCGGCGCGGTTACGCAATTCGATATGAACACCGTTGCCGATCTCGGACTCGTGAAATTCGATTTTTTGGGACTCAGATATCTCACGGTGATCCATGATGCCGAAAAAAGCATAAGGAAAAGAATACCGGATTTTAATATTTCATCCATACCGGAAAACGATCCCATGACCTTCCGCTTGCTTTGCCAAGGAAAGACGGATGGCGTTTTTCAGCTGGAGTCCAGAGGAATGAAGGCGGTTCTGGGTCGTCTGGCCCCGGGAAATCTTGGGGATATTATCGCGACGATCGCGCTTTACCGACCGGGCCCCATGGAGTCGATCGGAACCTTTATTGCGAGAAAGCACGGAAAGGAAGCCATCACCTATAAAATACCGGCACTTGCCGAAATTCTTGACGTAACGTACGGATGTATCGTTTATCAGGAGCAGGTAATGCAGATTTTCCGCCGTCTTGCGGGGTATTCCTATGCACAGGCGGATATTGTGCGCCGCGCAATGTCCAAGAAAAAGGAGAGCGTGCTTTTAGCGGAAAAGGCAAGGTTTGTGAAAGGATGCGAGGAGAGGGGAATTTCTACGGAGCTTTCCGAGGGCGTGTTCGACGATATGGCAAGCTTTGCAAAGTACGCATTTAATAAAAGCCACGCGACGGCTTATGCGATTCTTTCTTATAGGACGGCTTACTTGAAAACGCATTATCCGGCAGAATATTTTGCCGCTTTGCTCACGAGCGTTCTCGGCTCGACCGATAAGCTCAGAGCGTATATTGCGGATGCTCAAAAGCATGATATTGCCGTACTGCCGCCGCACGTGAACGAAAGCGATGCCGATTTTTCCGTTGTGGACGGAAAGATCCGCTTTGGTCTTCTCGCCGTAAGAAACGTTGGGCGCGGATTTGTAAAAGCCACATTCGACGCGCGCCGCAACGGGCGATTTACCTCACTTGAGGATTTCGTTCGGCGCGTTAATTCCAAGGAGATGAATCGACGCACGCTGGAATCCTTGATTAAATGCGGTGCTTTTGACGGATTGGGCGCTACGCGCGCATCGTTGCTTGCTTGTTATGAGAGCGTGCTTGATACCGAGCAGGAAAAAGCGCGTAACAATATCAGCGGGCAGATGGATATGTTTTCACTGGCAGCGCAGAGCTCTGCCATTGCCGGTGATACGATGGATTATCCGCAAATTGATGAATATTCTCTAAAGGAGCTGTTGGTCCTGGAAAGGGAAAGCTCCGGCATGTATTTTTCAGGTCACATGTTAGATAATTATGAAAGCGCACTTTCAAAAATAAAAACGGATTCGGTTGCGGATATATTGGCGGATACCGAAGAGGAAAATCCGGATTACGAGGTTCGCTACAAGGACCGTTCGCCCGTGAAAATAGCGGGCATCGTCAGCGCCATTCGAAAAAAGGACGTCAAGAATGGGGAAAAAATGGCGTTTTTGCGCGTGGATGATAAATCCGGTGAGATCGAGGTCATCGTTTTCGCAAAGCAGTATGGAAAATACGCATCGATTCTGACCGAAGAAGCGGGCGTTTTGATCGACGGAACGCTCTCTGTGGAGGAAGGAGAGGGAGATACGAATCAGGTGCGTATTCTTCTTTCTTCGGCCTCGCTTCTATCGACTGAAGATGAAAAAACGGATCGGCAGACTGCGAGCGTATCCGACGCCGTGCAGCCGAAGCCTTCCCGCATTTGCATCAAGCTTTCCTCCTTACCGGACAAGCGTACCGAGGTTCTTTGGAGACTTTCTTCCTTGAATCCCGGAAATGCGGAGGTTTTGCTTTATGATGCATCTGCCAAGCGCTACGTCCGCGTACAGGGACTTTGCATGGCGGCAAGCGATAAGGTAAAGGCGCGTCTTGATAGTTTATTTGGAAACGAAAATGTAGTTTTTCTTTCTTAATCGCATTGACAAGGTAAATTTTATTTAGTATAATAAATTGTGCGTGTTTTAAAAATAAATGAGAGGATAAAAGGGTAATGAAGATTATCGTTGATATATTGCTCGTTTTGATATTGGCAGCCGGTTTTATTCTTGGATGGAAGCGCGGCCTTATCAAAACGCTTGCGAAGCCTGTAAAGATCGTTGCGGTTTGGGCGTGTTCTATCAAATTTTGTGCCGATGCTGCAAGGCGGTTTATTGTACCGTTGATCCAAGAGCCCGTGACGGAGAAGCTTTCGCTCATTTTGAGAGAAAAGTGCGCCGGACTTACGGCGCAAACGGTATCGGAGGATCTGCCTACGATACTGAAGATGACCGCCGGTATTTTTAATATCGACATAAAACAGGTTGCACAGGATTCGGGAGATGCGCTGATCGAGCGCTTGGCAGAAACCTTCACCCAACCGCTCGTTTATGTAGTTGCGATCGTGATCTCGTTCATCCTTTTGCTGATCGTTTGTAATATCGTTTTCTCATTGCTTCTGTGGCTTTTGAACGGTATATTCCATACGAAGCCTCTTTCTTGGCTAAACAGAGCTTTGGGAGTCGTTTTCGGCGCAGCCTTTGCTTTTATCATTGCATGGCTCGTATCAATGATCGTCGGCGCGGTTTTCGGATCGCAGGCCTTTTCGTCTCTCGGCTTTGAGGGAGGCGCGATTTTCCGATTCTTCAAAGAATATCATCCGCTGGATCTGCTTTTGGGATTTTGACGGCTTTTGATATTGCTCTTTGAAGTAGTTGATTAATTTGTTTTAGGAGAACCATGGAAATTCAGAAGTGTGCAAGATGTCAAAAGCGTCCTGCCGTTGTGTTTATTACGCGGCTTGAGGCGGGAAAGACAGTAAACGAGGGACTTTGCCTGATTTGTGCGAAGGATCTTGGAATAAAGCCCATTAACGATATTTTGAAAAAAATGGGTGTCAGTGATGAAGATATAGAGAATATGACCGGAGAGATGGAAGGACTTATCGAAGCCGGTCAGGATTTGGATGGCGGTGCTCCCGCGATCGATTTTCCGAAGATTTTTTCAAATATGAATCTTCCGTTTAACCAAGAAGGGGTATCTCAAGAGAAAAAAGATGCCCGTACAAAGAAAAACGAGAAGGCTGACGGTGGCCGCAAATTTTTAAATATGTACGCTACCAATCTGACAGCAAAGGCACAGCAGGGCCGCATCGATCGAATGATCGGCCGCGAGCGTGAGCTGGATCGCGTGATACAGATCTTGTGCCGCCGTCAGAAAAACAATCCGTGCTTGATCGGAGAGCCCGGCGTAGGTAAGACGGCGATTGCCGAAGCACTTGCACAGCGCATCGTCGATAATACGGTACCCGAAAGATTGCACGGCTGTGAGCTTTGGCTTTTGGACCTCACCTCTCTCGTTGCGGGAACGCAGTTCCGCGGTCAGTTTGAGCAGAGGATCCTTGGATTGATCCGCGAGGTAAAGCAAGCGGGAAATATCATCCTCATGATCGACGAGGTGCACAGCATTGTCGGTGCGGGAGATTCCGAGGGCAGTATGAGCGCCGCGAATATTCTGAAGCCCGCCCTTTCGCGAGGGGAGATTCAGGTGATCGGTGCAACAACGCTGAAGGAATATCGCAAGCACATAGAAAAAGACAGCGCTTTGGAAAGAAGATTTCAGCCGGTTGTTGTGGAAGAGCCGTCGGTTGAAGATACCGTAGAGATCCTTCGCGGGATCAAAGGCTATTACGAGACATATCACGGTGTGAAGATTTCCGATGAGGTGGCGCGTCTTGCCGTCATCATGTCGGAGCGATATATCACGGATCGCTTTTTGCCGGATAAGGCCATCGATCTTTTGGATGAAGCGGCCGCCCGTGCCTCGCTGACCTCTGCGGAGCTCAACGAAATGCGAAGAGCAGAAAAAACGCTTGCGGAAATCGAAAAAAAGAAAGAGGCTTTGGAAGCAAAGCTTGAAAACCAAAAAGAGCAAACCGAGCAAAATTATAAAACGCTTGCCGATCTGAAGGTCGAGAAGCTTCGTTTGGAAGGGCGGCTGGATTCGCTTCGCCCGATGCTTGAAAACCTTTACTTGACTCCGAACGATATCGCCGGTGTTATTGAAATTTGGACGGGTATTCCCGCGACGGATATAAAGGAAAATGACTTCGGGGCTTTGGATACGCTGGAAGAAAAAATTTCGAGCCAGCTGATCGGGCAAGAAGAAGCCGTAAGTGCCGTCGTTCGTGCCGTTAAGCGCAAGCGCGCCGGTGTATCTTATCGCAAAACGCCGATCTCCATGATCTTTGCAGGTCCTACCGGTGTCGGAAAGACCGAGCTTGTCAAGGTTCTTGCCATGGAGCTTTTCAAGCAGCCGGAATCCTTGATCCGCTTGGATATGTCCGAGTTTATGGAAAAGCATGCGGTTTCTCGCATTATCGGCGCGCCTCCCGGATACGTCGGATATGACGAGGCGGGACAGTTAACGGAGAAGATCCGTCGCCGCCCGTATTCCGTTGTACTGTTCGATGAGATCGAAAAGGCGCATCCCGACGTTATGAATATTCTTTTGCAGGTATTGGATGACGGAAAAATTACGGATGCACAGGGCAGAGCGGTAAATTTTGAAAACACCATTATCGTCATGACCACGAATGCGGGCAGTGAAACGTCCTCGGCAATTTCCGGTTTTTCCATGGAAAAGAGTACTGTGGCAAAGGATAAAACAGAGCGTGCGCTTTCGTCTTTTTTGCGTCCCGAATTCTTAAACCGTATCGACGAGATCGTAACCTTCGGTTCTTTGACCGAAGAGGATTTCGTTGCTATCGCCAAGCTTATGACGGATAAGGTCGCGGCACACATGGCGGAAAAGGGAATTCGCATCACCTTTGACGATGCCGTTCTTGCAAAGATCGCCAAGGAGTCCTATTCGGAAAAATTCGGAGCGAGAAATATGCGCCGATATATCGAAAAGAACATCGAAGATCTTTTGGCGGCAGCCGTGATCGAGCATTATAAGACGCGCTTGTCCGGCGTGCATTTTTCGGTGAAAGAAAACAAGATTTTCATGGATTGTATTTAAAAAGGAAGTGTTAAAACATGGCAGAATGTACTCACGATTGTTCAACTTGTAAGCAAAAATGTTCAAAAGAATCCTTGATGGCGCCCACGAATAAGGCCAGCAAGATTCGCCGTGTCATCGGTGTTGTCAGCGGCAAAGGCGGTGTGGGAAAATCCCTTGTCACCTCGATGCTTGCGGTTTCCATGCAAAGGCGCGGATATTCTTGCGCGATCTTGGATGCCGATATTACCGGTCCCTCTATTCCGAAGGCTTTTGGCATCGGCGTCGGTACGGTCACGGGAAATGAGCTTGGTATGTTTCCTCCCAAGACGAAGACCGGCATCGAGATCATGAGCGTGAATCTTTTAATGGATGAAGAGACAAAGCCTGTTGTTTGGCGCGGCCCCGTGATCGCGGGAACTGTAAAACAATTTTGGTCCGAGGTCGTTTGGAACGACGTGGACTATATGTTTGTGGATATGCCTCCCGGAACGGGAGACGTTCCTTTGACTGTTTTCCAAAGCCTGCCGCTGGATGCGATCGTGATCGTAAGCACGCCGCAGGAGCTGGTTTCCATGATCGTTGATAAGGCGATCAACATGGCGGATATGATGCAGGTCAAGGTGCTCGGTCTTGTGGAGAATTACAGCTATCTCGTTTGTCCTGATTGCGGCAAGGTCATTCATCTGTACGGTGAAAGCCACATCGATGCACTGGCGCAGAAGCATAACACCAAGCTTCTTGCCAAAATTCCGATCGATACGGAGCTGGCATCCCTCGTTGATAAGGGTGTCATCGAGCTTTTTGAGGCGGATTATCTTGAAGCGGCGGCTGACGCGGTAGAGAAAGAATTTCCCATCGTAAAAGAAAACTAAAGAAAATCAAAATCGGTGCGATCTTGTTCGCACCGATTTTTTTATTTGGATCTTGCTTCTCGTTAGCCCGATATCGTTGCCGCCAACTCTTTCGTTTTGTATGAAAAATGAAGCGTGTCGGATTCGCTGTCGTACCGCACCAATAATTTTGAACCGACCTCGGGCTTACTTTCCACGATAACGCGAGAAAGAGGATCTTCAATTTCCTCTATCCAAAGGCGGGCAAGCGGCCTGGCTCCCATTCCTTTTTCTGCGCTTTTTTTTGCTATAAAATGCAGCACCTCTTTTTCGATCACCAGCGTATATCCCAAAGCCTTTGCACGCGCAACGAGCTTTTTTTCACGAATGGCGGCAATATCGGAAAGCGTTTCCACGGATAAAGAGGAGAAGAGAATAATTTCATCTAAGCGGTTGATAAATTCGGGCCTGAAATAATCCTTGAGCCTTTCGGAAAGCTTTGTGCGATCGTGCTGTTCAAGAAAACCGAGCGTTCCTTTTCCTTTGAATTTATCCGCACCGATATTGGACGTTAAAATAATTACGCTGTGGCGAAAATTCACCGTATGCCCCATGTTATCCGTCAGCATTCCGTCATCTGCGATTTGCAACAGAATGTTCAAAACGTCGGGATGCGCTTTTTCTATTTCGTCGAATAAAACAACCGAATACGGGCGCCGTCGTATTTTTTCGGTCAGCGTTCCGCCCTCCTCGTAGCCAACGTATCCGGGGGGAGCGCCAATGAGCTTGGATACAGAATGCTTTTCTATAAATTCGGACATATCGTAGCGTATAATGGCTTTTTCGGACGAAAAGAGTGCTCTCGTCAGCGCCTTTGCAAGCTCCGTTTTTCCAACGCCGCTTTCGCCGAGAAAAAGAAAAACACCGACGGGCCGTCCGGGGTCCGATAAGCCTGCTTGATGGCGGCGGATCGCTTTGGCTAATGAATGAACCGCCTCCTTTTGTCCGAGAACGGCTTCGTTCAAAATATCTTCGATATAGATCTCGTTCTTGTGCTCAAGAGAGCCGATCGGAATGCCGGTGATCTCGGTTACGATCTCTCGGATCTGCTTTTCGTCTATCCTCTGTTTTTTTGATTCTGTTTCTTGTTTTTTTAAATCAAGCGGCAGCGTTGCTTTATCAAAAATAACCGCGTATTTTGATCCGAGGGCGTTAAAAGAGTCTTTAAATCTTTCATCTGCTTGTTGAGGTAAAAAAATCTGCCCGCTTTTTTCTTGCGAATGATCGGATATGGATTCTGTTTTTGCGAGTCGCTTCTTTGCACAGGCCTCGTCTAAAAGGTCAAGAGCCTTATCTGGAAGAAACCGATCCGGCATATATTGCTTGGAAAGATCAAGGCACGCATGCAATGCGGCGTCTGTAATGGACACGTCATGAAAGGCCTCGTAACGCGCCTTGACGCCTTGAAGAATGCGAAGGGTAGCTGCGTCATCCGGTTCGGCTATGGAAAGCGGTTGAAATCTTCTTTCAAGCGCGGGGTCCTTTTCGATCGTTTTTCTGTATTCGGTTAAGGTCGTTGCGCCGATCACCTGGATTTCACCGCGCGAAAGCTCCGGCTTCAGGATATTTGCGGCATCGATTGCACCTTCTGCCGCGCCCGCGCCGACTATGGTATGAATTTCGTCAATAAAAAGTATGACCTCGCGATTGGCACTCACTTCACGAACGATACTCTTTATTCTCTCCTCAAAATCACCGCGGTATTTCGTTCCCGCAACCATAGAGGTCAGGTCTACGGAAAATATCTTCTTTCCGAGCAGTGGCTTCGGGACGTTTCCTTGTGCGATCTTTTGTGCCAGTCCCTCTACGATCGCGGTTTTTCCAACCCCTGCTTCTCCGAGTAGACAAGGATTGTTTTTGTTTTTTCGACACAATATGCGGATAAGACGGTCGGTTTCCTCTTCGCGCCCAATCACGGGTTCGGTCTTGGATTGCAGCGAGGGGCTCGTGAGCTCTTTTCCGTATTGCGAAAGGCAGGGGAGAGAAGATGCGGTGCTGTCAAGCGTTTGCATGTGTGCATTTCTTTCCGTTCCTCGAAGAAGAGTAAGGATTTCATCCTTGACGCGCGGAATATCTACGCCGAGATGCTCAAGAATTTTTCTCGCAATGCATTCGCGTTCCTCAACGATTGCGAGAAGTATATGTTCGGTTCCGATCTTGGAAGCACCGTGCTTTTGGGAGTTTTTATAAGAAAGCTCAAGGATCTTTCGGCAGCGCGGCGTCATATCCGTGGGTGTTAATCGGCTTTTGGGGCCGTTTCCGGCATAAATGCGAATGGATTGCTCTATTTTTTTGTAATCGATCCCTTGCTTTTGTAAAAACGTGCTTGCCAAACTCATCTTTTCTCGGCTTAGGGCGAGCAGGATATGCTCCGTGCCGATATAGGTATGCCCAAGGCTTTGTGCAATCGGAATTGCATTGTTAAGCGCCTTTTCTGCTTTTTCGGTAAATTTATTGCTCATTATGACCCCGGAAAGTTTTTTATTCATTGTTGACCGAAAAAAACGATTTAATCATCATTTTTTAAAAATCAAAGAAATGCTCTTCGTCCGGCAAGCTCAAGCTCCAGCCTTTCATAAAGCTCGGCATCCACGATGCCGGTGATATCTTTCATAAATCTCTTCTGAAAATAGCGCACGGCATTTTCGGTTTCATTTGAAAAATAAGCCGTTCGCGGGATCGGAGGGGTATCTTTATCAAACGCTGAAAGCGAACGGAGCAGAGCGTGAAGCGTATCTATATCCGCACCGCTTGATCCGCGTCTTAAAGGAAACCCTTCCTTCGCATAAAGAAAATTTTTCCGTTCATTTTCGGATCTGTATTTCAATGCATTGTCTCTGAGTGCTTCAAACGTAACAAGATCCACGATCCCGCTTTCCAAGAGTCCCGTCCTTTTTTGGAATTGTGCGATGGCGATTTGCGTTTCCTTGCCGTATATGCCGTCAATGGGGGATTGTAAGGGAAGATTTTCGTAAAGATGGATCTCGTAAAGATATTCCTGAATCTGCCGTATGGCAGATGCCGTATCATTTTGTCTATACATCGTTTTCCTCTTTCTAAGTAATCGGATAGCCCGGATATTGATCATTTTGCACGTTTTCACCCGCGTACAGATCTTCATACACGGATGCGATCGCATCCCATACGGTGGCATTGACTCGTCCGTTCGTATCCGAGAGTCCGTAGCTTTTTATAAAGGCTCTGACAGCTGCTTCCGTGGCGGGACCGTATGCACCGTCTGCGACCACGTCGGGGATCTCTGCGTTTTTATCTGCGATAAAGGAGAGATATTCCTGCAGCACGCGAACGTCGTTTCCCTCAATTCCGTTTCTCAATATTCTGCCGGGATAGGGAACGATCTCGCCTGCGCTGAATATATAAGGGATGTTTTGCACCTGACTGTAATAAATTTCCTGAAGCTTATTCCATGTCGTGCGATTCACGACTCCGGTTTGCGGTAATCCGTACGTTCTTTGAAAGGAAAGAACCGAATTTTTGGTCATAGGACCAAAGCTGCCGTCAATGCTCACGCTTTGGACGGTGGGAACGTAGGTTGATACGTAACTCAAGTAATATTGAAGAACGAGGACCCCTTCGCCCGAAGAGCCTTCGCTGAGCTGGGCGGGGTATTCCGTTGAAAGATCCGCGAGCTTCAGTCCTTCGGAATTGAGCTCATAGAGCCTTTTGACGGCGTTATATACGGATTGAATGCTATACCACGTATTTTTTCCGACCAAGCCGTCCTCCGCAAGTCCGAAAACTTGTTGAAATTCTTTGACTGCATCCGTGGTGCTTTTATCAAAAAGTCCGTCTGCGGGATAGATCTTGGGGATTCTGGGAAAATTAACGGAAATACGGTTTAACCGTCGTTGCAAAATTTCCACGTCACGCCCGGTATCTCCCTCTCTTAAGGGAGATACCGGGGCGCTGGCTTGCGTGTTTTCGATCGGAGCGTTGATGACCAACTCTATATCCTGTCCGTAATAGCTACGCAAAATTTCGATTGCGGAAAAGCCTCGGTTGGCAAGGTCCACCGATCCCCATTGCGAAAGTCCGTCGCATTGTACCTCAACGCCATCGCAAAATGCGGCGAATAACGGCTCGATATTGTCGCGGCGACGGATATAGCTGTCAAAAATCTCGTCTACGATGCTTGCGACGTTTTCAAAAATATCTCTTTGATACACAAAGGATTGATCGAAGGCCGTGGACGAAGTAATATCGAAGCTATAGCCTCGGCTGCGATAATATTCCGTATAGATTCGGTTGAGCGCGACGGATATTTGCGCCAAAATGTTTGCGCGAAGGGCCTCTTGCGGCCAGGTTGGGTAAATTTCGCTGGATGCTACATTTTTTATGTAGTCAATAAAATCGATCGTTATGTTAGCGGCATCCTCCATGGGAGCGCCGAGATGCACAACGATTTTCTCGGGAATGGTCGGATATTCGATCATCGAAGACTCTCCTTACAAGCTATCGTTTTCGGATATGATGGCATTTTCGTTATCTCGAGGCATATTCTCCTCGGTGTTATAAGGTGTTGACGGAATCATATTTACGGGCAAAAACGATGCGATGCCCGAAAAGATCGCTACGTCAAAAAGCTTTTTTCGATAGTAACCGTCTTTAAAAATTTCAATATCGTAGGTTGCGTATGCCCGCTCGCCATTCCCGGGGGATAGAGAAAGCGCGCGCGGGGGAGCGGGAAGCAATAACGATTGCGTGGCCCCGTTCTCGTCCGTTAAAACGGAAATTTTTGTGTCCCTGCCGATTTCCGAGGAACCCGTGATACTGATATTGACTCCGGGAACCGGATATGCACCGGATGCTGTCGTTGCGCGTATAAGCAATGTTCCGTATTCTGCCATTGGTCAAACCTCCTCATAAAATATACAAAATATAAAGTTTTTTTACACGATTCGATTTTCGTATTTTCTCTTGACTTTACGGCTCATATAGTATATAATATTATTTGTTAAGAGATAATGTTCTTTAAAAATCATGAAGAAAATCGGAGAGTGAATATGAAAGACAGTCTTTGCGGCGAGCTTAGTGTTATTGGCATGCGTGGTTGTGAGGATTTCACTGCTGAGGTGGATGCTTATTTGAAGGAATGGCGTCGCCACGACAACGATGGAACGTTTACGGTGGATATCGCTTGCCCCCGTTTTGGCAGCGGTGAGGCGAAGGGAACGATTCGCCAGTCTTTGCGCGGAAATGACGTATACATTATTTGCGACGTATTTAATCACGGCGTTACCTACAACATGTATGGCATGACGGTTCCGATGAGCCCCGACGATCATTTTCAGGATCTTAAGCGCGTGATCGGCGCGATCGGCGGTAAAGCTAGACGCATCAGCGTTATTATGCCTATGCTCTATGAAGGAAGACAGCATAAGCGTTCGGGCAGAGAATCTCTTGACTGCGCGCAGGCGCTTCAGGAGCTTGTAAGCATGGGTGTTACGAACCTTATCACCTTTGACGCTCACGATCCGAGAGTGCAGAATGCAATTCCGCTTTGCGGCTTTGAGAACGTTCGTTCCTCGTATCAGATGATCAAGGCAATGCTGAATACCTACGGAGATATCGATATCGATCCCGATAAGCTCATGATCATTTCTCCCGATGAAGGCGGAATGAGCAAGTGCATGTATTATTCGTCCGTTATGGGAATTGACCTCGGTATGTTCTATAAGCGCAGAGACTATTCCGTTATCGTAAACGGCAAGAACCCCATCGTTGCACACGAATATCTCGGCAGAGACGTTGCGGGTAAGGACGTTATCATCGTAGACGATATGATCTCCTCGGGTGACTCCGTTATCGACGTTGCACAGCAGCTTAAGGAAAAGGGCGCAAACCGTATCTTCGTTTTCGCTACCTTCGGTCTTTTCTGCAACGGTCTTGAGAATATGGATAAGGCGTATGCGGATGGGGTAATCACCAAAATCTTTACGACCAATCTTGTATACAGAACGCCCGAGCTTTTGCAGCGCGATTGGTATCAGGAGGTAAATATGTGCAAGTACGTTGCATATATCATTGACACCTTGAACCATGACCGCACGATCAGTCATCTTTTGGATCAGTCTAAAAAGATACATAATATTTTGGACAAGCATAAGAGTGCAGAGGTTAAGTAAAACACGGTAATTTTCGGAATTGGGTGTTGGCGTGTTGCCGCACCCAATCCGTTTTTTACCCGCTAAAATGAGGATATATGAGAATTACATCTGAATCCGATTACGCTTTGCGTATCGTTACTGCTTTGGCTAGACATTCCGAGGTGGTGGATGCGAAAACACTTTCAGACGAAACGTCCGTAACGCTTCGGTTCACCTTGAAAATTTTGCATAAGCTTGTGACCGATGGAATCGTTGCATCATATAAGGGCGTGAAGGGTGGATATCTTTTAAAGCAGCCGCCGCAAGAGATCACGCTTTTGAAGATCATCGAGCTGATCGATGGGCCGATCGCTATCGTGCGTTGTCTCGATAGGGAAGAAGGCTGTACTTTAAACAACGATAAGACCGCATGTATCTATCATTATATATTCAATTCCATCAGTGCGGACGTTGCAAAGCGCCTTTCGGGAATTACAATTGCGGATGCAATGAATAAAAAAATTTAAATTAAAGAGGAGCGCTTTATGAGTAGAATATCTCAAATAGGCTTTCCCGGTCTTGGGATTCAACCTTTTTCTGTTGATAGCGTTGCTTTTACGATCTTCGGCGTTGAGATCGCATGGTATGCGGTTATCATCACTCTCGGTATGATCATGGCGGTTGCGTACTGCATGTTCCGCGCCCGTCAGGTAGGAATTTCCGGAGATGATGTAATTGATTTTGCCTTGCTTGCAATTCCGGTCGGCATTATCGGCGCCCGTTTGTATTATATCCTGACCAAGCTTGAGGATTTTCCGACCTTCAGAGATTGGATCTCGATTCGAGACGGCGGTTTGGCGATATACGGCGGTATCATCGGCGGTGCGCTGGCAGTCTTGCTGATGGCAAGGATCAAAAAGATAAATTTCATGGCATTTGCGGATTGCACTATGCCGGGTATTATATTGGCGCAGGCGATCGGCCGCTGGGGCAATTTCTGCAACGGCGAGGCTTTCGGCTACGAAACTGATATTTTCTGCCGCATGTCTTTGAATAACTTTTTGACCGGATATGAAACCTTGATGGTGCATCCGTGCTTTTTCTACGAATCTCTTTGGAACATTATCGGGTTCGTTCTTATCAATATTTTTTATAGCAAGCGCCGTTATGACGGACAGGTTTTCGTCGCGGTATGCGGTTGGTATGGCTTAGGCCGCGCTTGGATCGAAGGCTTACGCACGGATTCTCTGTATCTGCCTCCTATTTTCGGATTGGACAATTTGCGTATTTCTCAGGTCCTGGCAATTGGAATTTTTGCGCTTTGCCTTGGATTTTTAATTTATCATGCAGTAAAGAAAACGGATAAGCCTTTGTACGTAAAGGCAAATAAAAAAGGATAATACGGATATGACTATGGATGGCAAGCTTGTTTCGGCTTACGTAAAAGAAAACGTAAAACAAGAAGTGGAAGGCTTTATAAAGGATACGGGTGTAACGCCCGCGCTGGCGGTCGTGGTGGTTGGAAACGATCCCGCTTCCGCAGTTTACGTGCGTAATAAGCACAGAGCCTGTCTTGCGGTTGGCATTGCCTCGTATGAATATGCACTCTCGGAAGAAACGACGGAGAGCGAGCTTCTTGCATTGATTCGTGATTTGAATCAAAAGCCCGAAATTCATGGCATTTTGGTTCAGTTGCCTTTGCCTCGTCACATTTCGGAGGAAAAGGTGCTTTTGGCAATCGATCCCAAAAAGGACGTAGATGCATTTCATCCGACCAACGTCGGTCGCCTTGTAGCGGGAAATTATGATTTCTTGCCTTGTACGCCTGCGGGCGTCATGGAGCTTCTTCGCTATTACAAAACGGAGATCGACGGTAAGCACTGTGTGATCCTCGGCCGTAGCAACATCGTTGGAAAACCTATGGCGCATCTGATGCTTGAAGCAAACGCCACGGTGACGGTTTGTCATTCGCATACGAAAAATCTTGCGGATATCACAAGACAAGCGGATATTTTGGTGGTTGCGATCGGAAAAGCCGAGTTCGTGCATGCGGATATGGTGAAGCCCGGTGCGGTCGTCATCGACGTTGGAATTAACCGTTTACCCGATGGAGCTTTAGCGGGAGACGTTGCAACGCGCGAGGTTGAAGCGGTGGCTTCTGCCATTACGCCTGTTCCCGGTGGCGTCGGTCCTATGACGATAGCGATCCTAATGAAAAACACTTTAACTGCGGCAAAAAAGCAGATTCTTGAAGAAAAATAAGTTTTTTAAAGAAAAATCAGTAAAAACTATTGACAAAGACAAAAAAATCAAGTATAATAAACGAGTGATTATATGAGATGGATATCTCTTTGCACAGCGAAGGGAGGGGAAATAAAGATGGCAGAAATCAGAGTAAAAGAAAACGAGACTTTGGATAGCGCGCTTCGTCGTTTCAAGAGACAGTGCGTAAAGTCCGGCGTTTTGACTGAGCTCCGCAAGAGAGAGCATTATGAGAAGCCCAGTGTAAAGCGCAAGAAGAAGCAGGAAGCTGCAAGAAAGCGTAAGTATAAGTAATATGCTTTAAATGAAAACGGCAGAGCTTTGATTTGCTCCGCCGTTTTTTTATTTGATTCGTATTTTAACAAACGTATTTTCGGGAATTGTACCGAAATAGATGCATTTGATTCGGAGGATACTTAATGAATGCATTTTTGCTGACTTTCGTTGTCTTGGGTCTTTCTACGCAACACCTAACAAAAAAGATCTACAACCAAAAAAATTCCGGCGGTGCATATACGTTTTCTGCCATTTCCGTATTGGCAGCACTCTTGTTTTTCTTGGTGGCAAGCGGTGGAAGGTTAAGCTTTACTTGGGCGATCGTTCCGCACGCTCTTGGGTTTGCATTGACGTATAGCTTTAGCATCCTTTTTTCTTTTCTTGCAATCAAGGAAGGCCCCCTGTCGTTGACAACGCTGATCTCGTCTTATTCACTTTTAATTCCCAGTATTTATGGCTTGATCGCTTGGGGAGAGCGGTTTTCTTATTTGCTTTTGGTCGGCATCGTTCTTTTGATGATCTCGATCTTCCTCGTTCGCTTGGATCCGACAAAAAACAGAAAGAAAAAAGAAAGCTCCGAAACGGCAGCGAAGAAGCCGTTGACGGCGAAATGGGCACTGTACGTTTGCCTTTCGTTTGTGGGTGGCGGCGGATGCTCCACCTTCCAAAAGGATCAGCAGTTAAAATTTAACGGCGCATATAAAAACGAATTTATGATCGTTGCGCTGTGCGTAACCTTCGTTTCCATTCTTCTTTTCGCGTGGATGCTTGAAAAAAAGAGCATATTTTTATATATCAAGCGTGGGGCATTGCCTGCCCTTGTTTGCGGTGTGGCAAACGCTGCGGTGAATCTTTTGGTTATGATCCTTTCTCTGCGTATGGCGGCTTCCGTTATGTTTCCGATCGTTTCGGCAGGCACGATCATAACGACATCCGTTTTGTCAATGACAGTATATAAAGAAAAATTATCCACTTGCCAAAAATAGGCTTGTTGTTAGGCGTCATGGCTATTGTTGTTCTAAATATTTGATTTTTAAAAGAAAAAGCGAGGCAGAACATAGTCTGCCTCGCTTTCGTTATGTGTATTATTTCAGAATAAATTTTGCAAAGCTCTTCTTGCCGCGCTTGATAAGCACGCCTTGGGCGAGCTGCTCCTTTGTGAAGGTTGTCTTGAAATCGGTGATCTTTTCGCCTTCCACCGTAACACCGCCTTGCTCGATCGCACGGCGCCCCTCGGATCTCGAGGGAACCATCTTACCGAGAACGAGCAGAGAATTGATATCGATCTTTCCATCGACCAGAGATTCTTCCGCTACTTCAACGGAGGGAGTAAGCGCACTGTTGCCTGCGCCGAACAATGCGCGTGCGGCATTCTGCGCGGCGATTGCTTCCTCCTCGCCGTGGATCATTTTGGTAAGCTCGAAAGCAAGGATCTCCTTCGCGGTGTTCAGCTGAGCACCCTCCCACGCATCCATTTTATCAATCTCTTCCAGAGGAAGGAAGGTGAGCATGCGGATGCACTTGAGAACGTCCTTATCGCCTTCGTTTCTCGAGTACTGATAGTTTTCTTAGGGAGTGGTCTTCTTTGGATCAATCCAAACGGCACCGCTCTGCGTTTTTCCCATTTTCTTTCCTTCGGAGTTAAGAAGAAGGTTGATGGTCATTGCATAAGCATCCTTGCCGAGCTTTTTGCGGATAAGCTCGGTTCCGTAGAGCATATTGGACCACTGATCGTCACCGCCAAACTGCATGTTGCAGCCGTAGTGCTTGAACAGATGGTAGAAGTCATAGGACTGCATGATCATGTAGTTGAATTCAAGGAAGGAAAGTCCTTTTTCCATTCTCTGCTTGTAGCACTCTGCGGTAAGCATGCGGTTAACGGAGAAGCACGCACCGACTTCGCGCAGAAGCTCCACGTAGTTGAGGCCGAGAAGCCAATCGGCGTTGTTTACCATAATGGCCTTATCATCGCCAAATTCGATAAACTTTTCCATCTGCTTTTTGAAGCAGTCGCAGTTGTGCTGGATGGTTTCCGAGGTCATCATGGTTCTCATATCGGTTCTTCCCGAGGGGTCACCGATGTGTCCGGTACCGCCTCCGATCAGAACGATGGGCTTATTGCCTGCCATCTGCAATCTTTTCATAAGGCAGAGTGCCATAAAGTGACCAACGTGAAGGCTGTCCGCCGTGGGATCGAAGCCGATATAGAAGGTTGCTTTTCCTTCGTTTACGAGATTTTTAATTTCCGCCTCGTCCGTAACCTGGGCAATCAGCCCACGAGCCACAAGCTCGTCATAGATTTTCATTTCTAT
>JAFVQL010000059.1 GCA_017504785.1 Clostridia bacterium | reverse complement strand
CCTTGGAACGACGACGGCATTAAGGCAATCGCACGGTTTATGGACCGTGTAGAAAAGATCGTACTCAAAGTAGATGAATACAAGGCGAAAAAGGACGAGCCCTTCGGCACCGAAGAAAAAGCGCTCGATTATGCGCGCAACTTCGCCATCTCCCGCATCGCCAAGGATATGGAGGCATTCAGCTTCAACACCGCGATCGCACGGCTCATGGAGCTTGTGAACGCAATCTATAAATACGATGCACTCGCTGAGAAAAATTTAACGCTACTCAAAGCAGCAGTGAAAGATCTTCTCCTTCTTCTCGCGCCTTGCGCACCCCACTTTGCGGAAGAGCTATGGGAGAAAACGGGCGATCGCAACTCCGTGTTCGAGCAGGCTTTCCCCAAGGAAAATCTAGCGGCGCTCCAGCTTGATGAAAAGGAATACGCGATCCAAGTGAACAGCAAGATCATCTGCAAGGCGATGATCGCAAGCTCTTATTCGAAAGCGGAAATTGAGGCATTTGCCCTCGCCCTTCCCGAAGTGCAAGAAAAAACGGCGGGCAAAGCGGTGAAAAAGTGCGTTGTCGTTCCCGGAAGACTTGTGAACCTCATTGTAGGATAAATTCGAATTAAATAGGCAAAACCCCGCCATATGCGGGGTTTTTTCGGTTTTTATATTACTTTTACATAGTACTATGCCAGACAAAGAACTGCTTACCGTGGTAAATTTCGTCCCTCGGCCGAGCATACGCTCGAAACGATATGCTCTGCATATGCCCTTGCCACATTCACGCCCGTTACCTGCTCAATGGTACCAAAAAAGGCGTTTGAATTGACTTCGCAGATAAGATAGCCCTTTTCAGAGAAAAGCAGATCGATGCCGCAATAATCGAGGGAAAGGCGTGCGGCGATCTCTTCGCAGAGCGCTCTTGCAGTGCCGTCGATTGCAAACGGCTCTCCTCTGCCGCCCAGTGCGGCGTTGGAGCGGAAATCGGAATCGCTCGTTCGTTTCATGGCAGCAACGACTTTTCCGCCCACGACGATCACACGCAGATCACACCCACTGCTTTCAGCAACGTACTTTTGGTAGAGGTGCGGCACACCCTTCAGCTGCTCGGCAATTTTTTCCAGCTCCCCTCTGTTTTTTACGAGGTACACTTGTTTGCCCAGTGAACCGTGATTTTCTTTTACGACGAGCGGAAAACGAAGCCGCGCCTCTACTTCTTCAATCAGCTCCTTGGAAACGGGCGATGAAGGCGTGTAGCACAAAAGGGAGGAGATCGTTTCCGGCATCGGAAGCCCGGAAAGAGCAAGGTGCGTGAGCATCTTATCATCGCAGATCTCTATGGCTTTTGCGCAGTTGAAGAGGCGCATTCGCCCTTCGAGTGCCTGCGCGGTATATTTATCCTTATCGAGAAATATGCAAAAATCCGCCTCCACTCTGAGTGCGGCGGGCGAATTGCGAATGATTTCTGCCTGCACGCCAAGGCGTTCAAGCTCCCCCTTCAGCCTGAGCGGCTGGTTGAGCTCGTGTTCCGATTGCGTGTAGGCGTTGATGAGAATGATTGCATGTTTCATAGAGAATAAAACTTCCCCCGAAGGAGAAGATTTTGTTGGATTTTATAATGCTACGCGGAGAACGGATTCTACTT
>JAFVQL010000058.1 GCA_017504785.1 Clostridia bacterium | reverse complement strand
GCGAGACTGAGGGAGCACGCGCGACTTTTAAATTTGCACAAACCGCATGGTCGCGCAGGCTCCTTCCGTCATTTTCTTGCGAAAATGCCACCTCCCTCTCGGAGGGAGGCATATATTAGAGCCACGTTCGTGGCGGTAGGGTAACTTCCGCAAGGGGCAGATCATTCGACGAGCCTATAGGCTCAGCGTGTGAAATGCCCCAAGGGGCTTGCGCAAGCCACCGGCACGGCTGGTGGTCATGACTTTCTGTTGAAATTTATTTCGTTGATAAGTGCCGCGCCGAGAATAAGCAGACCGCCTATGATCTCAAATAGAGAGATAGGCTCGCGCAGTATGGCAACCGATGCGATCACCGCGACGAGAGGGTCTATGTAGCTCATTACGGCAACCTCCTGACCCTTCATATCCTTGAGTGAGGAGAAGTAGAGGCAGTATGCAACACCCGTGTGGATAAGTCCTACGCAGAGCAGGAGCGAGATGCCGTCAATTTGAAGCTCGTGGAGATGAAATCCGCCGCTGAGAGCAACGTAGGGAAGCATTACCACCGCCGCCGCGCAGAACTGCAGGAGCGTGCGGAGAATGCCGTCGATCTCGCCGATGTATTTGTTGATAAGCACAACGGTCGCGTAAAGACACGCCGCGCCAAGACCGAGCAGAACGCCGACTGTGCTACGGCCCTCGCCGCCGATACCGGTTATGAGCAGAACGCCGAGCGTGGATGCGGCAAAGCAGAGCCATTGCTTGATGCCGAGCTTTTCTTTGAAGAGAATGCAGGAAAGCAGAGTGACGAGAACGGGCGCGAAATAGTAGGCAAGCGTAGCGCTTGATATGGTGGTGTAGCGGTAGGCTTCAAAAAGAAGTATCCAGTTAAATCCGAGCGCCGCACCCGATAGAAAGAGCAGGGGAAGCACGCGGCGAATGCTTTGCTTTGGCGTGCTTTTGCCTTTTTTGCGAATAAGCATAAAGACACCGACGAGCGCTATCGCAAGGAGCGAGCGATAGAGCGCGATCTCTGCGGCAGGCAGAGATATGCCGCGCACGAAAAGACCGATGGTACCGAAAATGATCATCGACGATATTAAGAATATCCGAGAACGCTTCATGCTCCGCCTCCTTTTGAAGTTATGGGATAATTATATCATATAAGAGGGTTGATTGCAATATAAAAGCTAATATTCTTCATATACATCGCCTAATAAAAAAATTAGCTTTCATTTTGAAATATTTTTCAAAAAAGGCTTGACAAATCAAAAATGTTGTGGTAGAATATTTGGGCGTGATTGAGAGATTCTCGAGAAGCGCACACGCGGCGTTAGCTCAGCTGGATAGAGTGTTTGGCTACGAACCAAAAGGGCGGGGGTTCGAATCCCTTACGCCGTGCCATAAAAAAGCAGACAACATCAGTTGTCTGTTTTTTTTATGCATCGGCATTCAAACAAGGGATTCGAAGCAGTGAACAAAACAACCCGGTGAGTTGTTTTGCGAACGGTGACCGAAGATTTTT
This sequence comes from Clostridia bacterium, assembly GCA_017504785.1. Taxonomy (GTDB): domain Bacteria; phylum Bacillota; class Clostridia; order Oscillospirales; family CAG-272; genus UBA1740. Next base: position 276 of record JAFVQL010000058.1, on the reverse strand, counting down.
GCGAGATGTTTCCTTAGATCTGATTCAAAACATCGAGCAAAAATCAAGAAGAATCCCTTACGCCGTGCCATAAAAAAAGCAGACAACATTAGTTGTCTGCTTTTTTTATGCCTCGGCATTCAAACAAGGGATTCGAAGCAGTGAACAAAACAACCCAGCGAGTTGTTTTGCGAACGGTGACCGAACGCCGCACCAAAAGCAAAAAAGCACCCAAAGGGGTGCCTCCCGTAAAGCAGGTTTACCTGCCGATAGAAAATCATCTTCGTAGGGGCGTTC